>JBFICQ010000277.1:0-4505 GCA_041581895.1 Polyangiales bacterium | reverse complement strand
GCGGGGACTATCTTCCCCGGTGATCATCACGCCCGCTGCAGCGCCGGTTTGCAACACCGAAAACGCAAGCACCGGAGTAGGCATCGCTCCGTCGACCATCCAGACTTGAAAGCCAGCGCCCGCGATCACGCCGGCCGCATCCGTTGCGAGCTCGCGACTCATGTGGCGTCCGTCGAAGCCGACGCAGACGCCCCGCTCGACGGCATTGGGAAGCTGCTCACCAAGCCAGGCGCAAAGGCCCGCAGTCGCGCGAATCACGGTGACGCGGTTGATTCGGCTCGGCCCCGCACCGAGTGGCCCAAGCAAGGCAGCGTTGCGAAAGACGAGCGAGGTGTCGAAGCGCTCGTGCAGAGCATTGAGATCGTTGCGGTCGAGGAGATCCTTGAGCTCGCGGCGTGTCGTCGGATCCGGGTCGTCCACCAGCCATCGCTGAGCCCTTTCGACTACATCCACGCCTTCTATTTAGCCTCCCCGCGAGGCCTGGGCAGCATGTGCCCTTTTTGCCCGCATATTCCGCGATCTCGTGCCACCGGACGGTCGCGAGTTGACATGCCCGGTGCTTCTGACCACACCCATTCTTGGGCACCGTGCAAAGCGCAACCACGAGCGGGGAGCGCCCGATCGGGGTGTCATTCCCCAAGTCAAACGACGGCCAGCGTAGCTCGACCGATGCTGCAAAGCAGATCCTAGCTGCGGCAGTGAGGCGCGCCGACGACAAGGCTTCTCAAGCCCTCCTCGCGGAGCGGGACTGGCGGCATGGCTATCCTGCGCACCTGGTTTATCAAGAAACACTGGCCGCGCGTGACGCTTCGGCGGCGACCCACATCGCAGCGGACGGCCTGGCGGCGGCGCACAGCCTTTTCGAATTCGCGCGCGACGAGGCGGCCCTTCCCCTCAAGGAGGCGATGGACCAGCTGGCAGAACCGTGCTTTCACACAGCGACGGTGCGCGGCAAGTCGCAGTTCACCGGGCAGCGATTGCAAATCCCGTATCGAGGTCAGCATCTCTCGGGAGACAAGCTTTTGCGGCAACTCGACGAATGGTGCAGCCGAGGCATCGTCGAGCCCTCCCACGCGGAGGCGATCCGCGCGGTCATGCGCAACACGGAGTGGCTCGATCTGTCCGGGCGGACTTTCATTTTGCTCGGCGCCGCCGCGGAGATCGGGCCGCTCGCGTTCCTGGCTGCTCATCGGGCGAACATCGTGGCCGTAGAGCTCGGCCGGCCACAGGTATGGGCCCGCGTCCTCGAGCTCGTTGCGCGATCGCCGTGCGTACTGCACGTCCCGGTTCGAGAGCCCTGCGGAGCAGACATCTCCGATACTGAGCTTGCGCAGCGCGCTGGCGCGGACCTCTTGCAAGAAACACCCGAGCTCGGCGCGTGGCTCGAGAGCTTCGAAAATCCGGCGGCAGTCGGCTGTTACGCCTATTTGGATGGCAAGGACCACGCACGCGTCTCGGTCGCAATGGATGCACTGGTGCAACGGCTTCATGCGAAGGCCTCACCGGCCGCTTTCGCGTTCCTGGCGAGCGCCACAGACGCTTTTGCAGTGCCCGAGGAAGCCGCGCGCTGTGCACATGAGCGCTACGGCAGCCGGGGCGCCGTCGGGCTTTGGCAGGCGCCGGTTCGCTGGCTGACGCGCGACCGCCTGTACGCACCAAACATCCCAGACTGGGTCACCACGGACACGGGCCACCGTTACGGCATCTACGATGGGCTCGTCGTTCGACAGGGGCCGAACTACGCGCTGGCGAAACGAATTCAAAAGTGGCGTGCGCTGACGGCACGGGCGACCGGCCATCGAGCCTCAGCCAATGTAGCCCCCGCCAGCATGACCGGTTCGGTGATCAGCAACCGCGCGTTCGCAGCGGCCTACGCCGGCGCGCGACACTATGGAGCGGAGATTTTCGCCCCGGAAACGACGAATGCGCTGATGGGCGCGTTGCTCGTGCACGACCTGTGCTCCAACAGCTCGGTGGCAAACCCCGAGACGCCACTCGCCCACCCAGTCGAGCTCTTCATGAGCGGTGCCAATCACGGGGGGCTCTGGCGCTCACCGCTACAGATTCGCTCGGTCCTCGATGTCGCTGCGGTGCGTGGCTTACTAAGCAGGCCAAGCGCGCCACGACAACGGCCTGCGCATCGCGTTAGGCTTCAACGGGCACGGTAGTGACTCGGCGGTGCGCGCTTTGCTCGATGTGATTCTTGTCGCGAGTGTTGCCGCGAAGGCCGTGCTTGGTGGCTGCCTCGTAATCTCGGTGGCACGTCCGGCGATGCGAGTCTGGCCTCCGCCAGGGCCTAACTCCTGGCAGTATCGCTTGGTGTGGACGCTGACCGGTTTGTGTGCAGTCGGAATCGTCATGGTTGGCGTGCTCGACTGGAATACGTTTTCCTTCCGTCATTGGCTTCGAATTCCCTTGGGCACGATGCTCATCGCGGGCGGGCTTGGGCTTGCACTGTGGGGCGTCCGAGTCCTGGGCGTTTACGCCACTTCAGGGCTTAAAGACTCGCTCATCGAGGCCGGCCCCTATCGTTTCACCCGAAATCCGCAGTACGTTGGGGATATCGTGCTTCTGTTGGGCTGGGGTCTCCTAGCGAACTCCCTTCGGGCGTGGGTCCTCTGCATTCTTGCGATGGCATTGTTTGCGCTCACCCCGTTCACAGAGGAACCCTGGCTCCGCAAGCAGTACGGGGAGGCGTATGATGCGTACTGCAAACGCGTTCCCCGCTTCATACTATGGTAGGAGAACTGACGATGACCGCTGGCGAGCTTTGCAACCGAACCGTCTACATCGTACGCGCAAACGAAACCGTATTAGAAGCGGCCCGTTTGATGAAGAAATACCACGTGGGCTGCCTCGTCGTGGTCGAGGAGCGAGGCGCGGACCGGGTTCCCATTGCATTGGTCACGGACAGAGACTTGGTCGTGAAAGGCCTAGCCGAAGCTCCCGGCAACCTCCAGACCATGCAGGTGAGTCGAGTCATGAGCGAAGGGCTAGTGACCGCACGCGACACCGAACGCATGCATGACGTTCGGAAGAAGATGCGCGCGCGAGGCGTGCGACGAATCCCAGTCGTAGATTCCGAGGATCGTCTCCAAGGGATCATTGCCTTCGACGACATGGTCGAGTGGATGGCCCAGGAGCTCACCGACCTCGCGCAACTCGTCTCACGCGAGCAACAACGCGAGTCGGAATCGCCATAGACTCTACTTCGTTGCCGCCATAACCGCTTTGTCGAATGCCCGGTCGCTGAACCACCTGCGCGTGAACAGCAACGGACGGGCCAGCTTGCCGGCGACATAACGGGTCTTGGGGCGCTTGGTCTTGATCGCTTTGGCGATGACGTTGGCAATGACCGTTGGAGGTGTTGCAGCGCCTTCCTTGTATGAGTCGCTGGTCGCCTTCGCGATCCGTCGCGCAAGCTCGCCGTAGGCCGTATGCCCCGAGCGCTCCAACATAGGGTCGGTCATCACGTCGCCAAAGCTCGTTTGAATGACGCCCGGCTCGATGATGATGACGTCGATCCCGAAGGGGGCCAGCTCCAAGCGCAGGCAGTCGGACCAACCCTCGAGCGCATGCTTGGTGGCGTGGTACCAGGACCCGAGAAGCGTGTAGATCTTGCCGCCCATCGAAGAGACGTTGACGATCTTGCCTGCCTTTTGCGCGCGCATGGTGGGCAACACCAGTTGTGTGAGCCTCGCCAGCCCAAACAAGTTGACCTCGAACTGGTAGCGCGCATCTTCGATCGAGGTGTCTTCCATCGCTCCGTAACTGCCATAGCCCGCGTTGTTGATGAGCACGTCGACACCACCGTGGTCGCGCTGGATCTGCTCGACCCCGCGAACTACGTCTTCTTCTCTGGTAATGTCCATCTTCAGCGCAATCGCGCCGAGCTCGACGAGATCGTTCATCTGGTCGACCCGCCTTGCCGCCACGTACACCGTGTATCCTTCTTCGAGCAGCTTCTTCGAGGTTGCCTTGCCGATGCCCGACGAGGCGCCCGTTACGAGTGCTGTTGCCACAGTGGAGCTCCTTTCGTCGACCGAACTCGTCCTAGGAGGCTATCATTTTCCTTGCCAGATGGGCGCCCTCTTTTCGATGAAGGCGCGAGGGCCCTCTTTGAAGTCTTCGGTCTTCATAACTGCGGCGGATGCCTCATAGCCGGTGCGCCACAAGGCGTCGTCATCATCCATGAAGGCCCGGACGGCGATCCGACGACTGGCCTGTACGGCGAGGGGAGCATTGGTCGCCACCCGCTCGGCGAGCTTCAGCGCCTCCTTCACGACTTCGGCTTCGGGAACCACCTTGTTGACCATCCCCAGCTCGTAGGCGCGTCGTGCCGAGAGCGGATCGCCGGTCATGATCACTTCGAGCGCCGGCGCCATACCGATCGCACGGGGCAGGCGAAACAAGCCCCCGGCAGCGGCCACCAGGGAGCGTTTGACCTCGGGCAAACCAAAATTTGTTTCGTTCGAGCAAACGATCATGTCGCAAGAAAGGGCGAT
>JBFICQ010000276.1:0-4531 GCA_041581895.1 Polyangiales bacterium | reverse complement strand
TCACTCCGACATCGAGGACGCTACCATGTTTCCCTCCTCGCCGCGCACGGAGGTTTCGAAGCGAGACCTCGCTCCGGACGACATCGACGCGTTGTGCACGATCTATCCTCCGGGTGATCTCGATGACACCTGTGAGCCGTACGTCGTCAACCGGTTGGACTTGAACTGCGAAGACGACGGTCCCCCGAACTGCGATGGCGGCGTGCCGATTCCATCGAGCGGAGGCTGCGCGGCAACCGAGATTCCCGCGAGCGAGGGGCCGTTTGGAGCGCTCCTTTTCGCCTTGCTAGCGCTCATGGTGCTGCGACGACGCTCGTCCGAGCGCGACGAACGATCCTGAACTGAACCCGGCGATTTCGTGCGCGGTTGTGCGCCGTGATGTTCGGCACGAGTGGGCGCGTCGGGCCATAGCCCTTGGCAATCAGGCGAGCGGGCTCGACGCCGTGCTCGATCAGCCATTCACGCACGGCCTCGGCGCGGCTCTGCGACAATTTCAAGTTGAGCTCCCGCCCCCCGCGATTGTCGGTGTGACCCTGAATCTCGACCAGCTCCAGTGAGGGGTCGCGAAGGAGGACGTCAGCCACCTCCAACAGTAACGGCTCGCTGTTCGGCAGGATCTCGTTGCTTCCGGTGGCAAAGCTCACCTGACTGCGAAGAACGATCCGTTTCTCACGCACCACGACTCTCGGACGAGTTGGCTTCGGCAAGACTTGAAGCGTGAGCGTGACCTCTTCTCGGGGGGCTACCTCGACCTCGCCCACGGCGATGAGATACGCGGGGTCGTCGATGTAGGCGGTGTAGCCTCCCGGGGGCAGATCCACCGCAGCCTGTCCGTCCTCGTCCGACACGAGCCTGTGATCGGCGGGACCGCGGACCGTGACTGCAATGGCGGGAACGGGTCTGCCCTTCTTGCCGACGACCGTGACCTGAAGAAGACCGTCGAGACTGCTCGGAGCGATCCGACACGTGACCTCGGCGATGGCCTCGACCGGCGTATCGACCTCTGGGAACGACGTAACGCATCGACCGGGCTCGTATTCGGGATGGGTGACTTCGAGCGCTACCTCGGCGGCTGGCAGTGAATAGGTGACGAATCGTCCGTCCTGATCGGTGGTCTGCGGCGAGGCGTCCTGCCCGACCACCGCGACGCGAGCGCTCGCAATGGGCTTATCGTTACGCGCGTCGATTACCACGCCCCGAATCCGGCCCTTGGGCGGGGGCTCGTAAGAAGGTGCAGGCGGGCTCACGGGTGCGGGAACACGACGGGAACGCGGGTCTACCGTGTAGGCGACGCCGAGGATGATGCTGAAGGGCGCCGTCGGCGCGAGCTCGCGCACGAAATCGCGCGTTCCGGTCAGGCCGACGTCGGCCGCAAACGTGAACGCGAGGCCTTTGGGGGGCGTGAACATGCGAAGCCCGATCGTCAGAGTCATCGGATAGGCTTTGACCCCGACGTTGCCGAGGCAGTCGTCGCCAACCGGGAGAGTCGCCGACAAGCAATGGAAGCCTTGCCGATTGGCCGGGATGTCCCAGCGCCAATCCAGCAAGGGATGTAGCCCCACCTTTCGAGCTTCGAGAGGTACCTCGAGGCCCACGCCGATCCGGACGGTGTCGGTCTCGTTGAGCTCGTAGGCAAACCGTTCGAAAGGGGTGAGTGGCCCGACACTCCGGATGCTGTCACCGAGCTTCCCTGAGTTGTCGAACCAATACTGAGCGTTGAGCCGCGTGATCAGGGGTCGTGCTCGCCGGTGATGGGCGCGAAAATCGAGGGTCGCATTCACACGAAACCCGAAGCTCGTCGCTCGGAACGTCTGCTTCATGTCGCCAACGCCGCCGGGAAACGCGATGCTGGCATCGCCGCCGAGCGCGACCCAGGGCTTGAGCCAGTGGAACCCCTTGAGCCCAATCAAAACGTCCGCCACGCGCTGCACCAGCGTCGGGTCGGTCGCATCGTCCCATACGGACGTTACGCCGGCGGAAGCGAACACTTCCAGGTAGTCGGTCGCAGTAACGCTTAGTGATAGGTTGGCCCCGAAGTGTTGCGCTCGATCGTCAGGAACGAAGTAGTCCCGAACGACGAAGAACTCGTTGTTGAGCGCGAGCCGAAAGGTGCCCTTTGGCCCAGAGGCGGCATCGACGACGCGAATGCCACCAGTTGGGCCGCTGAAGCTGTTCTGAAACAAGAACAGCTGGTCGTCGCGCGCCTCGGGATCCCCGACGGAATCCCCGTCCGCGCGAACGGACACCGCAGCGGACATCGTGCACGCCAATGCGGCGATCCCTGCCAGGCAGGGCAGTATCCGGCTCGCTCCCATCCCTTTCGCGAGATTCCCCCCTTGAAATGATTACATTTTGGGGGCGTGTCGGTCCAACTCCCGCCCTATTTTGCGGAGATATGAAGGTCTGCTTCGCCGTCAGGCGGGATCATGACCTTGCGCGGGTTAGGCGCGCTTCCCTTGTTGGGCCGGAACGTCACGATGTAGCTGCCGCCGGGCACAGACTTGATCATGCAGGCTCCCTTGACGGTCGAGCAGCTAAAGCTCTTACCGTCGCTGAGGGGCTTGAGCTTGACCGTGCCGTCTACGGGCTTGTCCTCCATGTTGCGGACCAGGACGCGAACCACCGCGTCAGCGCTAGCTTCGGTGGCGATCAGAAGGCTCAGGCCACAAAGGATAGTGACGAAGAATCGCTTCATGAGAGGTCACCCCTCTTCGGCGCTCTCGGCAAGCTCGCTGATTCGAATTTCCTCGTAGTCATCGTTCGCCTCCGGTGGCTCCGAATCTTCGACGTCGTCATCGTCGTTTGCTTCAACTGCAGCCACTCGGCGAGCTGGGTCCAAGTCCGGAAGGGGCGGCCGGGATGGAATCGGTAGCCCGTCTTCGTATCTGAATAGGCCCGAGGTTTCTTCCTCTCCGACGGCTTCGTAGTGGGCTAGCAGGTCTTCGTCTGCAACAGCCCGTGAGGGCCGTGTGAGCCCCTCCGGCGGTGGAACGAGGTTGAGCCCCGCCGGTGCGGGAGGCGCATCTGGGGGGGCGGCCATCGAAGGCTTTGGCACGGGAGCGCCCACGTTCGGCTCAGCGGCCACCAGCGGCTCGCCGTCCTCATCGACCTCGGCGCGAAACGCGTCTTCGAAGGCCTGATCGGAGACCACGGTATCTTCCGCCGGCTCGTTAGAACCTTGCTCCTCGAAAGAGTCGGCGTACTTCTGGAGCATCGCCTCGCCATCCATCGAGAGCTCCATCGACTTCTCTTCGGCGACTGCAACGTCTTCAACCTCGTCGGGCTGGATGGACCAGACCTCCTCGGCGGCGACCGCGACCTCTGGATCCCCGGGGTCGTTTTCGTCGTCGGAGGTTGCCGCGTCGATTTCGCCGGTAACCGGTGCGTCGCTGTTGGTGCCTGGGCGATCCGACACCGCTTGTCGCGCCATGACGAGGCGCTCGAACACCACTTCATAGCGACCGTCTAGCTCGAGCGCTTCGAGAACTATGTCGTAGCGGGTTTCAGGAACTCGATCGGCGCCACCATCGACCGCTGCGCGCACTCGGGCCTTGCCCTCGAGAGCCGATGTGCCGTCGGCGAGCAGAACCACGAAGTCGATGTCAGACCCATCTTCGTAGGGCACGGGTCCATAGAGGATCAATGTGTCGTGTTCGACGCGATCCAGAAAGCCCTCAGAGAGCTCTCCGATATCGTTGAAATGCGTCGGTACGGTGAGAACCTGGCTCATGCTTCTTCCGCTTCGTCTTCTTCGAGAGGGGTCGTTTGCAAATCGTCTCCAGCGGCGAGGAGCTCTTCTACTCTACGCTCGGCCTCATCCAGTCGTTTCGCACCGGCACGCGACAAGCGAACCCCCTCCTCAAACATCGCCAAAGACTGCTCGAGAGGCAAATCTCCCTCCTCGAGCTGGTCCACGACCGTCTGGAGGCGCTCCATGACCTCCTCGAACGGAGCCTCTTCTTCCGGATTCGACCTCCCCTTCGAATTCCTCATGTTTTCAACCATACCCCAGGGAACGGCCAACGTCACCAACGCTCGTATCGACCGCATTCGAGTTGAAGTGGTCCCTGGGGCGCTGTAGGGGGTTGAAGGGGGAGCAGATCCACCGCTTCGACCCCCTGCACCGATGCATCGAGCACCTTCCGTCGTCACACCAGGCAACCACGATGGCGTGCATCTTGGTCACAGGGCGCTGATCGACGCGGCAAAACGCGCCGCGGACCAGCATAGTTGGCAAACGCTCGCAATGTGCTTCGACCCCCATCCCACCGCGATCCTGGCTCCCGAGCGGGCCCCGGTGCTGCTCACCGAAATGTCGCGCAGGGTAGAGCTGTTGAAGGGGGCGGGGTGCGATGATGTGGTTGTTCTGCCGTTCGACGCGGAATTCGCTAGGACCAGCCCGGACACCTTCGTCGAGCGCGTGCTACTGGACGCGTGTGCCGCCAAGGGCGTGGTAGTCGGTCCCGATTTTCACTTCGGGCACAGACGTACGGGGAACGTCGACACGCTGCGCGACTGGGGGGAGCGCGCG
>JBFICQ010000275.1:0-4533 GCA_041581895.1 Polyangiales bacterium | reverse complement strand
GAGCGCGCCGTCAAGCCGCCGTGTTGCCGGGGCCGAAAAACCGCCTTAGAAGTGGGAATCCGCCGATGACCCAGAACCCGCGCAGCCTCATTGTCGAGCTCTGCCAGCTCTTTTACGGGCTCGGCTGGGCCTCGGGCACGGGCGGCGGGATGAGCGTGCGCGAGGGGGACCGGGTCTACATGGCTCCGTCTGGTGTTCAAAAGGAGCGGTTGCGCGAGAGCGATGTCTTCGTTCTCGATTTGGATGGGAAGATTTTGGAGGGCCCTCGCGACTCCAATCTGAAGGTCAGTGAATGCGCTCCGCTATTCTTCAATGCGTTCCGGTTGAGAGACGCCGGTGCGGTCCTGCATAGCCATTCGATCCACGCCATGCTGGCGACGCTTGGCCCGCAAGACGAGCTGCGCGTCACTGAGCTCGAAATGATCAAGGGCATCCGTGGACACGGCTACCACGACAGTCTCGTTGTTCCGATCATCGAAAATACCGCACACGAACGCGATTTGGCGCAGAGCATGGCAGAGGCGATGGAAGCTTACCCCGACACCCAGGCCGTCCTCGTTCGCCGCCACGGTGTCTATGTGTGGGGTCGCAACTGGGTCGAGGCCAAAACCCAAGCGGAGTGTTACGATTATCTGTTCGAAGCCGCAGTTCGAATGCGAGCACTCGGAATCGACGCGGCCATGGCATCGTCGCAGAGGGAGACTTGATCATGCGAGCCCGAGAGATTGAAACCGGTCGCCCCGTCTCCGCCGCGGAATTGAAGCGCGAGGGCGTTTTTTGGCAGTCTCTCCCTTTCGATGAGGCGGATTACCAGCCCATTCTCGAGAACGTGAAGCGGGACGGGGGTTACATCCACCAGGACATCATCGAGCTTCGTCCCGATACCCCCGACCTCGAGACGATTTGCGCGAAGTTCGACGACGAGCACCTTCACGATGAAGACGAGGTGCGTTTCATCCTCGAGGGCGAGGGCATTTTCGACATTCGCTCGAGCGATGATCGTTGGATCCGCGTCGAAGTCGAGCAAGGGGACTTAATCATCGTGCCAGCCAAGCGATATCACCGCTTCGAGCTGACCGACCTCAAAACGATCCGCTGTGTCCGCCTCTTCCAAGACGCGAGCGGCTGGGTGCCGCACTATCGCAGGCGTGCGAGTTAGGAGGACGGCGGGTTGATCGAGCCCACCACGTGCAGTCCGGCAACGCACTCTTCGCCGACGCGGCGCGCCCAAATCACCCGAGCGCGCTTGTAGATCTCGCGACCGGTGTGAGTCGTGATTCGAAGATCGCAGAACGTTCCCGTCGAAAGCCAACCGTCGAGCGATAGCTGGATGCCGGTGGCACTGACATCGAGCGCCAACGCCTCTCGTTGGATAGGACTCAGAATTTCGATGCGCGCATCGGACGGCCAGCGCTCCGCTTGACGCCGATTGTCCGGGTTTGCGGCGCGGCGTACCTCGGAATGCTTCCGGAAGGGTCGTGGGCGATTGGAACGCTTTTTCGGTGATTCGGACATGATCCGCCACGGGGGCGCAGTCCACGCTGGGACCTGACCCTCAGGATGCCGATCCCACGGGCCGGTGTCGATAAAGAGGCGGGCTACTGTGTGAATTCTCACAGTTCGCGCCGAAACCGGCGCGCCCTAGACCCCTTGGGGTGCGTTCGGCCTCAGCTCAGGCGTTCGATGATCGTGACGTTGGCCTGGCCGCCACCCTCGCACATCGTCTGCAGACCGTATCGCCCATTGGTGCGCTCGAGCTCGTGAAGAAGGGTCGTCATGAGCTTGGCCCCAGTGGCGCCGAGCGGGTGACCCAAAGCGATTGCACCGCCATTCACATTTACCTTGCTCAGGTCAGCGCCCAACTCTTTGGCCCAGGCCAACACGACCGGAGCGAAGGCCTCGTTGATCTCGACGAGGTCGATGTCATCGAGGCTCATGCCAGCCTTTTCGAGCGCATGCTTCGTCGCGGGAATCGGAGCCGAAAGCATCCGAATCGGATCCTCGCCACGGACACTGAGGTGGTGGATTCGGGCGCGTGGTTTGAGATTGTGGGTCTTGAGAGCCCCCTCGGATGCGATGAGCAGCGCCGCGGCACCATCGGAGATCTGGCTCGCGACCGCCGCGGTGAGACGACCGCCGTCCATCAATACCGGCAACGCTGCCATCTTTTCGAGGGTGGTGTCACGGCGAGGGCCTTCGTCGGCGGTGACGTTGCCAAAAGGAATGATCTCACGATCGAAACGCCCTTCGTCTTGTGCCTGAGTGGCGCGCCGATGGCTCTCGAGCGCGAACTTCTCGAGCTCTTCGCGCGAGAGGTCCCACTCTTTGGCGATCATCTCGGCGCCGTAGAATTGGTTGACCGGCTGGTCGCCGTAGCGCTCCGTCCATCCAACAGATCCTGAAAACGGATCGCGAATACCGAATTCTTTGCCCGCAATCATCGAAGCGCCAATGGGAATCATGCTCATGTTTTGAACGCCGCCCGCAAGAACGACGTCTTGCGTGCCGCTCATCACCCCCTGTGCCGCAAAGTGCACCGCCTGCTGAGACGAGCCGCACTGCCGATCGATGGTGACGCCCGGAACGTGCTCGGGATAGCCCGAAGCCAACCAGCAGGTGCGTGCGATGTCACCCGCTTGAGTGGCCACGGTGTCGACACACCCGAAAACCACGTCTTCGACGGCCCCTGGATCGATCCCCGTACGCTCGACCACACCTTTGATCACGTGTGCGCCAAGGTCCGCGGAGTGGACTTCGCTCAACCCCCCGCGCTTTCTCCCAACCGGCGAACGAACTGCTTCAACGATGTATGCTTCAGCCATCTAAACCTCGCTATTGACTATTTGTAGAGGGACCTGTTGGCTCCCGCAAGGCGCCGCCCTGAAGTCAAAGGACGTGGCGCCCCACGCGCTCACGATGGAACGCCGAATCGCCGTGGGTCGCGGCGAGCGCCCATGCGCGTTTCATCCACATGTGGAGGTCGCATTCGATCGTGTAGCCGATCGCGCCGTGTACCTGGAGCGCCTGCTTCGCCACGAAAGTTGCAGCCTCGCCTGCATAGATCTTGGCGAGCGAGACATCGACTTGGGCGGTTTCTTGATTGGTGGATAGCGACCAGCCGGCCCGATAGACCATCGGGCGGGCGAACTCCTGCTCGATCAGCGCGTTGGCGAGCCGGTGCTTCACCGCCTGCTGGGCTCCGATCGGTTTGCCGAACTGCTCTCGGTCTTTCGCGTACTGCACCGCCATGTCGAGCATGCGACGACTGAGACCGACCAGTTGGGCTGCTGTGGCCAGCGCGGCGCGCTC
Organism: Polyangiales bacterium; assembly: GCA_041581895.1. Classification (GTDB taxonomy): domain Bacteria; phylum Myxococcota_A; class Polyangia; order Polyangiales; family Houyiibacteriaceae; genus SG8-38. The sequence goes on along the minus strand of JBFICQ010000275.1, from coordinate 1,224 downwards.
TTTGGCCAGCGACAAGAGTGCTTGGCCGTCCAGGTCGTCTCGCATTCGGTGGCTCTGGCGCTCGTCGAAGTGGATCCGGGCCAGTTGCCGGGCGCGGTCGACCGATCGTTCGGGAATCGCAGACACTTCGGACATCGGAACGCAGCGCGCTACTCCCCCTCGTTCTGCGATCAGCACATCTGCCGCGGCGGCGTGGGGCACGATGACCTGATCTTCGAATGCGACGACGATCTTCGCGTGGCCCGACGCGGCAGCCTCGAGCCACTGGGCTTTTTGCGCGTCGGTTCCCGCAGCGTCGAGCAGGGGAATCCCGACAGCCATGGTATCGACGAGGGGCCCTGGCAACGCGGCATATCCGATTTCCTCCAACGGCAAGATCGAATCGAGCTCGGTCATCGCCATCCCGCCCGCATCCTGGGGAGCAGCCATTCCGATGAGCCCGGTTTCGGCAAGGGTGGCCCAAACCGAAGCCGCAGCCTCGGGGCGACCTTCCCACACGGTGCGAACGACCTCGGGCGCACACTCGCGCTGCAGCACGTCTCGAACGGTGTCGCGGAGCATCTTTTGATCATCGGTGAAGGCGAACCGCATCTTGCTCACTTTCGAGGAAGGCCGAGCACGCGTTCCGCGATGATGTTGCGCTGGATCTCGTTGGTGCCCGCGTAAATCGGCCCGGCAAGCGCAAACTGATAGCCTTTCATCCACTGACCGCGATCGATGGCGCTCTCGGACCCTTCATCGAGCTCGGACGCCTCGCCGATCAGCGCAAGCGCCGTCTCGTGAGTCCGCACGTCCATTTCGGACCAGAACACTTTGTTCATGCTCGAATCGTCGCCGATCGGCTCGCCTTGCATCATGCGCGAGACGGTCTGGAAGGTGAACCAACGGTAGGCTTGTGCGTCCATCCAGGCCCGAATGACCCGATCGCGTAAGACCGGATCCGATCGATCACGGTAGCGATGGTAGAGGTCGATCAGCCGAGAAGCGACGGCCATGAACCGTCCGGGGCTTCGGAGTGTCAAGCCTCGCTCGGAGCTGGTGGTCGCCATCGCGACCCTCCACCCCTGATTGACCTCACCTATGACCTCGGTGTCGGGGACGAACACGTCTTCCAGAAAGATCTCGGCGAACCCCTCGTCACCGTCGAGACGATCCACCCCGCGCACCGTCACACCTTCGGCTCGAAGCGGAAACATGAAATAGGTCAATCCACGATGTCGGCTC
>JBFICQ010000274.1:0-4537 GCA_041581895.1 Polyangiales bacterium | reverse complement strand
GCCTCGTCGTGACGCTTCTGCCTGACCAGGCTCTGGGCGTGCTCAAACAACAGATTGGCGCGCTCGGGGATGGCTGGATAAGTCCACAGAAGGTCGTGAAGAGCCTCTTCCCCGGCCGGGTCATCGGCTCGAAGGAGCGCAAGCACATATCCAAAGCTCGCTTCGATTCTGACCGATTCATGAATGCTCTCCGTGGCTTCCGCGAAGAAGGCTGCCGCGCGATCCGGCCGATCGCGGAGCAGCTCGAGTCGCGCGCTCTGGAGCGCGATGTGGTCTGCGATTCGAGGCAGGCCTTGGGTGGCGAGGTCGAGTTTCAGACGCGCCGCTTCATAACGAGCCTCTGCGATTGATCGCGTCGCCTGCTGGTACGCTTGAACCGCGCGCTTCGCTAGATGGTTCGCTTCGGCAAGGGCGATCGGTGCTGCGTACGGACCACACATGCTCGCGGAGGTCCACGGGCGGACGAGGTTGATCGGGGATTCGATCAGCCGCGCTTGATCGGCGACGCACATGGGCACCTCAGGCGATGCGTGAACCGAGGCGGGTGCCAAGAAAAGCACTAGTGCAAGCACGACAGCACTGAGTCCGCGATGGGTCACGCTCCCCATAGATTGCAAAAATGTGAGTTGTGACGCAAAGAACGGGTTGCGCGCGTGCGGGTTTTCGTCTATCGAGCGCGGCCCCATTTGGGCTTGATGCCGTTTGTCGTTCCTATTTTTGCGTGTCTTCGTCGTCTTGTGAGGTAGCCGACTCTTTTGTCGATTCGTCCTCTAGCTCCGGCAACAAGACGGTAACGACGCCAATTCCGACCAAGACGGCAAACGCGACAGCCAACCACAGAGTTCTCCATTTCGGCGTCTCGTACGTGTCGTCGTACCGAGCCACGCGTTCAGCTCCGGAGTGCAGCCAAGGCTGCTTTGGTCGCGGAGATGATGTCGGCGGCAGGCACGTCCTCCGACTCCGCCTCGATGCGCTTCTTGAGCTCGAAAGTTCCCTGCTTCAGTCCGCGCGAACCGATCGTGATTCGCAGTGGAATTCCGATTAAGTCGGCATCTTTGAATTTCACGCCAGGGCGTTCGGAGCGGTCATCGAGCAGGGCTTCAATACCCTCCGCCCGCAGGGTTTCATAGACCTCGGTGGCCTTGCTGAAGGGCTCGTCATCTTTGCCTATCGGAGTCACGATCACCTCGTACGGAGCGACCTGAACTGGCCAGCGGATCCCCAGCTCGTCGTGATGCTGCTCGATGATCGCGGCAATGAGCCTCGTCACACCGATTCCATAACAGCCCATCACGACCGGATGACTGTCGCCGTCCTCGTCGAGGAAGGTCGCGTTCATCTTGTCGCTGTAATGGGTGCCGAGCACGAAAATGTGACCGCCCTCAATGCCGCGGTAGAGCTCGAGATCACCGTCGCAGTTTGGGCAAGGGTCGCCCGAGGTCGCTTGACGGATCGAGAGAACCTCCGCGTTGTAGTCGCGTCCGTGGTTCACATTCTTGAGATGGTACGGGGTCTCGCCAGCCCCCGCGATTGCGTTTAGCACGGAGACAGCATCAGGATCGGCAATAATGCGTCCCTCGAAACCGACCGGTCCGACGAAACCGACCTCGGTGTTTGTGGCCTCCGCAACCGCGGCGTCCGATGCGAGAAACACTTGGTCGACTCCCAATTGCCGCGCGAGGCCGAGCTCGTTAATCTCGTGGTCGCCCCGAACGACTGCGAGGACGATCTCGTCACCCGCCAGATAGACGAGCGACTTGAGCGTCTGGGCCGCTGTCGTACCAGTCCCGAAGAAGGCGACCACGTCTTCAATCGTATGAGTGCTCGGCGTCTCGACTTTCTCGACCGGGAGCATGTCGGATGGCTCCGGGTCAGCCCGCATGCCGGGCCCGGGCCGGGCGATTTCGACGTTTGCGGCGTAATCACACTGGTTGCATGCGACGATCCAGTCCTCCCCGGTTTGGGCGAGAACCTGGAACTCGGCGCTCTGTTTGCCCCCGATGGCGCCGCTGTCGGCCTCGACGACGCGGTAATCAAGTCCGAGTTGCTGGAAGATGCGGTGGTATGTGTCGTGCATCTGCTGATAACTCGCCATCGCAGCCTCGTCCGATACGTCGAAGGAATACGCGTCTTTCATGATGAACTCGCGACACCGAAGAAGGCCGGCGCGGGGTCGAGGCTCGTCGCGGTACTTGTTCTGAATCTGATAGAGGTTGAGCGGAAGCTGGCGGTAACTCTTTACTTCACGGCGGACTAGGTCGGTGACGATCTCTTCATGCGTTGGCCCGAGGTGGTATTCGCCGCCCTTTCGGTCCTTGATACGGAGAAGAGTCGGCCCATACACATCCCAGCGACCTGACTCTTTGAAATACTCGCCGGGAAGAAAAGTCGGCATCAATAGCTCTTGCGCGCCCGATGCGTTCATTTCTTTCCTGACAATTTTCTCGATCTTGTGGAGCACGCGCGTTCCGAGCGGGAGAAGCTCGTAGATACCTGCCCCAACCATGCGGGCGTATCCCGCGCGCAACATCAGGATGTGCGACGGCATCGTTGCATCCTTCGGCACTTCCTTCACCGTCGGAATAAACGCGCGCGAATACCGCATGGCGCCGCTCTAGCAGGACAGAAGGGCCCGTTCCACCCCTCCAAGCGTCTAAGATCCTCGAAGGGGCGGTGCAATATGGGAGGCGGGAAGCGTGTCCCTCAGGTGCCGACGATGAAGCTGACGCTGGTAGTCCCGCTCCCGCCGATGTTGAGGGTCTGGATGTTCTTGGCGCCGTCGACTTGGTAATCGCCCGCTTCACCCGCGACCTGCTTGTAGCCGTCGAGAACTTGGCGGACCCCCGTCGCACCGACGGGGTGACCGGCACCAATGAGGCCTCCGCTCGGGTTGATCGGAGTCTTACCGTCGAGCGCGATGACGCCCTCTTCGACTGCCTTCCAACTTTCACCCGGGGCGGTTAGCCCAAAGTGGTCGATCGCCATGTACTCGGACGTCGTGAAGCAGTCATGTGTCTCGATGCCGTCGATGCCGCTGCTATCGGCTATGCCGGCGCGCTTTTGCGCGTCAGTAACGGTGGCGCGAACGTGGGGAAGCACATACTTGTCGTTGGCGCTTTCGGCGATCTTGTCTTCGAAGCGAATTCGCGCGGTGTGGTGTCCCCAGCCTTTGATTTGGGGAATCGACTCGAGCGAGACGCCGACCCGCGCCGCCCACTTCTTCGCGTACTCTCGCGAGGCGAGCAGCACCGCAGCCGCGCCGTCGGTTACCTGCGAGCAATCGGAGATGTTGATGCGTCCACCGATGTTGCCGTTGAATTCGTCACGGCTCATCGCATGGTCGTAGTTCATGTACCAGGTGCGCGTTTGCGCGTTCGGATTGAGCTTTGCGTTCGCGTAATTGATCGTGCTGATCGCCGCGAGGTGCTCGTCCTTCAACCCGTAGCGCTTGTCGTATTCGTCCCCGAGCTTGCCGAAAAGCTTCGGGAACGGAAACTCGACGCCTTTCGCTTCGAGCTCGTACCAAGCCGCAGTGCCGAGAAAGTCGCCGCCTTCACCGGCGCCAACCGTCTTCATCTGCTCGACCCCTACTACGCAGGCGAGATCGTAGCGCTTCGCCTCGATCTCAGCGCCTGCAGCAAGAAGCGCGATACTGCCCGAAGCACATGCCGCCTCGTGTCTCGACGTTGGAAGGCCGCTGAATGCGGGGTCGATCTCGAGAAAGAACGCTCCGAGGTGACCTTGTTTGCTGTAGAGTTCGCCAGCGAAGTTGCCGGTGTGTGCCACTTCGATCTCGCTCGGTTCAATTTGCGTCTTTTCGAGCGCGCCGAGAACCGCCTCGCGCATCATCGCGACGAAGTGTTTCTTTTCTTTGCTCCAGTTGCGGGCGAAGTCCGTCTGGTACCCGCCGAGAATGTAAACCTCTGGAACCTGTGCCATCTTATTCACCAAACCTTTCGTTCACGCGGCAACGAAGAACTTGCCCACATTGACCTGTGGGTCTCTGAAAAACTTAGTGCCCTCTTTGGCGTTCGTAAGCGCAGGCGGCACGGGAAGGCCGGCCTTTTCAATCATCTGAATGCAGGGCTTGAGGCCGATCACGTCGACCAAAACGCTAGGCGGCGCCCAGTTGAAGCCGTACCCCATGATCCGATCGATGCCCGAAATATCGTCAGTGACCTCGCCGACCCTGTGGAACGAATAACTGATGTATCCGGCGATGACCTTTTTGGCGATTGCAGCGTGCGTGCCCGTTGCAGTCACGAACGCTTGCATGCCCTCGCGGTAACGACCGACGCGGTGCATTGCCGAGATCTCCTCGATGAAGGGCAGCTCTGGTCGCGCGATGGCGCTCTTGAGGCCGTACTTCCGCGTCTTCGGATCCAGCACGATCCGCTCGCCCGCATCGTCTTTTCCGAAAAAACCAGCGCCAGACTTCCGACCCAAGACACCCTTGCCCATCAGGTCCGCCATGTATTCCGGTAGCTTCAGGGTTTCGTGTGCTTCGTCCGGAGCGAGCTCGTAGATGTTGTCTACG
>JBFICQ010000273.1:0-4593 GCA_041581895.1 Polyangiales bacterium | reverse complement strand
TGCACGCGCCTGAGCTCGCTCGAGCCCGGTGGAATCATGAGCATGTCTCCCATGCCCAAGAGGTGCTCGGCGCCTGAGCGACCCAAGATCGTCATCGAGTCTTGGCGTTGGGAGACTTTGAACGCCACCCGCGCCGGGAAGTTTGCTTTGATCATCCCGGTGATGACGTCGACGCTCGGCCGTTGTGTGGCCAGAACCACGTGAATGCCGGCCGCGCGTGCCTTCTGCGCGAGCCGGGCAACGCACGCTTCGACGTCCTTGGCCGCCACCATCATTAGGTCGGCAAACTCGTCCACGACGACCACCACGTACGGGAGCCTCTCGGGCTCGAAGCTCTCGGCGTCGCATGTCTCTCCGTCGACCGGATCGAGAAGCACCTCCCGGCCCGAGGCGTCCTGAGCGCTGACCTTGCCCTTGCGCTTTGGCATGAATTTGTCGATCGAGAGATCTCCGCGAATGACCCGGTCGACCCGCCGATTGTAAGTGTCGATGTTGCGGGTGCCGGCGTCGGCAAACAGCTGGTAGCGCCGCTCCATTTCGTCGACCGCCCAGCGCAATGCGAGGGCTGCCTTCTTCATGTCGGTGACGACAGGAAGCAGCATGTGCGGAATCCCGTCGAAGACCTGAAGCTCGACTACCTTCGGGTCGATCATCAGCATCCGAACTTCGTCGGGTGTCTTCTTTGCGAGAATGGACGCCAACATCACATTCAACGCCACGCTCTTCCCCGAACCCGTCGCGCCTGCGACCAACAAGTGCGGCATTCTTGCGAGATCGGCGTAGATAGGTTGACCGCTGATGTCCTTGCCGAGTGCGATCGGAAGCGCCCCACTCTGATTCATCCACCGTCGGTCTTCGAGGATCTCCCGCAACTGAACCATGTTTCGGTCGTCGTTTGGAATCTCGAACCCGACGCGTGCCTTGCCGGCAATCGGCGCCACGATCCTCACTTTCTGAGCAGCGAGCGCCATGGCGAGATCGTCGGCAAGACCGGCGATCTTCGACACCTTGGTCCCGCTTCGCGGCTCGAACTCGTACATGGTCACCACCGGGCCTGGATGGATTTCATCGACGCGACCCTGGACGCCATAAGCGGCGAGTTTCTCGGTGAGGAGCTCGGCGTTGTCGCGAAGGGCATTGGCGTCGACACGAATGATCGAGGCGTCCGGTTTGTCTAGGAGACTGACCGGCGGGAGCTGAAACTCGTGTTTCGATCGCTTTGATCGGCTCGAGATTGAGAGCGGCTCTTGTTTGGTCTCCTTCGGAGCGACGATGGTCGGAATGCCCTTCGCGGGCTTCGGAATGTTTGCGGTGCTCGGCGTCTGCGCGGTCATCACCGCAGCCGTGGATTCGTCACGGGCGGCTTCGAGCTCACCTTCCTCCTCGTCTTCGAAGATCGTACCCATGATCCTCGGCTCGCTCACCCGTGGCTGGCTTGCTCGGATTTCCTCCTCGTGGAGCTCGCGCGCCTCAGCCCATGCTTCACGCATCGCGATCACGATGCTCGTGGTCTTCTGCCAGATCGCGTGGCCCGCGCGGACCAAGGCCTCTCCCACCTCCTCGAGCGTCCACGGCGTCCGGAGGACCACTGCGATTCCGAGAACTGCAAACCCTATGATCACGGTGCCCGCGAAACCGAGCAACGATCGGAGCACCTCCCCGAGCAGCTCACCGACCGCCCCCCCAGGCGATGCCCCCCACATCGCCTGCGGCTCGATGAGCAGGTGCGCGAGCGCCGCACCAATCACCACGAGAACCAACGTCGAAGCCAGCGTGGCCAACCCCAGCAGCGCGGCACGACGTCGAAACAGTCGATACGTAAGCAAGGCCCCCTCGAGCGGCAGGAACCAGGCCACCAGGCCAAAGGCGGACATCACCGCCCGCGCCAGCCGGTGTCCCACCGGCCCGACCAGGTTCGCCGCTCCGTTTCGGGCGTCGTACGAGACCAGCGCGAGCGTCAGCAATACGGTTCCGGTGAGGGTCAGGATCGCGAACACGTCCTGCCGCCTGCCCTCGGGCGCCAGAAGATCGCCCGAAGAGGTGGTTTGATGTGCGCCCAAGTAAGAGGCCTCCTACACGTCGAGGCTATGCGCGCTGAGTTGGATTCGTCAAGAAATCACGCCTCCTACGGACTCTTGATTGCCTGGCCGAATCCTCTATTATCCTCACGGGTTGCACGCCCTCCGGGGGGAATCGATCGCGAGCCAGATGGGTTGGATGAGCAAGATCGTGCTGATGTGCGCTGCGGTCGCCGCCGTATTGGTCGGCTGCAAAGCCGACAGCGACAACGTCGAGGCATGGAAGCGGACCGTCAAAGGCCCAGCCCGGCTGATGGCGGTCGTTGGGAGCGATCACTATTCCGATGATCTTCGAACCCAAGCCGCGTTGGCGATCGTGGAAATGGACCGGGGCGACGTCAGCAGCCTGAACCTACTCAAAGAGGCGCTGGACGACCTGCGCCAACAAGATCCCGAGGCCAGTCAAACGATCGTTGCGGCCATGGTCCCACGCCTCGAGGCGCTTCTTGCGGAGGAATCTACGCATGCCGACAACGCCGCCCTGCAGGCCCAGATTCGCGCGAAAGATGCCGCGTACATGGTCATTCCCTATGCGCCCGAAGAGTCGCGCGCCGCGCTCACGCGATCGGTCGTAGGATGGTACTCCCGCGATTTCGAGCGGCGAAGCCTCGCCGGCGACTACAGCGCCGAGCAAGTCACTCGCAGTCTTGGCGCCGAAGCGGCCGGTATGCTCGTCGACGCGCTCCACGAGAAGATAGCCCCGCAAGCGATGCTCAAAATCGCTGAAATCATCGGTGAGAGTGGGGATCCGAAGACCAAGAAACGCGCGGCGGAGCGGCTCGTCCAGATCGAAAGAGAAATGGAAAGACCACGTTTCGTGCAGTGGCTGAGTGCGGAGATCAAGAAGTCGCTCGAGGCCGCCGGGGAGCCGGTTGACGATGCGCGCGTGGCGTCGGTCGCGATCTACAACCGCGAGAACTACATCAACAACGGGGCCCTGCCTGCGATGAAACATCTCGCCGATCAGGAAAACGTATCGGCGCGGCTACTGCGGATTGCGGACACGAAGCCAGGACCGACCGATAGCGAAGCCTGGGTCGAGCGGCTGAACGCCCGACGCGCCACGGCTCTGCGTGCTCTCGAAGGGCACGTGACGCGAAAGCATCTGAATCGACTGCTCTCGATCGCGCTCGATCCGGGCAACTCGATCGAGGTTCGTGACTACGCATTCGATCGGGTCGGAGACATCCGTAGCCGGAGCGCGCTTCCTCGCCTTTGGCCGCTGGTCCAACGCCCGGGCTGCACGTCGTCCCCCTGCACCGCATCGGCGAAGTTGGACAAGCGCCTTCGGTGGCGGGCAGGCGAGCTGGTCCTCTCCGTGGGCGGTCCCTCGGTGATAGAAAAATTTGCTCAACAATTACCGACGGTTTCCGGGGTTCAATACGAGCCGGAGGAGCTGGAGGGGTACGCCACCCGGATGAGCCAGATGACACCTCCGCCTACATCGACGGTCCTCGAGCTCCTCGATTCGCAACATTGGTGGAATCGTGTCGTCGCGTTGCGCTATCTTGAACGCAGAGGCGGGGACCAGGATGTCCCCGTCATGAAGCGATTGGTGGCGGACACGACGGCAGTGGTGGGAGAAGGGTGGTCAGAGCTCAACCCTCCCGCCAAAAGAGTCGGCGATGTCGCCAAGGCAGCGATCGAGGCTTTGCAAACACGTGAACAGGGTGACAACGAGTAATCGACGAGATGGCTGATCAAGGCGACAGAAAGACCGTTCGTGCGTTTCAATGCCGTGACTATCTCTTCGAGATCTACGATCGCCTGAGCGACGAGCTCGGATGCTCGGTCGACTACCTGATCAACGAGGCGATGCGGGAATACGCTCGGTCGCGCGATCAAATGGTGGCTCGGCTCGGTGCATCCCAAGCGGTCGCTTCGGCTGCTGCATCAGCAGAGCGTCGCGCGGGCGCAGCTCCCCCGCAGGCGCTTCGGAGCCCACTCCTTGCACCCACGCCCTCGCGACGTCCTACTGCGCCACCGCCATTGCCGGGTCATCGAGCCTCGGATGCTGCTGCGCGGCGTGTGCTCGTGGTGGAGTTCAACGGCCAAGACTTCCCGGTCGAAAAGGACGAGTTCATCATCGGGCGGGGCGCCAAGACCGCCGACCTCGCGATTCGTGACGGCAATATTTCGCGTCGACATGCGGCCGTGGTATTTCACGATGGTGTCTACTTCATGAAAGACTTGGGCAGCACGAATGGAATCGAATTCGCGGGTCAACGTGTCGAATCCAAGCGCATCGAAGAAGGCGACGTCTACCGCATCTGCGACTACGAGCTTCGCTTCACCTATCAGTAGCCCCGTCCTACGGGGGGTTTTCGCGGGATTTTTGATCGTCGGCGCGAGCGTTGGCCCGTCCTCGGCCGTGACGGGGGACGAACGCCCGTCCGGTCCCTCGCTGGATTCGAGGCTTCGCACGCGTACGGCCCAGCTTCAGCAGCGTCTCACCGATCTCGAAGCGCATGAGGACGCGAGCTACGCCGAGGGTGCGCTCGAACAGGCCCGGCGC
>JBFICQ010000272.1:0-4626 GCA_041581895.1 Polyangiales bacterium | reverse complement strand
GAGGGTCGTCACGGCCGACGAAACGACGGTGCAGGCCAAGCGGCTCGCCGACGACGCGCCGCCGTTGGTCGAAGACGCCTCAGCCGCTGCTAATCTCCGAAGGTTCACCCTGCCGCCGGCCGCGCGCGGTCGTAGGCTCGAGCTCCACATCTCCGATGCGGAAGTGCAAGACCCACCCCCTCTAGCCGAGGATGGCTCGGCTGAACGCCCGACGGCGAAGCGCCTCGCAGAGCTCACTTCCATGCCCCTCTTTGCCGAGGTTCCGCAATCGATCCTGGCGAGAATCGTGCAGGAGTCGCGTTTGGTCGATCTCGACCCGGGCGAGAAGCTGTTCGACAGAGGCACCGGTGCGAATGCCCTTTTCACACTCGTCGAGGGCTCCATTCAGCTGATGGGGCAAGCGGAGGAAGACTCGATCATCCTGTCTGAGGGCGATGTGATCGGCATCTCTTCTCTGCTCAAGCACGTCTGCTACGAACGGGACGCAGTCGCGCGGACCAAAGTTCGCGCCCTGCGAATCAGCACGCTTTTGCTCGACCAGCTCGTCGCCGAGTATCCGGCGCTTCACGACGTTCTGCTCGAGGTCCTAGGGCGTCGTCTGGTTTCGACTTTGCTGAGAACCTCGCCGATGTTTTCGAGCTTTGGCGCTTCGGCCCGAGCAGCGCTCGCCGCCACGTTCGAGGTCCGGCGCGCCAACCAGGGGACGACGATCGTGGAGGCAGGCAAACACGTTGACGGCCTCTACATCCCCATGATTGGCGAGCTCACCGCCTTCGGCTCCGCTGGTGAGAGGATGGGGCGTCTGAAACTCGGACAGGCCCTGGGAGACCAGGCCATGCTCACGCGGACGCCCTCCCAGTTTACGGTGAAAGCCGCTTCTGATGTCTTGCTGCTACGAATGCCGGCCGATCGGTTCCATGGCTTGGTCTCGCAGCACCCAAAAATCGTGACGCATCTCGAAAAGCTCGCCCTGCGTCCGACCCCTCGGAGACTCTTACTCATGACCGACGAGAAAAGCGACCCCTGAGGAGCACGAGCAGAGGGGCGTCACGGAGCGAGTCGCTGAATGCGCCAGCCGTCTCCCTCACGCACGTACTGAAAGCGGTCGTGAAGCCGCTCGGGCTGCCCCTGCCAGAACTCGATTGCTTTGGGAACCACGCGGTACCCACCCCAAAACGAGGGCAGAGGCACTTCGCGATTGGCAAACTTTTGCTTCATTTCTTGGAGCTTCATTTCGAGCGCTTTGCGTGAAGTCAGAACATGCGATTGCGGAGATGCCCAGGCGCCGAGCTGGGCACCTCGTGGACGCGTCATGAAGTACCTCGTGGCTTCGACGTTCGAGATGCGCTCTGCCGTCCCATTGATTTCGATCTGCCTTTCTAGCCCGGGCCACCAGAACAGGAGCGCGACTTCCGGATTGGCGTCGATGTGTAGAGCCTTGCGGCTTTCAAGATTGGTGAAAAACACAAACCCGTTTTGGTCGTAGAACTTCAGAAGCACCATCCGAACGGCCGGTGCTCCGGCGCTGTCGACGGTCGCCAGCGCCATGGCATTCGGCTCGACATCCACGTCCTTGCAGGCTTCCTCGAACCAGCGCTCGAACTGCATGAAGGGATCGGGGTCGAGCTGATCCCGCTCGAGAGGGCCTCGCACATAATCCCTACGCCATTGATCGACACTATCGCGTTCCACTCGTACCCCAACGGGAAACTACCTTCTTGACAGGTTGATCGCGGGCTCGGTATCCGCGTAACCGGTCGTAAGGAAGCCATCGTACCGGGCGTCATCGTACATGAACCGCCTGAAGAACGACACGACGTAGAGGTTAAGCAATCGGCTCGCTTCTTCGATCGGCAAGACATCCGGCGCACAGGTGGCGTTGAAGGGCTCGATGAGGGCTTCCGCCCCGAAAAGGGGCCACTGTTCCTGTTCAAAGCCGAGGCCGAGTAAAAGTTCGCCAAAGGTGCAGACCGCCGCGAAATGGAAATGGTTCGCACCGATGATGTCTATCTTGTAGACGCGGGGCGCGTTCACCATTTGGTCGAACGCGAGCTGATGATTGCCGATCGGCACGTTCACGTCCTCGGTGCCGCCGATCAACATGACTGGCACGACGATGCTCGCGAGCTGCTCGTCGCTGAAGCCGGCGAACGGTGATGGACGATCATCGAGCTGCATCTCGCCGTCGATCACCACCGAAATCGGCACGATGGCTTTCACCCTCGGGTCTGCTGGGGCGCCCGCCCAACCAGCTGCCATGCCGACGGCGGTCGACGCCCCAAACGAGTTGCCGACGACTCCAAAGCTTTCCTCATCGATGCGCTGGTAGAAGGCATCTTGTGGATCGCGGTTCCTCGCGATCATCCAGTCGATCAGAAACGACACGTCAGGGACGCGATTTGCCGCCGCTTCATCGAAGGTGTCGGTGGGTGATGCCTGCGCGTTCCCGGTGTGCTCTGGCGAGGCGATGATGAAGCCATGGCTCGCCAGCGCTTCCATCAGCTCGATCGACTGCAAGTTGATGCCCTGATAGCCGTGCGAGAACACCAAAAAAATCTGGTTCTGCCGCGCCGACACCGGCACATCGTCCCTGGCGACCTCGGAGTCGAGGCCGATGGCGGGCCCAGCTAGCGGGTAGAAGGTCTGCTCGCCGCCTTGGGCGTTGGCTTCGTCGACTGGATACCAGAGGTCGATGAGGATCGAGCGATCGTCGCGGGCCGAGTCGATCGCGGTGAGTTGTTCGTGCCCCACGGCATACGGACCGAGCGCGTCGGGGGGATCGACGGCGGAATCGCCGCAGGCGATGAGGCCTGCACAGAGCAAAACAACCAAGCAAGCACGGGTCATTGCGAAGGCATAGCCACACATGACTCCCGGGGCAATCCGCGCTCGAGACTAACGCGACCAATCCTCCGCCTGACGCTCGGCGACGATATCCGCGACGAACGTTGCGATCGAAGACCAGGCGTCGCGGCTCTCATCGAGCCAGGGTAGCGTGAGCGGCCAATCGTGCTGCATCTGTCGCCCGACGTAGAGAGTCGAAGTAACTCCGGCCGCCAACGCGACTTCATGAACTCGACGCGCATCGTCCAGCAGAACCTCCTGATCGCCCGCAAGCAGCAGCATCGGTGGAAGGCCCCGAAGGTCGGCGAACACCGGCGAAACCTGCGGGTCGCAGGGATCGACCTCTCTCAGGTAATAGCTCGCCCAGGTCTCACAGTGTTCGCGGCTCAGCCAGACGTCGCTCCGATCGTTGGACTCCATCGAAGCCCCCGACATCGTCAGGTCGGTCCAGGGGGAGAAGAGAACCGCCCCGTCTGGCAAAGGCAAACCTTGGTCCCGAAGCGCCACCATCAAGGAGATCGCGAGACCTCCACCTGCAGAGTCTCCAGATATGAACATGGGCAAACCCGGACGGAGCCTTTGCACTTCGCACCAGGCATCGACTGCGTCCTCGAGCGCAGCAGGCGCAGGGTGCTCCGGCGCGAGCCGGTAATCGGGTGTGAAGACCTCAGCGTCGCATCGGTAGCTCAGTCGCATCGTGCGGCTGCGGTACGACGCAGGCGCCCCCATAAAATAGGCACCGCCATGAAGGTGCATCAGAGCGTTCGAGGGCGATTCGACTGCGCTGACCGACTCCATGCTCTGGTCTCCGAAGGAATGGTCTCCGAAGACGAGGTTGGGGTACTTCCGTTCTAGCGTCTCGCGGGGCGTTCGCACGAACCGTTCGAATCGCGCACGCATGCGGAGCGGGGATGCGTGGGCTGGAAACAAGCGACGCGTGACGAGTCCGTAGGCTTGCACCGAAAGCCACCGCTTCCACGCGGGTGACCGAACGCCCGTTTCGCCGAGCACCGAGGGTTGCATCGTTTCTGCTTTCGCCATCTGATCCTCCCTGGGAAATCCCGTGTCTGGAGGTCAGGCTAGCGACCCTGGTGCCAAGAAGACTTGGGGGCGTCTGAGGCTTTGCTGAAAGCTGTCTGAACGAGGTCGGCGCTAAGCGTGCGCCTCCAAGAAGCCCTGAATTTCCAATTCCATCCTGGCCCACGCAGGATCATTGGCCAGGGGGATGTGATTCTTGGTTTCGAGAGGAACGAATCGAGCCCCGGGGATTCCGGCGGCCAGCTCCTTTCCGTCGCTGAAAGGAATGACCAGGTCATTTCGTCCATGGATCACCAGCGTGGGCGCGCGCACTTGAGGAACTTCGGCGCGAAGATCGATGTCGCCGATCGCGGAAAGAATTCGGATCGCGTTCTGCGGCGTGGCCGACCGGCGCTGAAGCTCGTTGAAGCCATCCAGCTCGTCTTTGGAGGCTCCAGGGAAAAAGGCCGTGCTAAAGATCTGGCGAAAGGCGGGATTGTCCTGGCCCCAGCCGCTTTCCATCAGCGACAGCAGCGCCTCGAAGTGATGCGTGACCCGAGGGACTTTCTTGACCCGCCAACCCCGAACGAGGCCGCAGATCAATACCAGCGCCGACACGCGCCCGGGATGCCTCGCCGCATATGCTGCGGCGACCGAGGCACCCTGGGAGATCCCGATCAGCGGAAATCGATCCAACCCGGCCGCATCGACGACCGTTGCGAGATCGTCTACCCAGCACTGGAAGCTCACTTCCGGAACGTCGTG
>JBFICQ010000271.1:0-4644 GCA_041581895.1 Polyangiales bacterium | reverse complement strand
GTTCCCGATCGCAGCCGTGGTCGGTGGGCTGCTTTTCGGGGCTTCGATGCGATGGGCGGGCGGCTGCGCAGCAGGCGTTTGGTACAAGATTGGGTCCGGAAACCTCGGCGCATTGACCGCGGTGTTGGGCATGGCGCTTGGAGCTGCGGCCCTCGAGGTGGGTCCGCTCGTTGGTTTTCGAACTGCGGTCCAGTCTGCAGGGCCCGCCGTTCCCGATGCACCGCCCGACGCTCTGTGGGCATGGGCCCCGCTTGCTGGGCTCGTCCTCGTCGTCCTCTTGTGGCGTGCGGCTGCCGGTCAGGCCGGTATCTGGTCTTGGCGCCGCACGGGGCTGATCATCGCGCTCGTTGGCATCGTCGCGTGGCCGCTATCGAGTCTCGCGGCGCGGGACTTCGGCATGGCCGTGGTGCCAGGCACGGTCGGTATGCTTGCTGAGCCCATGAGGGGCTTGATCAGTTGGGACGTCCTGTTCGTCTTGGGCATTCCGCTTGGCGCCTTCGTGGCCGCTCGGAGAGCGGGCCCCGTCGCGGCCTCGAAGATCTCTGCAGCAAGCGCGAGCAAGAACTTCGCCGGAGGCTTTGGTCTTGGCGTGGGCGCATCGCTGGCCGCGGGCTGCACGGTGGGGCACGGACTGACAGGCATTCCGCTCCTAGCACCCGGCAGCGTGCTGGCGCTCGCGTCGATTTTCGCAGGCAGCGCGATCACCTCGCTTTGGGCCGACAAAGTCGCGGTCTCTTAGATCGCGTTTTCCGATTGCTCGGGAAACCGAAGTTCCGCAAAGTGGGGCCAACGCCGGCTGGTTTGCAGACTCAGCAGGGTCAGTGATTGCTCACGAATTCGGGACCAGCGACTTCCAGCTCGGCAACCAGGGGCAGATGATCGGAGGCGAGCTGCGCCAGCGGGCTTCGATGCGCCCGAAGGTGTTCGACGACGTTCGAGGGCTTCACCCAGATGCGGTCGAGGGAGAGCCACGGCCGATGGGCCGGAAAGGTCGCAGGTGCGGGCATTCGGCCAAAAGCGCGGTTGAGGGCGCGCAGTGGTCTTCCCCAGGAGAGCCATTCGTTGAAATCGCCCAACACCACCTGGAGGCTTGCCGTCGAGGCATCGAGTCTCTTCAGGATACGGTCGACCTGATAGCGCCGTTCGCCTGGCCGAAGGCCGAGATGCGTGGCGATGACCTGAGCTTCGACACCCCTCACCTTCAAAGCGAGCTCGATCGCGCCGCGCGGCTCGCGGTCGCCAAAGCTGAGATCGAGCCGATCGAGGCTGGCGATGGGAACGCGGCTCAGGACACCATTGCCGTACGGCCCGCGCTCGTCACGCAAAGTCGCGCCTTCGATCGCTCGGGCCTGCGTGGCCGTGGCGAGATAGTCGAGCACGTCGCCCACCGGCTCGGCGCGGTAGCCCACCTCCTGCAACGCTACGACGTCGGCTTGGACTTCGCGCAAGACCTCCGCGATTCGCTCAGGCTGTTGTCGACCATCGCGCCCGACCGCGCGATGGATGTTGTAGCTCGCAATCCGAAGGCTCATCTTTGCTTTTCGGCGTCGCGGCCGAGCCACCGGCGCAATCCGAACAAGCCTACCGCCACCAGCACGACCACAAGGATGAGTGTAACGATGCTTTCCGAGCTGGGATCGCGCAGAGATGCAACGATGCGATCTGTCAGAAAGGCGACTGCAACGACGCCTGGAATCATGCCGAGCAGGCTGCCGAAGGCAAAATCGCGCAACCGAATGTCGGACACGCCGGCAATCACGTTGACGACGGTGAAGGGCGCCACTGGCACGATACGCAAGGTGATGGTCGTGAGTATGCCGCGGTCCGAAAGCTTTCGGCTGATGCGGTTGACCCGACTACCCGCAAGGCGGCTCACCGTATCACGCCCGAGCAAGTGGCCCACCCCGAAGGCCGCGAGCGCCGCGAGCTCACCGCCCGCCAAAGCGTAACCCATACCCACCCAGGGGCCGAACACCATGACTGTTGCGACGAACAAGAGCGTGATCGGAATGACCGCCAAGCCCGCAACCACATACGCAGCCAGCAGAAGCAGGGGCGTAAAGGGACGTTGATCGATCCACTCGCCGATGGCGGCGAGATTTTCGACGTCCAGCCAATCCCCGAGCGGAGTCCACCGCCACAGAGCCGCGAGCGCAAGCACGGCCACCGCCAGCAGACCAAACTTGACGATACCGCTCCGAGCGGTTTTTTGATCTTCGGAGCCAACGAAGCTGACCAGCAATTCCTGGGGCTCGACGGGTTTCTCCGGGTCCAGAACTTTCGAATCCGGCACTAGCTTGTCGACTTCATCGGGTACCTCGCCCGAAAGAGGTTCGAGGGTGCGCGCGCCGCCCCGCAACGACTCGATGGCCCGCACCAAAGAGGCGTGCTCTCCCTCTGCGTTCCCGACAGCGTCGACGCTCACTGCGAGGTGCTCTGCAAGGAGGAGGCGGCGAAACTCGGTGATCGCACCGCGGCACTCACTAGATTCAGCGGACTCGATCGCCAGATCGCATTCCGAATCGAGCCCCATCGAACGATTGCTCAAGTTCGACGAGCCCACCCGCACGATCTCATCGTCGACGACCATGATCTTGGCATGCACCATCAGCGCGACGTGCGGCTCGGACGAAAGCCGCACGAAATAGACGCGCAGGCGATCGTGACGGTCGGCCTCACGCAGACGGCGAAGCAGCCGGGCACGCAGCACGTCCATGGTGTGCTGCTCGAGCCAGCCACCGGTTTTTTCCGGCATGACCGCGATCACCTCGGGGCCCTGCGGCTCTTCGAGCCTGGCAACGAGGGCATCGCCGACCCGCTTGGAGCTGAGATATTGGTTCTCGAAGTAGATGAACCGGCGCGCTGCGGCAATGCTGTCGAGATAGAGCCTCTCGACCTCGCGCACTTCGTCACGGCTCTCGTATTCAGGGAGTGTGCGGGCAATCCCGACGTCCACTTGCTCGAGCGCGGGTGTGATGCTTGCCGGCCAAGGATCATTCGCGATTTCGCGCTCGAGGTCGACGGGCTCGACGCTGCTGGCGAGATTCCAACGCTCGCGCACGAGCTCGCTGAGAGCGACGGCAGCCTCTCCGTCGACGACCATCTGCGCGTCGTGAAAAGGCGGGTAGCTATTGCCTCGGGGGTCCTTGCGTCTTTCGTCCTCGACGCGATGCTCGCAGGTGTCCCAGCGCCACTGACTGAGATCGAGCCCACCACAAAATGCGAGGCAATCGTCGACGACTACGATTTTCTGGTGTTGAGACGCGCCGAGGGGATGCTCGCCGTCGAGACTGAATCGCACGCGGTCGTGTGACTTCCAACGCAGCTTGTACTGGGGAAAGAACTCACGCTCCATGGCGTAAATCATCGCGAAGTCCCAGCTCAGGATGTAGATGTGGAGCTCCGGACGCTCGTCCGCCACTGCATCGAGCAGTGGGCCGAGGGCGGTCGGTAGCTCATCGTTGCTACCGCCGTTGCGAATCAACTCGAGCTCGCTGTGGATGTCCCAGCCAACCAAAAAGATGGAGCGGCGCGCGCTTCGAACAGCCTCGCGCACCGCCCGAAAGTAGGATTCTCCATCGACGATGAAGCCGGCCCGCCCGGCCCGCGCCACACGCCAGCAGTTGCCCCCCTCTGCTAGAACGCGGCCCATCGGGGGTCTTCTACTCGACCCTCGATACCGTGGGAAGGCCCGGCAGATGTGCTATGAGCCCGCCATGCCTGAGCCTGCCCTCAAAGCCAGTCCCGATCGGTCCGCCTCGTCGGACATCACCGCGCTCGACCTTCGAATGATGCCGCGGGATCGCGTCCTCGATCTCTACCATCAGCTCCCTGCCCCGAGCTTCGACGAGATGCACGGCGAGTTCGCTGCTTCGTTGCTCGATCAGGGCACCGCAAGGGGCTACTTGCAGGGCGCTTTTGCGGTGAATTTCGGAGGCCGCTGGCTCTGCAAGGCGTTCGAGCCAACCGGTCCGAACGAAGGCCATGGGTACAACAGTTTCATGACGCCGCGCGGCGTACGGCGCGCGGCGAGGATGCGCACTCGCGTTGGTCCTTCCAAGCTGCCCGGCGATCCGAACGATGCTTTTCATCTCGAATACGCCGACTTCAATACTTTGCGACGCGGCGGTGTCATCGGGGCCGTGTTGAACACCATGTTCGACGAGGTCCGCAAAGTAGCGCCAGGCCTCTACCTCGGTATCGGACGCGCAGGCTTTACCGAAAAGGCGCGCGCTCAACTGCACCCCTTCCTGTTAGAAGGTCCTGTCGCGCCGTTTGTGAGCCGCTGAGAAATCGGCCGTCAGCCCTTGAGTCGAAGGACCATAAAAACGCCGCCCTGGGGGTCTTGAAGCACGGCAAACCGCCCTGGTGGGATGTCCCGGGGCTCGGAGGCGACCGTGGCACCAAGCCCCTTGGCACGTTCGACTGCAGTCGACATCGACTTCCTTCAGAGACTAGACGGCGACTATACAGCAACCGCCAAACCGTCGACAATGCCGATTTCCATGTCGCTCCACCGTCGACCTGTTGATGCTTTCTTGGTTTTTTGGTTCTGCTTGTTTGCCGTTTCGTCCCTGGTTCTTGAGCAGTTCATCGTGTTTGGTGTGGATCTATCGGCTACTACCGACATCTTTGGCCGCTCTT
>JBFICQ010000270.1:0-4664 GCA_041581895.1 Polyangiales bacterium | reverse complement strand
GTGCGCAAGATGCGGGTCGGCCAGCTCGACGGTGCGCTGATCACGTCGGCCGGTTTGGGCGCGCTGGTTCGCCAGGTGTTGGTCTTGCAAGCCCCGGGGCTGATCGTGACCTACCCAGAGCTCGAGCTCGTGCGCAACGAACTCGGGCCCAGGTTCGAGGAGCTGTTTCGCAACGCAGGCTACGAGCTGATCGCCTGGGGCGATGCCGGGCGCGTGCGGATGTTTTCCAAAGAAAAGATTCGTGCTCCGACCGACCTTCGAAGCGCTCGCCCCTGGGCCTGGCGTGACTCGCCCACCATGCAGGCTTTCCTCAGAGCGGCCGGCGCGAACGGTGTCTTGCTTGGTTTGCCCGAGGTCTACTCTGCTCTGCAGACCGGCATGATCGACACCGTCATCGCATCTTCGATCGCCGTCATGAGCTTTCAGTGGTTCACCAAGCTCAAGACGATGGCCAAGCAGTCGAGCGGAATCGTGGTCGGCGCCTTCATTATCAAGAAGGACAAAGTAGACGCCCTACCCCCGGAAGGGAAGGAATTCCTAGAGACTCAGGTGTACAACCTCGACAGCAAAAAGGTGGACGACGAGACCACCGAGAAGCTCAAGGAGCGCCTCAAGGTCATCAATCTCGTCGGAAGCGCCTCCTCGTGGCAGGCGGTTCAGTACACAGCGCGATGGTCGCTTGCGGGGCGGCTCTACTCGAAGTCGCTCCTCGAAGAGGTGAGCCAGATCGTCGGCAGGAAGTAGCTGCTCGCTACTTGGCGCTGCGCTGGGATCGAAGCCCGACGACGGCGCCCCGTGTATTGAGCACGGTGGGCGGACCCAAGCCGATGGGCCAATACGGGCCGCGCCCTTTGCTGCTCGGCGCGCCCACGATCGGCCGCGATGCTCCGATCGGCCAGTAGGGGCCCCGGTCGCGAGTCGCCGCGCTTACGCGCCCGGTTGGAGCGCCGCTGAAGTGAAACGTGTTGAAGAAGCTGCGCACGAACACGCCATGGGGCACGAAGAAGCCCGCAAAGAAGAGATGTCGCTCGGCGACGAGGACCCAACGCGGAGGAACGAAGGCGTGGCCTGGCTTGGGCGCGATGAACCGGCCGTTCACCCAGACGAAGCCCTCAACCCCAGGCGTCCAGTGGCCGGGCACCCAGATCGCGCCCTGGAACGGTGGCGCCGGGGGCGCGACGGAGTTTTCGGGCGGAGGTGGGGCCTCGGGGACGACGGCTGCCGGCCCGGGCTCTTGGGTGACCGCCACCGGCTGACTTCCGACCAGTAGCAACCTCCCCCGGGTGAGCGTGACGAACCCGTCGACCTGGGCGAGCCCTACGGGAGGGAAGAATGAGAATGCAGCAGCGGCCGCAAGCATGGGGGCGACGATTCGCATGGCTTAGACGAACCATACGCCTGGGCGGGCCGCCCGTCACCTCCGGCCCTATATCGGCAGGGTGAAGCTCTATTTCTCCCCCGTCGCCCCCAATCCCACCCGGGTGCTCCTCTATTTGGCTCTAAAAAGGGGAGGTGGCATGGAGATCCCTCTCGAATACGCGCAGGTGAGCATGCGCGACAGGGAGCACAAGAGCCCCGAGCACCTCGCGCGCAATCGGTTCGGACAATTGCCCGTCCTCGAGCTCGACGATGGCACCCACCTCACCGAGTCGCGGGCCATCATCGGGTACTTCGAGGAGCTTTTCCCAGAGCCCAACCTAATCGGGGCGACGCCCGTCGAACGCGCACGCGTATTCGAGATCGAGCGCGTTGCCGAGCTCGGCGTGCTCTACCCAATCGGACGAATCGTGCATGCGACACGCTCACCCCTCGGCTCGGCCCCAAACCCGACAATCGCGGAGTTCTACAGGCCACGGCTCGAGGAGGCGCTCGAAGTCTTCGAGGGCTGGTTGTCGGACGGTCGTCCCTGCCTTGCAGGCGAGCGGCCCACCATTGCGGATTGCACTATGCAGGCGGGGCTTCAGTTCGGTCGTTTCGGCGGCGTTCCGCTCGACCCCTCGTTCGAGCGCCTCAGCGCCTGGGACCGTTCGTTTCGCAAGCGGCCGGAAGTCGCGGCGGTGTTGCTCGCATAGGCGCGCCCGGCTAGTCAGGCAAGGTCTGCTCGAAAACTCGCAGCGCGTTCTCGCCCATGATCTGGCGGATGTCTTGTTCGGCGAACCCATCCCCGAGTAAAGCTTCTGCAATGAGCACGAGGCCGGTCGTGTCGAACGGAACCGGCACCGCACCATCGAAATCCGAGCCGAGCGCGACGTGATCGATCCCGACCACATCGACCGTGTACCGAATCGCATCGGCAATCACGGCGGCGTCCTTACCACACACCGCCGTGTCCCAATAACCGATCCCGATGACGCCACCTGTGGCAGCTATCAATTTGAGCTGCTCGTCGCTCAGGTTGCGGTTGTTGTCGCAGGTGCCCCTGACTCCCGTGTGCGAGACGATGACGGGCTGGGTTGCAATCGCAAGGGCGTCGCGAAAGAGCGCGGGAGATGCATGGGCGAGGTCGAGCAGGATTCCGCGGGTCTCCATCTCGGCAATCATCTGACGGCCGAGCTCGGTGAGCCCGCCTTTTTCGACTCCATGTGCCGAGCCACCGATCTCGTTGTCGAAAAAATGAGTCGGGGCGATGATGCGCACGCCCGCTTCGAATAGCTTGCTCACGTTTTCAATCCTGCCCTCGAGGACGTGCGCTCCTTCGACGCCGAGGATTCCTGCAACCCCATCGTTGTTCTGTGCACGCGCCTCGCGATATTGGCGTAGGTCACCTTTCGACTGGATGACCACCAGCTTTCCGGCTGATCGCTCGGCGATCCAATGCAGTTGCTTCGACTGGAAGAGCGCACGCTCGAAAAGGCTGCCCCAAGTCTTTCGCGGCCATCCTTGAAGAACGCTAAGAGCCATGATCGCATCCGAGTTGTCTTCGGTGCGGTCGATGTTCATCCCGTACGGCGCCTTGCTGACGATGAAGAAGCACTGAATCGCGACATTTCCCTCCACCAAGCGCGGCACATCGATCGCTCCGTGGCGGACGCGCTCGTTGAGGTCGCGGTCCCAAAGGAGCGAGTCGGCATGCAGGTCGACGACGAACAGGTCGCGGTAGAGCGTCTCTGCTTCCGCGCCAGCCGCGTACGGTGGGGCGTTGAGCACCCGATTGGCGGCGCGATCGACGGCACTGGGGCCGAACAACAGGAGCGCGACCAGAAGACCCGCAAGAATCCCACCGATTATCGACAAGGCCCGTTTCATCCGGGCGCTTATAGCACCGCCCTGACTTGGCCGGTCCAGTCGTTGATCGGGGGGTCGGGAGCCTTAGGATCGAGTGGGATGGACCGCAACGCAGAGCGAAACCCGGAAAGTGCCAGAGGCGACTGGTTCATCGACAAGCGGTGCATCAACTGCGCTGCCTCGCGCCACGTCGCGCCGGGGTTGATCGTGCGGCGGGGCGACTATTCGGTGTTCGACCGGCAGCCGAGCACGCCTGAGGAAGTGCACCAAGCTTGGCTTGCAGCGGAGCTCTGCCCCACCCGGTCGATCCGCACCGAAAGCCACCTTCGACCGCCACCTCGGGTGTATCCGCACGCACTCACCGACGGGGTCTACCTCTGCGGCCACAACCATCGCTCCTCGTTCGGCGCCCACTCGTATTTCGTTCCGAGGACGAACGGCAACCTGCTGATCGATTCGCCGCTATTCACCCGCCAGCTCGTTGGGCCGTTCGAGGAGATGGGCGGCATCTCGAAGATCCTCCTAAGCCACCGGGATGACGTCGCAGATGCCGAGAAATGGGCCAAGCACTTCGACGCCGATGTGTACATTCACCGCGACGACCGGAGCGCTGCCCCTTTCGCAACTCACATTCTCGAAGGCGACTCACCCGACGAGCACACCGATGTGGGCGATGGCGTGCGCGCGATCCCGGTACCGGGGCACACCAAGGGAAGCGTCGTCTACCAAGTCGAAGCCACTTATCTTTTTACCGGCGATTCTCTCACCTGGGACTACGACCGCGACGGCATGCGGGCGTTCCGTGATGCATGTTGGTATTCCTGGCCGGCGCAGAAGCAATCTCTCACCGGCCTCGCGGACTACGAGTTCAACCAGCTCTTTTCAGGGCATGGCCCATGGAGCCCATGGAAAAATCGGGACGAGATGAGAACGCTTCTTCTCGAGCTCACCGAACGGATGTAACGGCTAAGCGCTCATCTGCTGCCGGGCACCTTCATCGAGTGAACGAGCTTTCGGTCTGCGACGCGAAACACCCACATCGTGGTCGCGTCTTCGCGGAGCAGGAGATGCTTATCGTCTGGCGTGATGTTGATATTCGTCGGCACGAAACGAAGGTCGACGCTTTGGACGCGAGCGGCCCACAACGAGAGGTCATAGAGACCTCGGTCGAGGAGAAATACCCTCGAGGAGTCGGAGGTCATCACGAATTGATTGAGGCGCACGTCGGGCCCCGAAACGGCGCGGATCTCTTTCGTCGCGGTGTCGAGCAATCGCAGTTTTCCATCCTCGTACCATGAAGCCGAATCGACGAGGACGAGGTTGCCCGCTGGCGTCAAGGCGTAGCGTGGCAGGGTGTCGCCGATCGCAAGGGTTTCGAACTCGAGCGTTACGGTGTCGATGAACATCACGTGATAACGAACGTCGCTCGAGGAGGGGAT
>JBFICQ010000269.1:0-4701 GCA_041581895.1 Polyangiales bacterium | reverse complement strand
TCCTCCACCACCATTTCACCAGCCTCGACACGCCTCGTCGGTAGTGACTCGGCGAAAATCTTCAAGGTTTCACGGCTGAGCCCGCCGAAAAGACCGATGTCGGCGAGGTGGTCCGCGTTGAGCTTCGGGGTCGGTGGTCGACTCATACGCTCAGCATACGCGAACCATTCGCTTACGTCATGGAATCGAATTGGATAGATTCACGCGAGGACGATCGGTGCCCAGCCAGGATTTGCCGCAACCCTTTGGACCCTACACCCTGACCCAGCGCCTTGCCGTGGGCGGCATGGCCGAAGTCTACGTGGCGCGCGCCAAGGGCGGCGCGGGGTTCGAGAAACTCGTCGCCCTCAAGCGCATCCATCCCCATTTGTCGCAGGACGACGGCCTGGTCTCGATGCTGATCGAGGAGGCCAAGCTCTCGGCGTCGCTCAGCCATCCGAACATCGTGCAGACCTTCGACCTCGGGCGCATCGACGATTCCTATTTCATCGTGATGGAGCACGTCGAGGGGCACGATCTGGCCCAGCTGCTTCGCACGCTCCGTGAGCGCGGCGAGAAAGTTCCCGTAGGAGTTGCGGCGCACGTGGTGGCCGAGCTCTGTCGCGGCCTCGCTCATGCGCACCGTCGAGTCGACGATGAGGGCCGACCCCTACACATCGTGCACCGGGACGTTTCCCCCCAAAACGTCTTGTTGAGCCTCGCCGGCGAGGTGAAGATCGCGGACTTCGGGATCGCCAAGACCGCGTCGCGGGTGAGTGACCCGGACGTCGGGGTCATCAAGGGCAAGTACTTCTACATGTCGCCCGAGCAGGCGTGGGGCGACCCGCTGGATCATCGAACCGACATTTTTTCGGCCGGGATCGTGCTGTGGGAGTTGCTGGTGGGAGACACTCTCTACCGAGCCAAGCATGTGCAGGCGTTGCTCGACGACGTGCGCCGTGCGGAAATACCGCCACCTTCATCGCTTCGACCGGAGGTTCCTGCGGAGCTCGACGCGATCGTTGGTCGAGCCACCGCGGTCGATTTGAACGACCGTTTCTACGACGCCGAGGCTTTTGCCGACGCGCTGTGCGAGATGCTCGCCGCACGTCCCTGGGCGCATCCCGAGGCGTGGATTCGTGCGGCGCTTGCCGAGCTCGAACCGGTACGGCCCTCGATTTCTCGAGCCGCAAAGGTTCCCGAGACCCGTGACCGCGTCGTGATCTCCCCGGCCGAAGACCGGCCCACGCCTCCGGGGGCGCCGGTTCGTTTCGATCTGGACGACGGGGAGCCGACGGTGGCCGGCTGGAAAAGCCCGGTCGGACGACCGCGACGGCAATGGGTTTGGTGGTTCCTCGGCGCGTGGTCAGTCTTGGCCGCGCTCGCGCTCGGGTGGCTCGCCACGCGTTGAGCCTTTATGGCCGCGGGTCCTGTCCCAACACCAGGTTGTCGATCAGCCGAGTCGAGCCGAGGTGGGCGGCCGCTGCGACCAGCAGCCGTGGAGCGGAGCTCGTCGGCGGCTCGAGCGTCTCGGGGTCGACGGCAGCGACGTAATCGATTCGATCGAACCGTGCCTCCACCGGCGCAGCAGCCACGCGCTGCAAGACCGAGGGCTCGCATTCGCCCCCTGCCCAGGCGTCGTGCGCTGCTCGGAGCCCCTCGACGATGGCGAGCGCCCGCTGGCGGTCGGTATCGGAGAGATAGCGATTGCGGCTCGACAGAGCCAAGCCGTCTGTCTCGCGAACGATTGGACAGACGACGACTTCGATCGGCAGATCCAGGTCTTCCACCATCCGCGACAGGACTTTCCATTGCTGATAATCCTTCCGCCCGAACACCGCCGCGCACGGCCCGGTCAGGTTGAAGAGCTTGGCCACGACCGTCGTCACGCCGTCGAAATGAGACGGCCGAAACACGCCTTCGAGAGGCTTGCTAACCCCCGACACGCTCACCTGCGTTTGGAAGCCATCCGGGTACATCGCGCTCGGGTCCGGAGCAAACACCACATCGACGCCGCGCTTCCGGCACCCTTGGATGTCGTCTTCGAAGCTCCTCGGGTAGCGGTCGAGATCCTCGCCCGGCGCGAACTGCAACGGGTTCACGAAGATCGTGACCGCGACGAAGTCGGCGCGACGGGAAGCCTCGTTGATCAGCGACAAGTGTCCAGCGTGAAGGGCGCCCATCGTCGGCACCAAACCGACTCGCAACGAACTCCTCCGCGCATCGTCGCAGGCCCGCCGAAACTCGGCAGGCTCGCGGATGACCGCGGTCATCCCTTCGGTCCGTACGCGCTCTTCTTCCCGGGCAGCAAGGTGAGACCAGAGCTCGGAGCCTCGGTCTTTCGAACGTTGCCAAAGCCGTGTTCGGCGCTCGGGAAGGTCCCAGCTCGAACTTCGTCGCGGTAGCGCCGCGCTGCTTCGACTCCCTCCTCGAAGAACTCGGCGTAGCGCTTCACGAACTTGGGCCTGAGATCCGGGGTGAGGCCGAGGAGGTCGTAGCAGACTAGGACTTGTCCATCGCAATGAGGGCCGGCGCCGATCCCGATGGTCGGAATCGACACTTCCTTGGTGATGCGCTCGGCGAGGTCGGTGGGGATGCCTTCGAGCACCAGGGAATACGCGCCCGCCTCAGCGACCGCCTTGGCGTCGGCAAGCACGCGCTTCGCCGTCTTTTCGGTTTTGCCTTGAACGCGGAAGCCACCCATCGCATGGACGCTTTGCGGGGTGAGCCCTACGTGAGCCATCACCGGAATCCCGGCGCGCACGACCCGCTCGATCGTCGGCGCTGCGTCGACTCCACCTTCGAGCTTCACGGCTTGGGCGCCGCCCTCCGAAAGAAACCGACCGGCGTTGCGGAGCGCTTCCTCTTCGCTGACCTGCCAGCTCAAGAACGGCATGTCGCCCACGATGTGCGCCCGCCGCGTGCCGCGCGCCACTGCGCGACAGTGGTAGACGACCTCGTCGACGGTGACCGGCAGCGTCGAATCCTGCCCTTGGACGACCATCCCCAGCGAATCGCCGACGAGCAGGACGTCGATGCCCGCCTCGTCGAACAGCCGCGCGAACGTGGCGTCGTAGGCGGTCACCATGGTGATCCGCTCGCCCTTGCGCTTCATCTGCCGAAGACCTGGCACCGTGACCGGCCGCTCTTCGGACGTGCCTCCGCGATCTCTTGGGCTCATGATTCGGGTTCGCTTAGGTCGCGGCCAGGTCGATTCCCGGTCCACGCCGCTGCGCCTGAAGAATGTAGCACCGAATCCCGCGCCGTCATCGACTAGGAAACCCGTTTGAAGCCGCCAACTTAGCTATGGTGGCTGCGTTAACGCAGCGATCTTCTCCCGCAGCTCTTCGTCGTTTTCTGCCAGCGCGTCGGCCCGCGTCAGCATGCGATGGGCCTCCGCCTCGAGCCCGACTGCACGCAACAGTCGGCCGGCCTCGTAGTGGTAGAGCGCGTGATTGTCGCGGTCGCCACCCTGACTCAGCGCTCGGTACAGGTCGGCGGCGCGGTCGAGCCGGCCGTCGAGCTCGTAGAGCTTGGCGAGGGTGACCGCGCTGGGCACCGGGAAGTCTCGCACCTGACGTTGCGTAAAGAAACCAATGACTTGCTCGAGAAAGCTCTTCGCTTCTTCCGTTTTTCCGACAGCCTCGTGAGCGAGCCCGAGCTCCTCGAGAAGGCGCCAGTCCGCCGAGGCGCTCTGGCTGAGCTCGAGGGAGGTTCGAAGGACGTCGAGGGCCTCCTCGGGATGTGCCTTCTCCCGGAGAAACGCCCCCATGGCGAGGTAGGGCCGATAGTCCTCGGGCATTGCCTCGATGGCGCCCTCGAAATGCGACACGGCCTCGTCGAAGTCTTCGCGTTCGTCGGCAAGCCGGGCTAGGGCGAGATGCGCGCCGAGCTTGGTCTCGCCTCCTTTTTCGGTATCGAGCACTTCGAGAAAGCGCTCTAGCGCCTCTTTGCCACCGACGAGGTCGTCGGTGAGCAGTCGCGCTCGGCCGAGCTCGAGCCAGAGGTATCGAGGAGTCGCGGCTCTTTCGGCTATTGCCTCGAGACCTTCGCATGCCTCTTCAAAACGCTCGCGCTGCATGGCCACCAGGGCATCGAACAGCGGCTGGCCATAGCCCTCGTACTCGTCGGCCTGGTCGTCCTGCCACTGCCCCGCGATCAGCGCAATCCGCTCCTCGTCGGTCATCTCGTGCGAGACGGCTTGTTCCCGTGCGTCCTCGGCCTCGAGCCCGTCTAGAAGCTGTTGTGCCTCTTGCCGAATCGAGGCACCGGTTGCGACCTCGAGCGCGCCCTCGAGCTCATGGGCGGCCAGATCGATCGCGCCGTCGGTCAAATATTTCTTGGCCTCGTCAATGCGCTGTTTCGCGATGGCATCGGTGCATTGGCGGATCTTCTCGACCAACGGCGCATGGGCTTGCTCTGCGTGCGCGTCCAAGGCCCTCTCGTAAGCCAGCTTTGCGGGTCCGAAGTCGCCAGCCTCGAAAAGGGCGTCCGCCTTCTTTTCGAGCGCGTCTGGGTCCGCCGTGAAGAGTCTTTTGAATAGCCCCATCGATCAGCCGCTGAACTGCTTGGAGCGGCGCTTGGCGGCCTGCTTGAGGGGCCCGGGGATCCCACGGCTGCGAGACAGCGCGCGGAGGTCGTTTCGCCGCAGGTGACTCAGGAATCCCATCGACAGCGCAAGTGGCGTCTTCGGGTTGTTGCAAAGGTGGCGTTTGATTTCGT
>JBFICQ010000268.1:0-4720 GCA_041581895.1 Polyangiales bacterium | reverse complement strand
TCGGCTTTGCATGGGACGAGCTCGCTCCTGACCCGCGACGGCCTCAAGGCGGGGTCGCAGAGCTTCTGCAATCCGCGGCAGTCGTGCTGCTCATCGGTCTCCTTCTATTTCGCTACGGCTCCCGCTTCGTTACGGAACGTCTCTCTCGTCGCGAAGCGCTCTTGACTGTAAGTGCTATCTGGGCATCGGCGGGACTGTGCGGCACGTTGCCGTTCATGTTGGGAGCGGACCTTCCCCCAGCAGACGCGCTGTTCGAATCGGTCAGTGGGCTCACCAGCACGGGCTCGACCGTAATCGCCGACATCGAAGTCCGACTCTCGCGTCCGATGTTGCTATGGCGGTCATTGATCCAGTGGCTCGGAGGCATGGGCATCGTCGTTTTGTTTGTCGCTGTGTTTCCGAACCTCGGAGTTGGAGCCAAACAACTTTTTCGAAGCGAAGTAGCAGGCACGCGATCCGAGGGACTCACTCCACGCATTGCGGAAACTTCATTCACTCTGTGGAAGCTCTACACAGCATTCACCCTCCTGGAAATCATCGTACTCTTCGCACTCGGTATCGACCTCTTCGACGCGGTTTGTCACGCCTTCACCACGATTGCGACCGCGGGCTTCTCAACGCTCGATTCCTCCATCGGTGGGTTCAACAGACCCGTTGTCGAGTACGTGATCGCGTGCTTCATGCTCATCGGAACCGTTGACTACGGTCTCTACTACGCTGCTATCAAGAGCCGGAGTGGCCGCGGGATCTTGCGTTCCACACAGTTTCGGGCGTTCGTCGGCATCGTCGTCACCGCGATCGTTCTTCTGACGATGCTCAATGTCTCGCTACATGGATCGCTCGCTGATTCGTTCCGCTATTCGTTCTTCATGGTCGCCACCCTTATTTCGTCGACGGGCTACGGCACACATGACTACAGCAACTACGGTTCAACCGCGATGGCGATCATGGTGATGCTCATGTTCATCGGTGGCTGCTCGGGGTCCACCGCCGGCGGTGTCAAAGTCGAACGAGTCGTCTTGATGGCCAAGTACGCCGCGGCCGAGATTCGCAAGAGTTTTCAACCTTCCGCTGTTCAACTAGTGCGCATGGGTCGCAGAGTGATCGATAACCAGGTCCTTCTCGGTGTCGCTGCCTTTCTTGCCATCTACTTCGCATGCATGGCTTTCGGCCTTTTCTTCGTGACATGGCACGAACAAGTCCCGCTCTCTACGGCTTTCGGAGCCATGTTGACGACACTTTGCAACATGGGACCAGCGCCGTTTCATTCAGGCGCTGATAACTTTGCAAGCTACTCGCCGCTGGCGAAAGTTTTCTTCTCCGTGGCGATGCTGCTCGGACGACTCGAGTTCTTCACTCTGTTTGCTTTGATCTTGCCGGGCTTTTGGAGGCGCTGACGATGGGCACCTACAGCATGCCACCACCCGGCGAAGAGACCCACGCGCGCCGCCAGATTGCCGTCATCGTGCTGCTTTTGTTCGGGATGGCGGCGCTCTATCAATTCGAGCAGCTCGCGGACCGTCCGTTCGACCCGTCCGCCATGCTCGCGTTGGGGTTCGTCGTCCTTGCGAGCTACACCATCGGCGGCCTCGTGGGCCAGATCCGCCTGCCCCACATCACAGGTTACTTGATTGCAGGCCTGTTGTTCGGCCCATCGCTCGCCAACGCACTATCGGGCCTCGCGCTTCCTCCACCCTTCGACAAAGGGATATTGAACCGTGAGGTCATCGGCCAGCTGAGCTTGGTCGACAGTCTCGCGGTCGCGTTGATCGCGATTACCGCAGGTGGAGAGCTCAAGCTGGAGGCCCTCAAGAAGGGTCTGCGCGCGATCGCCGGAATCCTAGGCGCACAAGTGGTTTCGGTCGGGGTGTTGGTGACTGCGTTCTTCTGGCTCATCTCGGGAGCCGTGCCGATGGTTGCTCTGCCTGGCGTGGAAGGACTTCCCCTGACGGCCGCGCTCGCCGTAGGAGCGATGGTGGCGTCGGTATCGCTCGCCACCTCTCCAGCCGCGACCATCGCCGTGATCATGGAGTCGAGGGCCAAGGGCCCGATGACCCAAAACGTGCTTTCGGTCGTCGTGCTCAAGGACGTCGTGGTGGTCGTGGCATTTGCGGTCGCCGTCGTGGTGGTCGGTCAGCAGCTCGGTGTCACCGCGATAGAAGGCGGCATCGGCCAATATCTGCTCAAGCACATCGTCGTTTCCATCGTCTTTGGCGCGGTGGTCGTCGGTGGCTTGATGGCGCTCTACATCCGCTACGTAAATCAAGAGCTCCTCATTTTCGTCGTCGGCGTGGTCTACCTCGTCACGTACATCGCAGGGGTTCTCGAATGGGACCCCGTGTTGGTGTTCCTGGCGGCTGGCTTTGGCGTCGCCAACTTTTCAAAGACGGGGCATCGACTCATCGAAACCGTCGAGCGGCTTTCGCTGCCCGTCTACGTCGTCTTCTTTACGCTTGCAGGGGCCAAGCTCCACCTGGAAGAGCTCCAACAGGTCGCCTTGTTCGCCCTGGGGTTGGTCATGGTGCGCGGCTTTGCGATCTACTCCGGCACCAAGGCGGGCGCTCGGCTTGGCAAGGCGGACCAAGCGACACGGCAGTTCGGCTGGATGGGTTTCGTCTCTCAGGCAGGCGTCTCGATCTTATTGGCGGCGATCGTTGGAAAGACCTTCGGCGAGCTCGGAAGGTCCCTCGAAACGCTGATCATCGGAGGGGTTGCGATCAACGAGCTGGCCGGTCCTGTGATGTTCAAAATGGGGCTTGGTCTGGGGGGTGAGGCGGTGACCCCGAGCCCTTCGGTTCCACCTACCCGACACCTTTCGGTCAGACCACCTTCGGTTCGAGCAGAAAGCGAGGCACCGGGGGCCCGAAGGCGACTCGAGCCATGGCCTCAACACATCGGCGAGCAAGATCTGTGGGGCCCGACCCTAGAGACCCAAAGCGACGAGCTCAACATGCGCATGCGCGATCTGGCCGACGACCTGCAGAACATGGTCCGAGAGGTGTCGACGGGCCCCCTTCGCGACTTCCAAACCGAGGCCGCCAAGTATCTGCGTGACCTTCGTCGAGAGTTCCTACGGCATCATCGGCGACTGACGGTGCAGGCGCGTGCTGAAAACGATGCTGAGCGTGAGGAGCTGGTCACCATGCTGCGATCGGCGCAGTCCGACTTGGCAGCGCACTGGCGCGGGATCGTGCTCGGCCGGTCGGTCACGTTGGTGAAGCAGACTTGGACGCCGGAGGTCATGATTCAAGACCTCGACAGTGTAGTAGACGCTCTTCCCAAGATCGTAGTCGCGCCCTACGAACCGCAATCCTATGAGGCGAAGAAGGGTGATTCACTCTGGAAACGGCTTCGGCGTCGGGTGTTGCGGCTCAGGCGTGCCTGGCGAAAGGCTCTCGGCCAAGGCCCGCCTACCCGCGACGTCAAGTTGCGGGCGTTCGCTCGCTTCCATCTTTCCTACGATGCTCCGGCTCGGCTCGAGGGTCTGGCTGCGCTCTTCGTGGAGGCGGATCGACACCTTGCGGCCCGCACGAGAAGTCTGTTCGACGGCGTGATGGCGGGTTACGACGAGATCGTCGACATCGGGTCCGACCCAAAGGTCGATTTGGAGAAACAGTTGGTGCACCTGCGCCACGATGTCGAAGAAGAGCTCTCGCTCGCCCTCGACGAAGTTGTGCGAATCACGCGCGACGGGACGCACCGAGCCGCCAGCGCGCTGGCTGGCGGTTTCGTCAAGATGAAAGAAGACGTGCCGACGTTTGGCACGCTCGATCTGCCGAGTAGTGAGCGTCGTACCAGTCGCCGCTTTGCGAACCGAATGCGCGCGATGGAGACACTCAGCAAAGACGTTGCGAACCTGCGCAAGGCAAGCTCGGCCGAGTTCTCAACCCTGGCGATGGAGCTCGAGCTTCTCGGTCTCGAAGCACGCATCAAGGACAACGTCGCGGATTACGTGTCGCGCCTGATCAATACGGTGAAGCGCCGTGCGATCTCGCAAGTGAAGCGGGTGAGTGAAACCCTCGAAGGTACACTGAGAGAGCTAAACGAAGAGCTCGAAAAGGACTATTCGGGCGACGAACTCGCAGCCGCGCTGAAAAAGACGACCGAGGCGACCAGCAAGGTCACCGGCGAAGCCGCGCGTGTCACGACGGAACTCTACCAAGACCTGAGCGACGATTCCAGAATCGCCTCTCTCCTCGATACGTTGGTCGATGCCTGCCGGGGCCTCACTCCCCGATATCGCGTCACCGTTGGACAACGCCAGACGGGCGAATGGCGACTGCCGGCGGCGCTTCCCGAGGTCGAAGTGCCATTCCGCGAAGTCGTGTTGACCTATATCGACAGCCAGGTGGCTCCGAAGCTGCTCGCGAGTCGCCGCGAGCTTGCCGAGAAGGCGGAGCCTCTGGCAAATCTGCTTCAAGAACTCGAACGCGCGGTGGCGTTCAATGTCGAGCTCGCCACCGCCGAGCTCGAAATCGTTCACGACGAGGCGATCCCCGAAGAGATGTACACGCTCTTGCGCGACATGGTCTACGGGCAGCTCGAGCGTAGCTACAACTCGCTCGAGGAGATGCTCGCAGAAGCGAAAGGATGGCCTTCGCGGATCGAAACCGAGATGCGCGATGCATCGCTCGGCACCCTTAAGTCCCTCCGGAGCGAGCTGGCAGCGGGGACCTTCAGCAAGTCGCGACTCGAGGCAATGCGGCGTGCAGCAAGCGGC
>JBFICQ010000267.1:0-4722 GCA_041581895.1 Polyangiales bacterium | reverse complement strand
CGGGGATCCCACGGCTGCGAGACAGCGCGCGGAGGTCGTTTCGCCGCAGGTGACTCAGGAATCCCATCGACAGCGCAAGTGGCGTCTTCGGGTTGTTGCAAAGGTGGCGTTTGATTTCGTAGCTCCGCAGCCACTCCCTCTTTCGGCCGATGTAGCGAAGGACATCTTCGGAGACTTCACGGCTCTGGGCGGCGTTCTTGGCCTCGGTCTCCGCGATGGCGGGCGACGAGATCGCCGCCATGGCGACCACGCGATTCGGATCGCGAAGCAGAATCGATCGAGCGGCGGCGTTGCCGAGAAGCGCCATTCGAATCTTCTCGCCGATGTTCATGCTTCGTATCTTGGTTTGAAGCGGAACGAACTCTTCCTTGGTTTCTTCGGTGCCGTCGACGTCGTCCCGCTCCATTGCGTCCTGGTCGGCGTCTTCGTCGAGGGCTTTGGAAAACAACTCGTCGCCTGGAAGAGGCTCTTCGCTCGGCTCGGGGACCAGCTGGCCGCGGATTGCTCTTTTGAGCTCTTCGAACATGGGAATGCCGGTGACCTCCACATCGTGGCGCGCCGCGAGCTCGATCAATCGGTCGGCCGTCGACATGCGGGTGTTCTTGTTTTTGTAAAGCGCCTCGATGATCTCCGGGGCACCGATCAGCCGTTGCTGATTGATGGCGATGATTTCGGTGATTCGCTCGGGGCAGTGACTCGAAATGCGCGCGATGGTGCCGTCGGCGACAGCGTGGTTCGAAGCCAGTCGCGCCAAGACCTCGTCGTCGTTTGAAAACCGAAGGGCGACCTCGTGGAGCACAGCCGCTGGCAGGTCCGCTTTGCAAGCCGGGTGCAACACGTTTTCCGGAAGCCCGACCAGGGTATCGGTAGCGGTCTGGCTTACCCCGTCGTCTGCATCGGCCGATAGCTGCGTGAGCAGCAACACCAGATCGGCGCCCTTGACGGGGACCATGCCCTTGGCCGCCATCATTCGGGCGGCAGTAGGGGCGTTGGGATCGGCGAAGCGGCGCAAGGCCTCGGGTACTTGCTCCAACGAGATCGGTAGCTCGGGGGTGGTTAGCATTCCTGTCTGTTCGATCTTAGCGCTTATTTGCCCCTGAACTCAGGTTCTCGCTTCTGCAGGACTGCGCTGATGCCCTCTTCGGCGTCTTCCGTATGGAGGCTCTCGGCTTGGAGCGCGGCTTCTTCGATCGCGGCCTGCCGAATCTCCCACCCGAGCCCCCGGCGGATCGAGGCCTTCATCGTCTGAACGGCAAGGGGCGCGGAAGCCGCGATGGCGCGCGCGATTCCAAACGCGGTCGGTAGCACGTCGCCGGCTTCCACCGCGTGGCTCACCAACCCGATTCGCAACGCCTCGCTCCCGCGGATGAGCGAGCCGGTGAAGAGAAGCTCGGCAGCGTGGGCGGGACCGACCAACCGGGGGAGCACATAGCTGATGCCGAGTCCAGAATGGATCCCCAAGCGCGCGAAATTGGCGCCGTATTTCGAATCGCGATTGGCGACGCGAATGTCGGCCAGGAGGGCCAGCCCAAACCCACCCCCCACGGTATGGCCGTTGAGCGCGGCGATCAACGGAACCCTGACGTCTAGCACCCGCAAGAAGGGCTCGTACATCGCATAGGACGCCTCCCGGGAAGCCTTGCCGAGATCGTCGCGCTGCAACGAAGACCGGAGATCGGCCCCGGCGCTGAAGCAGCGACCCTTGCCCGTGATGACCAAACAACGAATGTCGGCGTCGTTTTGGGCGACTTCGATCTGCTCGGCGAAGGTGTCGAGGAGCTCGGGGCTCATGGCGTTTCGCTGCTCGGGTCGATTTAGCGTCAGAACCCCAATTCTGTCCGCCGATTCGTACTCGACCGCCCTCGTGCCCATGCTCCGCCGACTCTAGCCGCCGCCAGGGCCGCGGCAACCCCGGATTCTTGGTCGTTTTCTTGCCCCCCGAGAGCCCCCCGGGGTAGCCGGACTCTATGCAGGGAACCAAGGTCGTTCGCCCGTTTCCATTCTTCCGCGCCGGGACCCGTGCGAGTCAGCCCGCGATCGCAAGGCCGATTCTGGTCCTCGAGGAGGTCTACAAGTTCTTCCGGCCCGACCAGCCGACGCTGCGGGGCGTCAATCTCAAGGTCGAGCGAGGAGAGTTCGCCTTCATAACCGGCCCGAGTGGCGCGGGGAAGAGCACGCTGCTGAAGCTGCTTTACCGAGAGCTCATGGTCGACGAAGGGCGGGTGCTCTTCTGCGGCCGCGACATCGGCCGGCTCACCGACAAGTCGATTCCTTTTTTGCGACGCAACCTCGGCATCGTCTTTCAGGATTTCAGGATCATCGATCACTGGACGGTGTTCGAGAACATCGCCGTCGCTCTGGAAATTCTTTCGATGCCGCAAAGGCTGATCCGGTCGCGCGTCGCCGAGGCCCTCGAGCGAGTGGGGCTCAACGGGCGCGGCGACGAGCAAACCAGCAATCTGTCTGGCGGCGAGAAACAGCGGGTTGCCGTCGCGCGTGCGATCGTACCGGAGCCAGCCCTGATCCTGGCGGATGAGCCCACGGGAAACCTCGATCCGCACCTCGCCATCGACATTTTGACCCTGTTCGAGGAGATCAACACGACGGGGACGACTGTCCTGTTCGCCACGCACGACCACTCGCTGATTTCCAAGCGGGACCATCGCCTCATCGCGATCGACGAAGGTCGCGTGGTCGAGGCTCAACGAGGGCTCAAGCACTGGCCAGGCAGTGGCATTCACACGCTTGTGGGGTGAAACGATGGACCTGAAGAGCGCCATGACACGTGCGAAACGGGGGCTTCGCGAGGAGCGCCGACTCTATATCGTCGCGGTTTCGAGCTTGGCGGTTGCCTTTTTGTGTCTCGGAGCGACGCTGCTCGGGGTGACCAATCTCGATGTCGCCGCCGATCGGTGGGGGCAGAGCGGTCGCATCACCTTGTTCCTCAAAGACGACGCCGATCCGCAAGACATTGCGCAGCTCCGAGTGGTGCTCGAGGGGCTGAGCGACGTGCACGAAGTCACCCACGTGACGCCCGAGCAGGCCAAAGCATCCTTTCTCGAAGAGGCCGACGTCGGCGCCGACTTGAGCTCGCTTCCCAAGGAGGTGTTTCCGGCATCGCTCGAGGTGAGCCTCGTCCACGGAGTCACCCGAGAACGGAGCGAATCGATCGCGACGCGGCTCTCGCAGTTTCGCGCAGTGAGCGACGTCGAAAGCTATGGCAGCTGGTTTCAAAAGCTCGACCACCTGCTCTGGGGGGCGCGCATGCTCGCGGCCGGGCTGGCGTTGTTGGTCATGTTCTGCGTGATCGCGGTCATCGGGAACACGATTCGGCTCGCAGTGGCGCGCCGCCGCCAAGAGATCGAGGTGATGAAGCTCTGCGGGGCCACCAATGGGTTCGTGCGCGGGCCGTTCGTGCTGGAGGGCATGTTTCAGGGCTTTGCGTCAGCGTTGTTGGCGATCTTGGCACTGCTGGCGGGCTACCTCGCCCTGCATGAATCGGTCGACTCGACGCTGGCTGCCCTCACGGGAAGCCGGGTGGTGTTCCTGAGTGTGTGGACCTGGTTGCTGTTGCTGGCTGGTGGCGCGCTGATCGGGGCGATCGGCAGCGCCCTCTCGGTGCGGCGCTACCTGTCGGTGTGACATGAAAACCGAAAGTCGATTCTGGGTTTTGATCGCCGTAGCGCTGGCCGCGACTTCGGCTGGCGCAGAGCCCGAGCCGGGTGTGGCCGAGCTCACCGACGTGGCCGCCGTCGAAGGCGCGATCGCCGAACACCTCGCTCGGATCGAGCACGCCCAAACCCGCCAGGCCCAGATCGATACCGAAATTTCGGGGCTGCAGAACCAACGAGGCAAGGCGGAGAGCCGCTTGCACGAGCGTGCTCGCGCGCTTTATCGGGTGCGGCGTGCCGGGATGTTGCCGGTTGCGGGAGGCTTTGATGCGCTCATGCAACACCTTGCCAGGGTCCAGCGGCTTTCGAGGATGGTCAAAGCCGACCTCGACACGATGGAGTTTCTCGAAGAACGCGGCGCGGCGCTTCGAGTCGAAGAGAAGGATCTCGCCGCGGAGCTTCAGCAGTCTCAGGTCATGTTGCACGCGCTGGAGACGAAGAAAGAAGAGCTCGAGCACAGCCAACGAAGCGCCTCGCTCTTTCACGAAACCCTGAGCGGCCAGTCTTACGAGCCGCCGCCCGAAGAGACGCTGTCGTACGGGCGCATTCGGGTCTCGGGCGACATGGACGACCTCGGGGACGGCTTCGCACAGATGCGGGGCGAGCTCGCGCTTCCGGTGCAGGGTTCGTTGCGGGTTGGCGACGCGCAGCGCGAGGGGGCGCCAGGCCTCGAGTTTTACGGCCGCCCAGGTGGGCCCGTCTTCGCAGCCGCCGACGGTCGCGTGGCCTTCGCGCAGAACTACGGCGCCTACGGCCTGATGGTCATCCTCGATCACGGCAACAGCTTCTACACGGTCTACGGGGGCCTCGGCCAAAGCGATGTTCGCGTTGGCGATTGGGTCGGGATGAGCACGCGGGTAGGGACGCTCGACGCCACGGGGCCCGATGCGATTTTGTTCTTTGAGGTGCGGCGCGGGACGAAGAATCTCGACGCGCGAAGCTGGCTCGGCTTGTAGCGCCACACGGGACACGGCCATGGGTCGGACGGCTCGCGCTGCGTCACCGATACTGCGGTCGAAGCCGCAAGCCAACGGGGGCTTCGCCGGCCATG
>JBFICQ010000266.1:0-4729 GCA_041581895.1 Polyangiales bacterium | reverse complement strand
CGTTTCCGGTGAGAAGCTTTACGGTGACATCTCGGTCCAAGAGCCGGAGGATCGCTCGTTCGAGCGCCGGTACGATCGGAAAGTCGTTGACGATGTAGACGTGGTCTTCGGCGAGATCAAACATCGTTTCGTACATCGCCAGGCCGTTGGTGTCGGCGAGCCCTCGATGGACGACCAGCCGACCGGCGGCGGAGCCAACCGGATCGAGCTTTGGCAAGACGTCCTGGTCTCTGGGGATTTCGGCCCCCCCTTGCCGTTGCCAGGTGTGCATGAACGTTTCCTGTACCTGCCGAACGAGCGGTCCAGTGAGCTCCACGTGGGCGTCGAGCCACGGGATGCGTTCATGACGCGTGTTGTCGTGCACGGGCACCTCATCGAACCCCAAGAAGTACTCGTCGCTTGCGTTCCGGCCTGTAACGAAAGCTCGGCAGCCGTCGATGATCACGAGCTTGCGGTGGTCTCGTCCCTTCAAGCTCGATACACCGACCTGCCTGCGCGATTCGATCGGGTGAACCGCGAGCACTTCGATGTTGTCTTCTTCCTTCAAGGATAAGATCAGGGGATTGAGGCGACCGAGGACTTCTTCGTCCGAGTACAGTGCGTCTACCATGAACCGTACCTTCACCCCGGCGCGCCCTCGCTGGATGAGCTTGACGATCAAATGCTCGGTGAAATCACTGGGCCGTACGATGTAGAACTGAACGTGAATCGTCGAGAGAGCTTCTTCAAACGCATCAAACAGCCGCTGACGCGCGCTCTCATTGTCGAGCTCGGCGTGAAACGAGTTGCCAGGAACGAGGCGTGACGAGGTGGTCTGATCGAAGCGCCAATCGAGCGGAGTGCTGCTTGCCCTTTCACGAAGGAGCTGCGCCGCCTGCTCGACCTCGGGACCAAACGCACCGGCACGCGCCCGTTTGAGAGCCGTCGAAGGCGTGATCACGCTCACCCGTTCGGTGCGGCTCTCGACTGAATCGTCGTCGCGCTCGGTCAGGACCGTCGTGACGGGCACACCTTTCGCACGCAGCCGGCGTATCGCCGCCGTTGCAAACATCTTGACGAAATGGACGCCTAGGCTCCTGAGTTCTTGTTCCTCGGCCGAATAGACGAGGATTGCCCCAGGCGGCAGCCGCTGCTTGACGAGCTCGTCGTGAATGAGGGCGTCCCGGTTCTTGTCGTGTATGTCGAAGTAGACAATCTCGAAACCCTGGTCGATCAACGCACGCAGGGCATCGAGCGTCGAAGTTGTGGGGGTCGGATCCCTTGTAGGGCGAGGAAGCAAAAGAGCCGCATGCACCAAGGCGACTGGGCGACCGCTCGCCACTTGCAGCAGTCGTTGGCCGATGAGATCGGATACGACCTCACCTTTGTCGTTGCACACCTTGACGCCGACTCGATGGAGGCCCGGCCCAGGTGCGTCGATGACCGTACGCACTTCGGCGGTGCTGCCGATCGGCACCTCACCAACCACGGCATCGTCTACGTAAAAGCGCGCAATCGTGCCGAGCTTGCTCGCCATCCCCAAGGTCGCCGAGAGCTCCACCCGCTCGCCTTGGCTCGTCAGCACGTCGCGCTGCACACCGCCAATGAGCCGCCTCAGGCTCGGGTTTTGGCCCCATCGATCCATCGTTGCTCCGAGGGACCGCGCTGCGACGTCGAAGATCGAGGACGACTCGTCACCGAAAACCAAGCGCTTGTCGACCTCGTCTGCAATCGTGGCAGCGATTCGCCGAATTCGTTCGGCTAGATCTTGGGGTGCCTCTTCGTCGGCCATCGGCTGGAGTATAGGACGCTCGCGGAAAGAAGAGACCTGGTGCTTCTACGAACCCAATTTCGCCCGTTTTGGCCGGCGTCGTCGACCAGCGCGTCGGGACGGGACAGCTCGGCGTTTTCGGCAGTTGTCGCAGATGCCGCACTCGGGAGGATCGGTTTCACCGAAGTAACGACGGATGAAGCGGCTGCGGCACTCCTCGGTCTCCGCGTAATCGGCCAGGGCGGCCAAGCGCTTCACGTCCTGGCGACGAAGCGTTTCGAGACGCGCCGCAAGCTCCTTAGCGCCCGCGCGAAGCTCTTCCGGTTCGACGCGGCTACCGTAGTGGCCTCGTTTGACCATCGTGATGAGCCCGAGTTCCTCCAGTTGGGCGGCACAGGAGCGTGCCACTGTCAACGGCACCCGCGCGGAAAGCGCGAGCTCTTTGGTTGTCACCCTCTTGCCTTCATCGAACCAGCTCCCAAGCGCTTTGGTAACCCGTCGAACCTGCGCCGGGTCCGCTCGCCCCTGCTTCTGAAGGTACTCCTGAATATTCAGGTCATCCGGATCGAACAGAAGAATGCAGTCCGAGCGCTTTCCATCCCGCCCGGCCCGGCCAGACTCTTGAACGAACTGCTCGAGCGAGCCGGGTGCCTGGTAGTGAAGGATGTAACGGATGTCGGGCTTGTCGATGCCCATTCCGAAAGCGCTCGTGGCGACCATGACCATGCGTCGCTTCGACTTCATGAACTTCCGCTGAGCTGACGTACGCTCGGACGCCTTCATTTTTCCGTGGTAGCGAGCCGATGGGATCTGCGCGCGGGAAAGGGCACCGGCCACCTGGTCGACGGCTTTCGTGGTGGAGCAATAGATGACACCGGGTCTTCGCAGTCGCCGAATCAAACGAGCAGCGGTGGTAATCTTTTGATCACCAGGCGCGATGTGAACCCCGAGACGCAGATTCGGGCGATGCGGAGGCGCAAGCACTTCGAGTGGCTTCTTCATGCCGAGTCGCTTAATGATGTCTTTGCGAACGCGCGGGGTCGCAGTCGCGGTAAGTGCCAGCAGGACGGGGTTGCCAAGCACCTGCCGCTGCGCTCCGAGCCGAAGATATGCAGGACGGAAATCGTGCCCCCATTCGGAAATGCAGTGCGCCTCGTCGATGCATAAGAGCGCGGGCTTCGTCGCGGCAAACGTCGACTCGGCCAGTGACTCGAGGGTCTCGGGTGTGGTGAGCACGATGAGCGAGCCGCCTTTTCTGACGCGAGCCAACACCTGCCTGCGAGTCGTCGCCCGAAGGGTACTATCGATCCGCGCGACTGGCAGATGGCGTTGGCGGAGCTTTCGCTCCTGATCGCGCATCAGTGAAATCAGCGGTGAGATCACGATCGTAGGCCTCTCGAGCAACAGAGCTGGGACCTGATAGATGAGGGATTTTCCAAAGCCAGTCGGTAAGACGACGAGCGTGTCCCGCCTCCGGAGCACCGCTTCGATAGCCTGCGCCTGCTCACGGTGCAGTCGTTGCACGCCCAGGCGCTCCTTGGCCACGCGGCGTGCGGCGCGGAGGTCACTCATGGCCGGACGATGGCACGTTCATTCACCCCGGAACAGCGGGGACCGTCACTCTCTCATCGCGACCTCCATGTTCGAGCGCCACATAGAGTGAGCCCTCGAGAGCCCCTTGCCATGGGTCGTGTAGCCGTTTCCTCGATTCGATGTCGAGTCGGAGGAGCACCGCGAGCAGCGCCGCCTCGAACTCTCGGCGGTGGTCGGCTTCCATGTCCCAATGCAAGACCAGGGCGAGGCCACCCAACTGGTGAGCTTCAGTAATGAACACGTGGGCCTCAGCAAATGCGCGTTCCAGCGACTGGAGTGCTTCTGCCGCAGTCGCGCGCATCGTTCCTGAGAGGGCACATGGGGAGGACACGACTTGTGACGCTATCAGAAACTCGGTCGAGATCGCGATAGTCGGCCGATGCGGGGCGCTTTCGCACATCGATCGTGTTATGCCTTTGGCATGTCGAAGATGACCACACGCCGCAAGCTTGCGATCGCAACGTGGGGCTCGCCGCGCGAGGGAAACATCTACGGCAAAATGACGCTCGATGCGACCGCCGTGCTCGAGCACCTCGACCACCTAAGCAAGGAAACGGGCGTGAAGGTCACCATGACCCACTTCGTTGGGAAGGCAGTGGCCGAGGCGCTGGCCAAGTCACCCGGGCTGAACGGGTTCCTTCG
This sequence comes from Polyangiales bacterium, assembly GCA_041581895.1. GTDB lineage: Bacteria > Myxococcota_A > Polyangia > Polyangiales > Houyiibacteriaceae > SG8-38. The sequence goes on along the minus strand of JBFICQ010000266.1, from coordinate 744 downwards.
CTTTGGGGTCTATCATCAGCACCAGACCGTGGACGTTTCTTTCGTCGTCAACATCGGTGAGGGAGCCGACCTCGGGAAGGTCAAGGTCGAAAACCTCGATCAGAAGTCGATCGTCGAGCTCGCCCGCGAGCTCAAGCAGCGCAGCACCAAAGTCCGCGGGGGCAAAGACGAGGTTTTCGAAAGTGGAAAGCGGATTCTTCGCTCGCTGCCGACCTGGGCGCTGCGCCCAACGATCGGCGTAATCGGATGGTTGAGCGGGTCGGCCGGCCTCGAGCTCAGGTCGGCGGGGCTCGAGCGGTTCCCGTTTGGCGCCTGTGTCGTCTCGAACGTAGGCATGTTTGGGCTGGACGAAGGGTACATGCCACCTACGCCCTTTGCGCACGTGCCGCTGTACCTCCTGATCGGAGCAATTCGCGAGCAGCCTTCGGTTGTCGATGGCGAGCTCACGGTGCGAAAGCTAATTACGATCAGCGCTACCGTCGACCACCGGTTCGTCGACGGCTACCAGGCAGGCGTGCTCGCCGAAACCGCGCGGGCCTGCTTTGCCAACCCCGCGTGTTTCGGCCCTGAGCAAGGCGGTTCGGAGTGAGCCGCGGTCCACGCACCCCCAAACCAACCCTCGTATAGGTCGAGGTTGTCATCTCATGAATGACGCAGTCCCTATTTTGATCGTTGCTTGAAGCGGTTAGTTCCCGCGCTAAGGTCGGGGCGCAACGATGACGAGCTTAGAACCCGCTAGGCCGG
>JBFICQ010000265.1:0-4735 GCA_041581895.1 Polyangiales bacterium | reverse complement strand
CGTTCGAATGAAAGCTACCTTGCGAGAGACCGCATCGTGCAGGCCGCGATTCAAAGCCAGTGCAGCGCCCTTCATCCAGGCTGGGGATTCCTCGCTGAAAACCCGCTCTTCGCGTCGTTGTGCGAGGCGCACGGCGTGACGTTCATCGGGCCCCCGGCTTCCGTGATGCAAAAGCTCGGGCGCAAGACCCCGGCCAAAGCCGCCATGGCGCGAGCCGGGTTGAAGGTGATTCCCGGAAGCGACGGAGTTTTGGGGGACGTCGATCACGCGGCCGAGCTGATCGAGTCGTTGGGCCTGCCGGTTCTTATCAAAGCCGAGAGCGGGGGCGGCGGGCGCGGAATGCGGGTCGTTCGGGACCTAGCCGAGCTGAAGGAGGCGTTTGATTCCGCCCAGGCCGAGGCGCGCGCTGCATTCGCGGATGACCGGCTCTACCTCGAAAAGCTCATCGAAGGTGGGCGTCACATCGAGATCCAGCTTTTGGCCGACAAATACGGCCACGTCGTTCACCTCGGCGAGCGCGACTGTTCGATACAGCGTAAGCATCAGAAGCTCATCGAAGAGTCGCCCGCTCTAGTCCTCGACGAAACCGAACGTGCTCGGACGCTCGAAGCGGCGGTCCAAGCTACGCATGAGATTGGGTACGTCGGCGCCGGTACGATGGAATTCCTGCTCGACGAAAGCGGTGCGCTCCGTTTCATGGAAATGAACGCTCGGCTACAGGTCGAGCATCCCGTTACCGAGATGCGAGCGGGTGTCGACCTCGTGGAAGCTCAGATCCGAATCGCAGCGGGAGAGCCTTTGTGGTTTTCGCAGGAGGACATCGAGCTCCTTGGGCACGCCATCGAGTGTCGCATCAACGCGGAAGACCCATCGAATGCTTTTGCGCCGAGCCCCGGCGTCATCGAACATTGGGAAGCGATCGAAAGCGACGGCATCCGCATCGACACGCACGTCGAAGAGGGATACGAAGTGCCGCCCCATTACGACAGCCTGGTGTGCAAAGTGATTGCGTGGGGAAAGGACCGTGAATCGGCGTGCGACCGGCTGCTCAACACGCTTCGAGAGCTTCGCTGTGAGGGCATCTCGACGACCATCCCGATGCATTTGTCGGTGTTGGCGTCGGATGCGTTTCGAGACAATCGGTACGACACGCGTGCCGTGCCAGGGTGGGGTGACTGATGCCACACGTACCTTTAGTTCCGGTCGGAAAAGAACGCGCGTCGGTCGTCGATCGAGCCGAGTTCGATCGCGAAGTCACGAGCCACGAGCCGCTCATCGAAAAGCTAGACGCTCGCCGCGGCGAGGTTCGAGTGGGATGGGGCCCCAAGTACATCGACCGCGTTCATAAAAAAGGGAAGCTCACCACTCGGGAGCGCCTCGAACGGCTCAAAGACGAGGGCACTCGGCTCTATGAGGTCGGCACGTTCGTCAACTACGGGGTCGACTTCGACGGTCTCCAATCACCGGCGGCCGGCGTTGTGACCACCTTTGCGCGGATCGAGGACCGATGGTGCGTGGTCATCGCCAACGACAACACGGTAGCGTCGGGCGCCTGGTGGCCAAAGACGCCCGAAAAGATCCAGCGCGCTCAGGAGATAGCGCGCCGATTGCGGCTTCCTACACTCTATCTGGTGGACTGCAGTGGGCTTTACCTTCCGGAGCAAAGGAAGAGCTTCGCGGGCGCCACGGGGGCAGGCCACATCTTCAAGATGAACAGTTTGCTCTCCGCGGAGGGCGTGCCCCAGATCGCCGGCGTGTTCGGGGACTGCATTGCAGGCGGTGGCTACATGCCGATCATCAGCGACCGCGTCTACATGACCGAGCAGGCGTACATGGTCATTGCCGGTGCAGCGCTCATCAAGGGAGCCAAGAGCCAGCACATCACCTCGCTCGACATCGGCGGTCCAGAGATTCACGTGCACCAGTCAGGATGCGCGGACGAACGCGTACCGGACGATGAGACCTTGATCGCTTGCATGCGCCATGAGGTCGCGCGTTTGCCGAGCTCCGGAGCGGCGTTTTATCGAGGCGGCGTCGAGTCGATGGAGCCAAGCTATCCGACATCGGAGCTTCCCGGCTTGATCCCAGTCGACCACCGTCAAGCCTACGAAGCCGAAGAGGTCCTCGCGCGCCTGTGCGATCAGAGCCTCTTCTGGGAGGTGCTCCCGTCGGTTGGTCGCGAGATGATCTGCGGAGTCGGCCGCGTGGGCGGACTTTACGCCGGGTTCGTAATCAATCGGCAAGGGCTCATCGAGGATCCCGAGGCTCCAGCTGAGCTGCGGCCGGCCGGAATTCTGTATCGCCAAGGCATCGCCAAGATCAGCGAGTTTAGCCGTGCCTGCGACAGCGACGGTCTTCCGCTGATCTGGCTTCAAGACATTAGCGGGTTCGACATCGGTGCCGAGGCCGAGCGACACGGGCTGCTCGCCTACGGCTCGAACCTCATCTACACGAACAGCACGAATCAGACCCCGATGTTTACCGTGCTGCTCCGCAAAGCCTCGGGCGCGGGATACTACGCCATGGCGGGGCTTCCTTACGACCCCGTCGTCCAGCTCTCGACGCCCATTTCACGACTGAGCGTCATGGAGGGGCGAACGCTGGCGATCGCGTCGTACAACAGCAAGCTCGATGACAACTTCGAGATCGTCACCAAAGACCCCAAGGAGCGAGCCGAGATCGAAAAGAAGATGGCCGAGGTCGAGGCGCGCATCGACGCCGACATGGATCCGTACGTCGCCGCCAGACAACTCGACACCGACGAGATCGTTCAATTGGACGAGTTGCGCGACTGGCTTTGCCTGCTGGTCGAAATGAGCTACCAAGGCGTCGGTTACCGGCGCGTGAAGAATCCACGCATCTGGACGATGCACGACCTCGATGTGCTCACAGGCGGGGGCCCCGCGTGACCGATGCGTATTTGTTGGGCACCACGCGCCGTGACGCCGAGACCGAGCTCACCGCACCGACGGTGGGAATCTTTACTTCGACAGCGACGGTGGGGGAGCTGGTGTCGGAGGGGCAGATCGTCGGAAGCATCGAAGTGTTGGGCGTGAAGCACGCGTTGCGCGTACCGACGGGGGTGACCGGTCGCGTGATTTCGAGCGTCGGCGGGGGTCGGAGGCGGGCACCCGTCCAATACGGGGATACGCTCTTCACCCTATCGACGACTCGCACCGTCGGAGCGAAGGCGCCTGCCTCCGCGCCGCGCCAAGCTCCGGGTGCCGGGGGGGGGCTTTCGTTCGTGGCGCCGATGAGCGGACGTTTCTACAGCCGTCCCTCTCCGACCGAGGCAGCGTTCATCAGCGAGGGGGACACCGTTCAAACCGGCCAGACCGTGGGTCTGCTCGAGGTCATGAAGACATTCAATAGGCTCGTGTTCCAAGGTGAATCGTTGCCCAAATTGGCGGTGGTGCAGAAGATCCTGCCGAGCGATGGAGATGATGTCGTGAGGGGCGATGTGATCCTGACCCTGAAACGTCTTGACGAGAAATGACGTCATGTCCAAGCCTGCGCTCGGCGATCGATCCCTGTTTCCTGACCTAACCTGCGTCGCATATCTCGCTCATGCGGCAATCGCCCCTCTGTCTGCGCCGGTCCGCGATCGAATCGCGGAGGTGAGCGCAGCGTACGCGCGCGGCGGGATGGTTGGCTTCGGCGAGTGGGCGCCCAGGATACGAGACGTTCGTAGGGATCTTGCAGCACTGATAAACGCTTCCCCGCGCGAGATCGCCTTCGTTTCAAACACGACGCACGGGGTGATCGACATCGCGTTTGGCCTGCGATGGCAAAAAGGCGATCGGGTGCTCCTCTTCGACGGCGAGTTCCCTGCCAACGTGACGCCGTGGCAGCAGGCGGCCCGAGAGTTCGAGCTCGAGCTTTGCTGGCACTCCCTCGAGCCATTTCAACGCTCCGCCGACGAAGGGCTTGCAGAGCTCGAGCGGGCGCTCGAGCGCGGGTTGCGGTTGGTCGCGGTGAGCGCCGTGCAGTACAAGACAGGTCTGCGTATGCCGTTCGCCGAGATGGCAGCGCTTTGCCATCGTTACGGAGCCGAGCTGTTCGTCGACGCCATCCAAGCCCTCGGCGCGACGCCGATGGACGTGTCCTGCGGCATCGACTACCTGAGCAGCGGAAGCCACAAGCACCTCATGGGCCCCGAGGGGGCTGGCTTTCTCTACGTTGCCGAGCGGTGCGCTGCCAATTGCGATCCACGCCTCGCCGGATGGCTCAGCCACGAGGACCCAATCGAGTTCTTGATCCGCGACGAGCCGACGCTCCGCTACGACAATCCGCTCAAGACGAGCGCCCAGGTATTCGAGATCGGAACGACCAATGTACTGGGTATCGCAGCGCTCGGCCTTTCGGTGGAGTCATTGCGCGAGCTCGGGGTCGATGCGATCCATCACCATACGAATGCGTACCTCGACGCCCTCGAGCAGGGGTTGGTCGAACGTGGCTTCGCCAGTCATCGTTCTCGCGCGGCAACCGCTCGGTCGACATTGCTGAGCGTGGAAGCCCCCGATGGCGTTCCACCGACCAGGCTGTCCGCGGAGCTCGGCAGAAGGGGAGTGGTGTGCAACACGCCCGACGGTCTCGTTCGGTTCTCCCCTCACTGGCCCAACCACCTCGGCGAGGTGCCCCAAGTTCTCGATGCCGTCGATGAAGCAGTGGCCGAGATCGTCGGCTGAGCCTAGGCTCTTTTCGTGGCCACGCAGAGCGATCGAGCCTTTTGGGT
>JBFICQ010000264.1:0-4766 GCA_041581895.1 Polyangiales bacterium | reverse complement strand
CGATCAACCCGGCCGCCCCGGCAAAGCCGACGAGCTCGCCTGACTCGAAGCCGAGCCATAGGTCGGCCTGGCGATCATGCATGCGTTCGTCTTGGTGAGCGCAGTAGTCGATCACCAGCACTCGCCCACCGGGCCGTGCGAGAGAAGCCAGCAAAGAAATGAGCTTCTGGGGACGAGGCGCGTGATGCAGCAACCTCACGGCGAGCACCGCGTCGGCGCCACCGAGCTCTTGCACGCGAGAAAGTACACATGGATCTTCGTAGTCGGCCTGAATCAGCTCCACGTGGTCGTATCGCCTGCTCGATAGCCTGCGCGCTGCGGTTTTGAGCTGCTCTTCGGAACGATCCACGGCGATGACGCGGTCAAAGAGCGGTGCCAGCAATTCGACGAGGGCCCCATCTCCCGTGCCCATGTCGACGGCAAGCCCGCGGCGCGGCATCAATGCGCGCAATGCCGTGAGATATGCAGACCACTCGGCAACGGGGGGCGTGGCAGTGTGATCGGCGGGCTGAGCAAAGAACGCTCGGGTTCGCTCGTCGCGCGCTCGGATGACCTGGGCGACTCGCGCGAGGCTTCCATCTTCGATGCAGAGCTTTCGACCCGCCTGCACCGCGTCGGTCAACAGCGGATCGCCATCGAGGTCGGGGGTCAGTCGGGCGAGCGCGCGGGTCCCTTGGCGGCGAACGATCACGAGCCCGGCTTCGCGCAGCTGCTTGAGATGTTTCGACACATTTGGCTGAGCTTCCCCGGTCAGCTCTGCGAGCTCACCAATCGTCAGCTCGTCCTCGGAGGTGAGCCCGATCAAACGCAGTCGGCTCGGCTCGCTGAGCAACCGATAAAGCTCCCACCTCGGGGATTCGGCCAGGGCAGACCCCACAGAGGGTATATATTCTAATATTCGCATAGATGCAAGAATCAGCGTTCCCGAGCTAAGCCTCCGGAATTAGGCGTTTTCTTGATCCGTTGGCCCCGATAGCACGGGTAAAGAGGCAAGCTTCTTGGCCGCTTCGAACGCCTGCGCGGTCATCGCGAGCTGCTGGAGCGCATGAACGGCCCTGGCCGAAAGCCGAGGCGCGCCCGGGCGGGACAGGAATTGCACGGCCTGCGAGAACGCTCCGAGATCACGGACCGCCTCGACGTAGTAGCCCTCGGCAAAGCTTCCGCCCCTTTCGCAGGCCTCTTCGAGAAGCGGGATCGCGTCGCTCGGCCGGCCGAGCTCGACCAGCACCGCGCCTTCGAGCGCGGGATCGGCGGTGCGCTCACCCGACATCGACCGAAGTGCCGCGTCGGCTTCTCGGGGCTCACCCGCGAGAAGTCGTCCCCAGGCGAGAAGGTGGAAGGCTTCATCGAGCTCCCCGGTCGAGCCGCCCTTGGCCACGAGCTGTGACGCCGCCTCGACCAGACCCGGGCCATCGCCCCGCTCGAGGGCCATGAAAGCCTGCTCGACCAGCCCACGTGGATGCATCGTGAATCGCTGCCGCTCCACTCGAAAGACCTGGTACGTGCTGAAACCGAGCAGCAAGAGGAGAATCGTGGCGGGGTACATCCGAGTGGCGACCGTCATCACGAAGAGCATCCCGATCACTGCGAAAGAGACATACGAGGCAAGAAGTCGCCCGCGCGACGGAGCCACGAAATCGAAGAGCGCAGCCATGATGTTGCCTCCGTCGAGCGGCATTATCGGCAGCAAGTTGAGAAGCCCCCATCCGAGATTGACCCAAACTAGCGATCGAAAGAGATATCGTCCGAGCGATGGGTCGGGAATTCGAAGCAAGTCCATCAACACGAGGGAAAGCGAGCCCACGAAGATGCCAACCACTGGCCCCGCCGCGCTTACGATGAGATTGCGAGCCGGGCTCATCGGCTCTCTTTGCTCCCACCAAGTAATCCCACCCAACGCGACGAGCTCAATTCGAGGAGTTCTGCCAAACGCCCTTCCCGCGAGTGCATGCCCGAACTCGTGCATGAGGATCGCTTGGAGCACGACGGCCACCCAAACGACGAGGCCAGCCCAGCCTTCCGCCATGTTCAGCGTCCACAGCCACAGGGCCATCAGCCAGAACCACAAATGGATCCGGACCGGAATCCCCAACAGCCGAAACTCGATGCTCATGACGTGGAATATGGGTCGTGTACACAGACTCGACCAGTGCGTCGTTCAGCGACGTCGTGATTCTTCCGCAATTCGCTTTTTGGTGGCCGCCCAACTGCAGATCTTGCAATGGCTCAGATCGTGACCGCGAGCAGGGCAATGGTCCCGACCAAAATAGATGATCTGAAGATGGCGTCGAATCCAGGTGTCCTCGGGAAAGACTTTCTTGAGATCGGCCTCAGTCCTGGCGACGTTCTTGCCATCGGAGAGGCCCCATCGAGCGGCAAGCCTGTGGATGTGAGTGTCGACTGGAAAGGCCGGCTTGTTGAAAGCCTGGCACATCATGACGGAAGCCGTCTTGTGGCCCACGCCGGGGAGCGCCTCGAGCGCGTCGATGTCGGCCGGGACTGCACCCCCGTACCGCTCCAGGAGAAGCGTCGCCATCGCCTTGAGGTTCTTTGCTTTGGTGGGCGCGAGACCCACGGTTCGGATGACGCTCAGAATCTCTTCGACTGGAAGCTCCGCCATCGCCTTCGCGTTGGGAGCCTTCGCAAAGAGAGCTGGTGTGACCTCGTTGACCTTTTTGTCGGTCGTCTGCGCACTCAACATGACCGACACGAGGAGCGTAAACGGACTTTGATGGTCGAGAGGGATCGGTGGCTTGGGGTAGAGCTCATCGAGGATTTCACCGATGCGGTCCGCTTTTTCCTGGCGGGTCATCGGGGGAGCTTAGAGCTCCTGGGCGTCCGGGTTGATCCTGTATTTGCAGGCGATGCTCGCCTCCGCGAGGACGTGCCCGTCGATGGCAGAAAGCACGTCTTGGCTCGTGAACTTTCCGTCCACGGGGGTGGTCGCGACGTCGAGTGCATACACCGTGAAGCGATAGCGATGGACGATGCTGTCGTTGAACGGGGGACAGGGGCCATCGTAGCCGTAGTAGTCGCCCTTCATATCGGGATCGCCAGCAAACCACCCGGTGTAGTCGTTGATCCCTTGGCGCGTTCCCTCAGGCCCTGCGGGCCCCTCCTTGCCATGCGCGGTTACGCCGTCGCTGAAGGCGCCTTCCTCGATAAACGCGCTCAGGGACACATCGACGACGACCCAGTGCGCGAAGTCGGCACGCGGCAAATCCGCTGGAACGACCCGGCCTTCCTTGTTGACGTCGTCCGGCTTGGTGGGTGCGTCTGCGTCGATGCAGAGAATGGCGAGCGACTGGGTCCCATCGGGAAGGTCCGACCACTCGAGATGTGGGTTCTTGTTCTCCGCGAAGTCGATTTTGCCCTCGGCGCTTCTCTTGCCGAGCGCATATCGCGCTGCGATGAAATCGCCGTCCTGGAAGCTGTTACTCCGTACTTTCATGGCAGGGGATGTCAGCACTGACCGGGAGAGCTGTCAAACGGCGGCTGGGTCAGCGCTAGTACGACTGCGGCATCAACGTCGGAGAAGCGACTAAGCCCTTTTCAGGATGTCGAGATAGCGCTGTGCAGTGGTGTTCCACCGATACGTCGATGACACGTATTCCGCCGTTCGCTTGCTCGCCCGTCGTAGCTCATCTGGGGCGTCGAGTAGTCTTTGAATGCGGTCGACGAATGCCTTGGCGTTGCCGCTTGGTGCAAACCAACCGTTCACGCCTTCCTCGATCACGTCTCGGATACCTTCGAGATCGGCCGCCAGCGTCGGGAGGCCGCAGACGCCCGCTTCGAGCATCACGATTCCGAAGCCTTCCATGTCGCCGGGCACGTTGATGTTGGGCATCACGAAGAGCTGCCCCATCTTGTAGAGCGCGATGAGCTCTTCTTCACTGATCTTGCCCAAGCAGCGCACGCGCTGTTGTAGCGCGTTGCGAGCGATTGCCGCCTCGATCGCTTGACGCTCTGGGCCGTCACCGGCCAGCCACAGCACGACCCGGTCGGGCAGCTTGGGCATGACATTCTCGATGAACCATGCGAATCCTTTGCGACGAACTAGGCGCCCCACACCGACGAGGAGAAACGCGTCTACGGGCAACGAGGGGGCGCTCTCGATTTTCGATGTCGGTTCTCGGGTTTGATCTGCGGTGTCTCTCGTGAACCGATCGACGTCGACCGCGTTTGGCACCACCTGCATTCGCCCGCGAGACAGGCCGCGGGCGATGAGCTCTTTTCCGGTCGCGCGGCTCACCGGCATGACCACGTCCAACACCCTGCAGAGTCTCCGAACTGCCATCTGGTAGGCGGGGTTGGGGTCGGTTACATCGAGGCCGTGTGCAATCGCCGCAAGGCGAATACCTCGTGACTTCAGTCGCCGCGATGCCAACAAGAGTGGGAGCGCGGTCGTGATGCTCGTGAACAAGATCGCATCGGCCTCGTACGCACGCGCCTCGCGTCGGAGCCGAACCGCCAACGAGGCGAGAAAAAGCCCCGCCCTCAGGTGGACCCACTTCCAGCTCGATCGAAGCGCAAGCGTGCGCATCGCCACATCGTCGCGCTTCTCGAGCGCGGCATGAAGCTCGGTCGCCACCCGCTGCATCCCGCCCACGTTGCTCATCGGAGCATCAGGGGGCGGGAAGGAGTGTGAGACGAAGAGTAAGCGCATCGGAGTCCTTCGTACGTCAGAGACGGAGGGCGTGCCAGGACCCGAGGGCCGACGCCACCACTCACACTCCCCTGACGAGCCGCCCCTACCGAAGTGGTCG
>JBFICQ010000263.1:0-4847 GCA_041581895.1 Polyangiales bacterium | reverse complement strand
TGCGGAAGCGGCATGAAGATCCGGTACACGTCGTTCGGGGTAAACTGGCGCCACCATGCGATCTCACCGGTCCGGTAGTTCACGGCGACCAGGGAGTCTGACATCGGGCTTGCGGGCTCCTCGTATGTTTGTCCCGTGCCGATGAACGCGAGCTCGCGCTCGGTGTCGATCGACGGCGAAGACCAAACGCTGACGCCCGCACCCGACGTTTCGTCATCCTCCGTCACATAAACGCGCCAACGTTCTGCGCCGTTTTCTTGGGCGAAGCCGACGATGCTGCCGCGGAAAGTGTACTCTTCTCTTTCAGCCGAGAGCTCGCCCGAAGCCACGCCGACGATCAGGATCGGCTCGATCGTGCCGTCGTCCCGCTCGACGTCGACCATCTGCGGTGATCCCGTGATTCCCGCATTCGGATGATCGTCGAGCTCGACCGACCACAGGAGGTCTCCCGTGGCTCGATCGATCGCGTGAAACCAACCTCCGCGATCGCCGAGGAAGATGCGTTCCGCACCCACGGCCAAGCTCGAGGTGACGCCCGAGTCCTCCAGTTGGGTAGTCCACACCTCGGAACCGTCCAGGACGTTCTTTGCGTAGATGAACCCGGCCCAGTCCGCGAAATAGACGACCCCGCCCACGACAGCAGGGGTGGAGGTGACCTCGGTGCCCGTGTGCTCCCATCGCGTTTCCAAGTCGGCAACCGTGTCTACGCCGATATCGGTCTCGACGGGGTTGCTGCGCGTGTGGTGCAGGTCGCGTCCGAAGGTGGGCCAGTCGCTCTCGGAAGCTTCCATCGTGCCAGCGCCCCCGCTACAAGCCACAACGAAAATCGCTGCAAAGGCCAGCAGCCAGAGCCCAGGGAGGCTCGATAAGTTAGGGCGCAGCATGCGAGTAACCATGGCCCGACAAGGGGTCCGAGCACAAGGATCAAGTTGCGCAGCAAAACCCGGCTGAAACTCGGTGCGCCGCGGACTTCGGCGGTGGCTCTGGACTCCTCAGTGAAGTTCGCATCAGCTCCGCCTCGAAGACCATTGCCGTTCCCCCGAGACCGATCGCGTTCCCATCGCGGTAGCGCCCATCCAGGATCCGCCCCCGCAGCTCGTGACGCTCTGGCGAGACCGACATGACCCTACCTTCTGTCGGGGGCGATCACTACAATTCGTGACGCGACGGATTCATGTCAGTAACAAGCGTGCAACATCTGCTGCTGCATGATTGACGGGCGCGCCCCGATTGGGTGTATTTCCCCCGGCGTTTGATCAGCGCCCTAGGAGGAGATGGTCCCCACCCGTTCATGTTTGGGGGTCGTCTCCTTCTTCTTTATGCTCTATCGATCCGAGTCAGCGCACGGCGTTGTCGCGCCCAAGGCCCCGGTCGGTGGCATTGACGAGGCAGGCCATGTTTCCGTGCGGGTGGCGGTTCTCGTACATCAGCTGGTGTGCCGTCGGGATCCCGTCGAAACCGAAGGTCTGGGTAAGACACGGATCGATGCGCCCGCGGAGAACGAGCGTGTTGAACTCCTCCGCCTGCTGATCGTTGGCGAAATGCGAGCCCTGGAGTCGCTTCTGCCGCATCCACAGGTACCGCAGGTCGGCCATCGCGTTGTATCCAGTCGTTCCCGCGCAAATCACCACCATGCCGCCGGTGTCGCAGACGAACACCGACGTTGGCACGGTGTTCTGACCCGGGTGCTCGAAGACCAGGGCCGGGCTCTTGCGCTCGCCGACGATTTCCCAGATCGACTTGCCGAAACGACGCGCTTCCTTGAGCCACGCGGCCTGCGCCTCCTGGTCCTTCCAGTCGGGCAGAAGCCCCCAGTGCGTGAAATCCTTGCGGTTGATGCACCCCTTCGCGCCCAGCTTCTCGCAGAACTCGAACTTCTCTGGTGAGGAGACGATCGCAACCGGAATGCCGCCGAGCTCGCGAACGATTTGAATGGCCATGGACCCGAGGCCCCCGGCGCCTCCCCAGACGAGTACGACGTCGCCGGGACGCACCACGTTGGGCGGCCAACCCGTGAGCATGCGGTAGGCCGTGGCGCCGACGAGCATGTATGCGGCGGATTCTTCCCAGCTCAGCCCCTCGGGCTTGGGAAGGCATTGGTGTGCTTGCACCTTCGTGAACTGGCCGAAGCTCCCCCAGCTCGTTTCGTAACCCCAGATGCGAAAGCTCGGGGCGTACATCGGGTCGCCGCCGCCGTGTGCGGCCGGATCTTCACGGCGCCACTGCCCGCAGTGCATCACCACCGTGTCGCCGACCTTCAGGCTGTGGACGTCGCTTCCAACCGCCCAAACCACGCCGGATGCATCGCTCCCGCCAATGTGAAACCCGGATGTGTCGGGGAACCAGCGGTCTTTGGGTCGGTTCTTGGTGACGTCGATCGGTGTGCCGAGCCCGGCCCACACGTTGTTGTAGTTGACGCCCGCGGCCATGACGTACACGAGGACCTCGTCCGGGCGGAGGTCCTTGGGGGTCGAAACGACCTCGACCTCGAACGCCTTCGTCGGCTCCCCGAACCGTTCTGGCCGAATCACCTGGGCATACATCTTGTCCGGCACGTGACCGAGGGGGGGAAGCTCGCCGAGCTCGTACACATCTTTTTTGGTTTCCGACATCTGCGGAGGGGTAGCCTAGGAAGCCAGTCCCGGCTAGTCGACAATGGCCTGGTTTGCTGCGAGCGGCGCCAAGGTAGCAAACGCAGGTAGAGCGACGCGACTAACCTTCTGTGCCGCAACTTCGGCCCCGATCAGCGTGAGCGCCAAGCCGTCCAGCGAAGAGCTCTGTGTGCCACTGACGACGATGACGAGGACGATCGCGCTGTAGATTGGCAGGTTCTCGAGGCATCGTCATGACGCGCTCCTAGAGCAGGCGAGCTGTCGTATCTGTTTCGGCGGCGCCTGCATCGGGTTCGGCAGGGGGCGGGTGAGCGACCTCGAAGTCCACCGCGATCGGGGTGCCATTGCGAAGGGTGTCGAGGGTGACGCAGAGCTTCTCGGTCTGTCGGACGAGCATCGCGCCAACCTGGGGATCCACCGCGGGATCGAGCTCCAGGGCGAGCCGGCACTGCATCTGACGAAACCCCGGTCGGACCGAACGGCTGATCGCGAGACAACCCCGGACGTCCGCGTCGCCGTTGACCTCGACCTCGAGTCGTTCGATGCGCACGCCGAGTCGATCGGCGATCATTCGCACCGTGCTGTCCATGCAGGCCGCAAGCGCCGCGCAGAGTAGGTGTCCCGGATTGGGGAGGTCGTCGAAGCCTCCGACCGTGTCATCGATCCCGTAGTCCCAGGCGACCCCTGGGAATCCAGTTGGCAGGACCCTGCCATGGACAGCATCGGTTGTGCCCGTGTAGAGCGTGTGCACTTCCTTATACGAGAGCGCCTTGGTCGGATCCTCACGATACAGCGCGCGGAGGGGGTCTTGGCGGCGGGCGACCAGAGAATTCGGGTTCTTCATGGGTTTGCTCCTTCTTAGTGCGCACGACCGTGCGCTCTAACTAGACCGTACGACCGTGCGTGCTAAGAGTCAAGAAGGAAAATGACTTTACCCAAACGCATCCGAATCGACGGTGAGAAGTCCCGGGAACGCGTTCTCGAGTCGGCGATACGACTGGCGGCGATGGAAGGGCTCGAGCGGCTGTCTCTATCACGCCTCGCCAAGGCCGCAGGGCTGAGTAAGAGCGGGCTCTTCGGGCTTTTCGGCTCGAAGGAAGACCTGCAGTTCGCGATCGTCGACAAGGCGCGGGAAGTCTTCACGCACGAGGTGGTGATGCCGGCTCTCGGGGCTCCCGAAGGCGCACCGAGATTGCGCGCGCTCTGCGAGCGCTACTTGGATCACATCGCCTTCCGGGAGTGGCCGAGCGGATGCTTCTTTGCCTCGGTGGCGGCCGAAGTGGGCGGCCGCCCTGGGCCGATCCGCGATCGCGTGGCCAAGGATCAGAAGCAGTGGGCTTCACTGCTGAGGCAGAGCGCGACGCGTGCCGCGGAGCTCGGGCAGCTCCGCTCGGAGGAGTCGCCCGAGCAACTCGCCTTCGAGCTCGGTGCAATGCTCACTGGCGCGGACATCGTGTACTTGCTCCATCGCGACCCTGAAATCTTGGACCGGGTGCGCTCCGCTCTTCAAGCACGTCTCGCAGAGGGAGGCAGATCGGAGGAGCGCTAGAAGCTCACTCCGACGATCAGCCGCGCGGTGGTTCAAGTTGCAGTACGAAAGGATGGACTTGGGCCAGGTGCCCGCGGCCGACCACGACGCCGGCAGAACGTTGCCGGTTAATGCATTGCATTAATGCATTAAACAGTGTAGGGTGTTCTACGTGATTCGAGGCTTTGCTGACAAGATCACTGAGGACCTCTATCACGGGAAGAACTCGAAAGATGCTCGTCGGATTCCGAAATCAATCTGGAAGGTCGTTCAACGCAAGCTCGATCTGCTCAATCGCGCCGCCTCGCTCCGAGACCTTCGGGTTCCACCGAACAACCGACTGGAAAAGCTGCGAGGGGACCTCGAGGGATTTCAGTCGATCCGCGTCAACGACCAGTATCGGATCGTATTCGCGTTCCGCGACGGGGACGCGCACGACGTCCGGGTCCGCGACTATCACAAGGAAGAAACGATGATTCCAAAGCACCGACCCCCAACCCCTCCCGGCGAGATGCTGCTCGAAGAGTTTCTCGTGCCGATGGAAATGACGCAACGCGCGCTAGCCGAGGAGCTCGGCCTGAGCGTCCAGAGCGTCAACTTGATCATCAAAGGCAAGAGGGGAATCACGGCAGAAACCGCGGTTCGTCTTTCGCGGGTGTTCAAGAACTCACCTCAGTTCTGGCTTGGTCTGCAAATGGACTGGGACC
>JBFICQ010000262.1:0-4867 GCA_041581895.1 Polyangiales bacterium | reverse complement strand
CGCGGCGTCACGGTCACTCCCCTTCGGCCTATCGGTCGTGTTCGTTTCGGACACGAGGAAGTCGATGTCATGACCGAAGGTGAATACATCGAGTCGGACCAAGAAGTCGAAGTCATGACGGTGGAAGGCCCACGTGTCGTCGTGCGCACCCCAGATGCAACGTAGGAAGGAAATCCCATGTTCCCAGTAGTCGGTCTCGTTTTTGTTTCAGTCATCATTCTGTTCTTCCTATTCGTCTGGGTGATCCCAGTGCGTCTCTTAGTCGCGGCATGGTCCAGTGGCGCGTGGGTCGGTCCAGGCGAGTTGATCGGAATGCGGCTTCGCCGAGTGTCTCCGGGAAAAGTCGTCAATCCGCGTATCGCAGCCGTGAAAGCAGGCCTCGATCTGCCCACCAACACACTCGAGTCTCACTATTTGGCGGGAGGCAACGTCGAGCGCGTCGTCAACGCGCTGATCAGCGCAGACAAGGCCGGCATCACGCTCGACTTTCAACAGGCAGCGGCGATCGACCTGGCGGGACGTGACGTGCTCGAAGCCGTGCAGACGAGCGTCAACCCCCGCGTCATCACGACGCCGAAGATCACCGCCGTAGCCAAAGACGGTATTCAGCTACTCGTCGTGACTCGGATCACAGTCCGTTCCAACATCGATCGATTGGTGGGAGGCGCCACCGAAGAAACCGTCGTCGCACGCGTCGGCGAGGGCATCGTTTCGACGATCGGCTCTTCTGCAAATTACGCGGAGGTCCTCGAAAACCCGGATACGATCTCGAAGAATGTGCTCGCGCGTGGTCTCGACAGTGGCACCGCGTTCAACATCCTCTCGATCGATATCGCAGACGTCGACGTCGGTACGAACATCGGTGCAAAGTTGATGACAGAGCAGGCCGAAGCGGACAAGCAAGTTGCGCAGGCGCGAGCGGAGGGTCGAAGGGCCCTTGCCGTGGCGGCAGAGCAGGAGATGCGCGCCAAGGTCGAAGAGATGCGCGCGCACCTCGTCGAGGCCGAAGCGAAGATCCCCCAGGCGATGGCCGATGCGCTCAAGGAAGGCAACCTCGGGGTCATGGACTACTACAACCTTCGCAACGTGGCGGCCGACACCGACATGAGAGACTCGATCAGCAAGGCGACCGGAGGTTCGGACGATGAAAACCAGGTCTAGGCCGCCGGTTCCCTTGATGGCGATGCTCGCGCAGCCGCAGCAGCTCGTTGCGCGACTGGTGCTCGCGGAGTTGCTCGCCAAGCGCGGCGCTGGGCCCCTGGAACGCAAGGTGCTCATCTACGGGAAGCAATCCAAGCACTGAAAGACCGATGGAGGAGCTTCTCAAAGACTGGCTCGCCGCGATCGCAGTGCTGGTCTACATTCTCTATCCGCTGCTGAAGCGCTGGCTCGACCGACGAAAAACCCAGACGCGGCCGGCGCCTGCACCACCAGCCTCAGCCGCTCCGCGGCCAACGCCGAAGCCTCGTGTTCGCGAAGGCGATATCATCGCGACGACCCGAGCACGCGCGGCACGCCTACGAGAGCAGGCAACCACTCTCCTTCACAAGGCCGAGGCCGACCCGCGGTTGGTCCGCCTCGTCCCCGCACTTCGTGATGACTTGCTCGGTCGGCTCACTGCCATCGACCGCTCGCTCGCCGGCAACCCCACCCTGTCGACCGCGATGCAGGACAACGCTTTCATTCAAGGGCTTCAACAACTGCTGCGTTATTTAGAACGGATGGCGGAGCAGCGACAGCGTGGCGCAGCTTCGATCCTGAGCGACGCAGACACCATGGCGGATGCCTGCTACGCGCCCATCCTCGAGTTCGCACGCGGGCATGGGCTTGACTTGAGCACTAGCACTCCGGTCGTGGTGAGCGGCGATTGGGCCTTGTCGATCGTGCCACGGTTCGCGTCGACGCGGGTGGCTCCCCTACGTCTTCCGAGAGGCTTCGGTCGTAGCCTCTGGCTGTGGCCCGCAATTGCTCATGAGATCGCACATGACCTCTATTACAGCGTCGAAGGTCTCGAGGCTGATCTCCACGAACGCCTCGGCCTGCCGCAACGGCTGTCCGCACCGAGCTCGTCTCACGAGATCGACCCGGCATGGCTTCGCCAGCTATTTGGAGCGTGGCTTTCGGAAGTCTTCGCCGATACGATAGGCACGCTGATGCTGGGTCCCGCATACGTCGAAACCATGCGACGCGCATTTCGGGACCCGGAGTCGGCGCATCGCACATCGGCCATCTTTGCAAGCAATGGTTGGATCGACGAGCACCCCCCTGCCCGCCTTCGCCTCTACATGGCGACCCGGGTGTTGCATCACCTCGGTCGACACCAAGAAGCCGACTCGCTCTGGGCACGGTGGGAAGCCGAACATGCCGAGGTCGATCTCTATTATCTTCCGCTCGCGGGCCAGTGGGTAGGATTGTCCGACGAATCGTTGCATGCTCTGGCCGACTCGATCATCGACACATTACTCGAGCGGTCTTGGCCCGAGCTATCCGATTACCGGCTCATAAACATCCCGGGGTTCGCATACTTGCACGCCGAGCATGCCGAGACTGAGCGGTTGCAGGCCGAGATGGCAAACGGAAGGGCCGTGCGCGCGGATGCTCGGTGGATCATGGCGGCGGCCGTTTTGGCGGCTGCGCAGCAGCCGACCTTGCACGACCAAATCCTCGAAGCAGCACGCCTTTCGATCATCGGGATCGGTACCGAAGAGCGACGCGCACAGGCGCCGAGAGCCGTCCATCTCCCAACGGCTGCGATCGCCGATACTCTCGTCGCGTCCCTGCGTGAGCCGAGAGCGATTCGAGAGGCGATCATCGTGGGCGAGGCGATACGCCCCTATCATGCGCCCCGATGGCGCTGAGCCATTGCCGGTCGATCCGGTAGGCGTCTATCGCTCAGGCGAGCCGGAAATGGGCGCGGACGACAGGCGCGCGCGCTCGGCGAGCGGGTCGAGGAGCGGACTCTTGCGCAGGTGCGATACTTCTTTGGCCGTGTAGCGTCGGCGGGGCGCCTTTCCAGTGAATCGCTCGAGGAGCCAGTTCATGAGTCCCGCAAGCCTTTCATCGGACAAAGGGGCCTGCGCGACGCCAGGAACCCGAATCAGGTAGACGCGCGCCTCGCCAGTGTCGTTCAGCGCCGCGAGCCCGCGAAGCGATGGCACAGTAATCGAGCCGGAGCCATCGAGCTGGTGGCAACCGGCGCAGTTGAGGATGTAGTCGTGCTCCTCGTACGAGTCCGCGTGCACGCCAGAAGCGGCCACCCAGACCAGCAAGACCAGCAAAAGGCGCTTCATTTCTCGGGTTGTGCCTCTTTCGCGACTTTCACCACGCGTGCGGTGGAGCAGTTATAAGTCTGAAGCTTTGCTCCGCCACACCAGTTTAGATCGTTGTTGCGATACCAGTGGTAGAGCGGCCGTTCACCTTCGTTTCGGTTGCACAGACAGCGGCCGCAAATCGTCTTTCCACAGCAGTCGTTATACGAAATGATGTAATCTTGACCGTCTTTCGGATTGCGACAGGTGCCGATCCAGGTCACCGGGGACATCTCGGTACCAGGAGGGCAAGCGCTGTGCGAGCCGCCACAGCAAGTGCAGAGAAACCCATCGATCGCGCAATGACGCCAGTACTGGCAGCTAGATGGGTCGCCCTCGGCTCCCGCGATCCCATCTGGGGAGGCGGCCCTCTCGGCAGCACGGGCGACGGGTAGTAACGGCACGGCGGCACCCCCCACGAGCACCATCCCCAACTGCGACACCCAACTTCGGCGCGAGACACGGCGCGCGGATTCCCGAGTGATTCCCTCAAACCAATCATCGAGTCGACTCATTTGGCCCTCTCCTCGAAGTAGTCCTGAATGGATGCGACGCCGTAGCGTTGTGCCTCGAAGAGGCTCTCCAGGTGCTCGCGCGTATTGACCAAGCCTTGCGCGGCGACGACGCCCTTCTTGTCGATCAACACGGCGTACGGAAGCTTTCCGACTCCGTACGTCATCCCGAGCTCTGTCGAAAGGACGTATGGAATGCCTTTTGGCGCCTCTCTTTCCGCGAATGCGAGCTGCTCTTCGAGCTCGCCGTCGCTGGCCAAGACGACCCGCACACGCGGCACCTCGGCTCTTGCGACCCGCTCGACGGTGGGCAGGAGGGTTTTGCACACAGGACAACTCGGCGACAGAAAGAACAGGAGGGTCTCGGTCTCGTCTTTCGCGACTCCTCCCACCCGAACCAAATGGTTTCGCAGGTCCGTGAGGACCATCTCTGGAGCCGGTTCTCCAACTTTGATTTTCCCGCGGGGGGAGAGCGCACCGGCTGGCGCGATGCGCTCGTGGAGCACGCCGACTTGTCGGACGAGCGCCAATACCGTGACCGCAAGGCCGAGCACGATCAGCCAAAGGATGATGTTCGAGACGATGAGAGCGTCGATCATCGTCTCCCTCCCAACCTCGACGCCTCACGAAGCCGTCGAAGCGAGCTCCAAAGAAGCGTCGTGACCGCCAAGACCGCAACGACCGTAAACGCGTCAATCCAAACCAGGGGACGAGCTCCGACCGGGAGGGACACTGCCGTGGCGGCAGCGACTAGAAGGGCATTCCGAGCGAGCAGCATCACGTCGAGCGGAATTTTCGCCGCTGACCCATAGCAGCCGCAATCGATGTCGCGGCGACCGCGAGCAAGATTGATCGCGATGGCAACACTATAGAGAAGGAGGAGCGCCGCGGCTCCGAGCGCTGCTAGACGGTGCACCGGCAGGAGAAGCGAAAGTGCGATGGTGATCTCCAGCACAGGCAACCCTCGGGCAAGGCGCTTTGCGAGCCAAGTTGGGAGCAACCGATACGCTTCGAGCGTTGATGCGAAACGGGTCTGGTTGGAAAGTT
>JBFICQ010000261.1:0-4878 GCA_041581895.1 Polyangiales bacterium | reverse complement strand
GGGGCCGAAGGTGAACGTGCCCCAGATGTTGTTGAAGACCTTGCGGTCGTAGTTGCCCTTGCCGAGCGCGGCCCGCTGCACGATACGCGTGACATTGTCGTCGAATTCCCCTTCGTTTGAGCCTCGGACTCGGACTTTTGATCGCGGCTTGGCGTCAACGATCCTGGGTGCTTGGTCATGCAACGGTCGCCCTCGGCGTGGTGGCCTGGTTGGTGCCCACGCCGACGGTCGACATCCCAGTCCCATCGAGCGTTCGTGTGCCATCGGGCGAGGAGGCGGCGCCGACGATTCACGCCCTTCTGTACAATGTCTATCGAGCGCTCGACTTTCGAGACGAAGAAGCCGTTTTCGATCGCTTAGCACAAAGCCTCTCCGGTGATGTGCTGGAGCGCGTCTATCTCGAGATACGAAAAGGGCTGAGGCTCGAGAGCCAAGGAGGCGCGCGCGTCAGAGTCCGCGAGGTCGAGCTGCTCGAGGTCATTCCCCAGGAAAGCGATCGGGCCGGCACCCTCCGCTACAAATCAAAATGGAACGCTACCGGGACGGTCGGACACTGGGGCCACACCCATCTGCGCACCAACCAATACGAGGCGATGATCACGCTCGCTCGCATCAAGGGACGCTGGAAGATCAGTGATCTCGCGATCTTGGAAGAGGAGCGGGTGACCGCCTTGCGTTGTCTCTACCATTTGGTAGGTACTTACCGACCATTTGGTAGGCGCCATGGACGTACGAACCCAGATCCTCACGCATGCGACCCGGCTCTTTGCCGAGCAGGGATATGACGGGACGTCGGTCCAGGAAATCGCCGACGCGGTCGGGATTCGAAAGCCGAGCGTTCTCTACCATTTCAACTCGAAGGACGAGCTCCGGGAGAATGTGATCAGCGAAATGCTGGCGCACTGGAATGCGGTGCTGCCGTCCCTTCTGTTGAGGGCAACCCGTGAGGAACGGTTCGACGCGACGATGGAAGCGCTCAGCAAGTTCTTCATCGAGGATCCGGACCGCGCGCGGCTGATGCTGAGGGAGACCCTCGATCGGCCCGAGCACATGCGGGCGCTCTTGAAAGAGTTCGTGCGGCCTTGGATCGAGCTTCTCGGTGAGCAGCTCGAGCGCGCCAAGAGCCGAGGAATGGTGCAGCCGTGCGTCGATCCTGAGGCCTATGCCATTCAAGTAATTGCGATGGCCGTGTCGGGAACGGCGGTCATCGATACGTTGCAAACGATTCTCCCGAACGATCCGGTTCGAGGCACCACACGCGAGCGCCACGTGCGCGAACTCATCCGGGTGGCTCGTTCGAGCTTGTACACCGACCAAGACGCCGAGAGGTAAACATGGCGAACTTTTTCAAAGACAACGACGACCTTCAGTACTACTTCGACAAGGGCATCGATTGGGAACCGCTCGTTCGAATCACCGAGCATGATTTTGCGGACGCTGAGGGTCACAAGAGCGCCGAAGAGGCGGTGACCTTCTATCGGGAAATCGCTGAAATGTTCGGCGAGTTCGTCGCGGAAGAGATCAAGCCGTACGAGAAGGAGATCGACGACAAGGGCGTCGAGCTGGTTGACGGAGAGGTCGTTTTTCCCGCGCGACTTCGAGAGATCTTCGAGAAGATCAAAGAGCTCGAGCTTCATAGCCTGCCCCTCCCGCGCGAGCTCGGCGGGATGAACGCACCGATGATGCTCTACTTCATCAATAGCGAGTTGATGGCCCGTGCGGACGTCTCGGTGATGGCCCACCACGGCTTTCATGCCGGCATCGCGATGGCGGCGCTGGTGTTTTCGGTCTCTGAGGGCAGCTCGGAAATCGACCCCAAGACAGGCCTGATCCTCAAGACCCGATGGGAAAAGCCGATTCGCGAAATCGCCGCAGGCGAGGCGTGGGGTTGCATGGATATCACCGAGCCCGACGCAGGGTCCGACATGGCTGCGATGCGGTCGGTCGGCGAACAGGATGCGGAGGGTAACTGGTATGTGACCGGTGAGAAGATCTTCATCACCTCCGGACACGGCAAATATCATTTCGTTATTGCCCGCACCGAGGAAGAGAACCCGAACGACCCGATGTCGGGGTTGAATAGCCTTTCGATGTTCCTCGTGCCTACCTACGAAGAGGATGCTGACGGAAACCGGAAGCGCATCGTTCAGATCAGCCGTGTTGAACACAAGCTCGGCCACCACGGGTCGGCGACTTGTGGGCTAGTCTTCGACAAGGCGCCTGCGGAGCTCGTCGGAAAACGAGGCGAAGGCTTCAAGCACATGCTGACCTTGATGAACAATGCCCGTCTCGGCGTGGGCTTTGAGTGTCTCGGTCTTTCGGAATCGGCTTATCGAACCGCTGTCGCCTATGCGTCGGAGCGCTCGTCGATGGGCAAGACGATCGACCAGCACGAGATGATCGCCGACTACCTCGAAAGCATGAAGACCGACATCCAAGGAGTTCGAGCATTGGCTGTCACCGCGGGTTTCCACGAAGAAATGGCCCAGAAGCTCGCGCTCGTCCTCGAATTCGGCGACCCGGACGACCTCGAACGCAAGAAGATCGAAAGGCGGATGAAGTCGCACCAGCGCCAGTCGCGACGCATGACGCCGATCCTCAAGTACCTCGGAGCGGAAAACGCCGTCACACACGCGCGGATGGCTCTGCAGATCCACGGGGGCAACGGCTACATGAAAGAGTACTTGCCTGAGAAATTGGTCCGCGATGCCTTGGTCATGCCGATCTACGAAGGCACGAGCCAGATTCAGGCGTTGATGGCCATGAAAGATACACTCGGCGGCATCATCAAGAGACCGCGTGCGTTCGTTCGCCGAATGGCGCAGACGCGCTGGCGATCGGTCTCCGCCCGTGACCCGTTTGAACGGCGTGTAGCGGCCCTCCAGTCGCTTTCTCTCAATGCACAGCAACACCTGGTGTTCAAGACGGCGGGTGACAAGATGCGAGGGCTTCGCGACAAGCCGCTGACCGACTGGCCCGAGGAGTTCACCAAAAACTGGGACCCGAAGCGCGACTTCGCCTATGCGATGCTACACGCCGAACGACTGGTCCAGCTTCTTGGCGACACGTTGATCGCGGAGGTGTTGCTCGCGCAAGCCAAGAAGCACCCCGAGCGGCTCGAAGTCCTCGAGCGGCATCTGGATCGTGCCGAGCCGCGAGCCCGGTACATGCACGACCAGATCACGACGACCGGTGAGCGCTTTCTAAAGAAGCTCGCAACCAAGACGCAGGAAACTTCGCAAGCAGCCGCGGAGTGAGCTAGTGCGCTCCTAGTACCAGCCGTTCGCCTGGTACCACTCGTGGGTGCGCTGAACGCCTTCGACCAGATCGACCTCGCCTTCGAAACCGAAGTCTGCCTGCGCCGCTTCGGCCGTGCAGGTCCAGGCTTCTTGTGCGCCCATCTTGGCCTTCTGGCGGTTGAGCAGCCTAGGCTTTTTGTCGAAAAGTGACGCGATTTCGCCTCCGATCGCGGCTGCAAACACCATGGACTCTGGAAGATCGACGGTGCGGACCTCGCCTCCGACCGTTCGAAGAATCTGCGTCTGAAGCTCTTCCCAGGTCACTGGCTTTCCAGCCGCCAGAAAGTAACCCTTCCCGACGCTCCTCGGATGATGCGCTGCCTCGAGGATGCCGCGGACGCAATCGTCGACGTAGATCAAAGACATCTCCCGTTGGCGATTCCCGAAAAAAGCGTTCCAGCCGCGGACCGCGCTCTTGAATAGATTGAAATAGTCGACGTCGCCAGGCCCGTAGACACCCGCTGGACGAACGATGGTCCAAGGAATCTCGCCGGCCTCCTGCTCGACCGATTGCTCGGCCTCGAGCTTGCTTTTGCCGTAGTGCTCAATCGGGTTCCGGGGGTCCGACTCACGAAGCGGTTGCGACGGGCTCGATGGCCCGTAGGCCGCCAGCGAGGAGACCAGCACGAAGCGCTTGAGCTCAGGATCGGCGCGGTGCAGGGCGCTCAAGAGATTGCGGGTGGGCATGACATTGCCACGCCAAAAATCTTCATAGCTCCGACCTTTGGTGACGCCCGCCACATGGAGCACGTAATCCGGCTTTTCGGCCGCCATCAGCGCCTCGAGCTCCGCGATGCTCGCGTAATCGGCCGTGACGGAACGCGCCCGTTCCGCTTGCGGCGAGCCCGCGCGACGTATCGTCAGGACATCGCCGCCCGACGCCAAAACGGCATCGAGCAACCGGCCACCGATGAAACCGCTCGAGCCGGTGATCAGCACTTTGCCTTCGAGTTCGGGTACGGCCATGGGCGTCTCTGTCCCGCGAACTGCGAAGATGCAAGCCCGGATTGACGGCGGCGAGACACTGCGAAAGGCTGAGCTCATGGCTGACCGCTTTCAGACGATCTCACCGGTGGATGGAAGCATCGTTTTCGAACGCGATTTCACGAGCCGAAACGAGATTCAACGAACGCTCGAACGAGCGCAGTCGGCTTTCGAGGCTTGGCGTCGCCTCGATCTCGACGACCGCAGGACGCGCGTGGAGCGATTCATCGAGGTGGCGGTGGCGGACGCGGAGGCCGTGGCGCAGGAGCTCACCATGCAGATCGGACGCCCGATTCGCGACGGAGGCGGCGAGGTGCGAGGATGGCTCGAGCGCGGCCGCAAGATGGTCGAGCTGGCGCCGAAAGCGTTGGCCGACCTCGTCCTAGACGACCGCGCAGGCTTCACGCGGTTCATTCGGCACGAGCCGCTCGGCGTGGTATTCGTGCTCGCACCGTGGAACTACCCGTGGCTCACGTCTGTGAACGCTCTTGCGCCGGCGCTGGTGGCGGGCAACACGGTGGTGCTCAAGCATTCGGAGCAGACCCCTTTGGTCGCCCAACGGATCGCGGATGCCGCGGTCGAAGCACAGCTTCCC
>JBFICQ010000260.1:0-5002 GCA_041581895.1 Polyangiales bacterium | reverse complement strand
GCGCTTCACGTCGTGTTTGACGTGATCTCCACAAACCGCTAACCCCAACACCGAAAGCCGGGGATGTGGGTACATCGGTGTCCCCGCACGACCAACGGAGAGAATCATCATGACCAAGAACGTTTTGCGACTGGGTCTGGTCCTTGCGATGTGTGGGGCCCTCATGGCATGCGAGAAGAAGGCTGAGGAAGCGGCCGAAGCCGCGGAGGGAACCGCGGAAGCCGCTGAGGAAGCGGCCGCAGCCGCTGGCGAAGAAGCGGCCGAAGCCGCCGAAGCCATGGAGGAAGAGGCCGCAGAATAAGCTGCGCCCCTGCGCCTACATGTGAGGGAGAACCAAATGACCAAGAACATCCTACGATTGGGTCTCGCCTTCGCGCTGTGCGGCGCGATGGCGGCCTGCAAGAAGGCCGAGGAAGCCGCCGAAGCGGCGGCTGAAGCAGCCGAGGAAGCCGCCGAAGCGGCGGGTGAGGCGGCGGAGGAAGCCGCGGAGGCCGCACAGGAGGCGGCGGAGGAAGCTGGCGAGGCTGTCGAAGGCGCTGCCGAGGAGGCGGCGAAAGCTGCGGAGGAAGCCGCCGAGGCCGCCGAGGAAACCGCCGAAAAAGCGGCAGAAGGCGTCAAGGGGGCGGCTGAGAAGGCCGCTGCAGAAACCAAGGAGGCGGCCGAAGCAACTGCCGACGAGGTAAAACAAGCCGCCGACGAGGCCGAGGAAGAAATCAAAGCCGGCGCCGAAGCGGTAAAGAAGGGGTACTGACCCGTACGCCGAAGAGCACTGCTGCGAAAAGAGCCGGCCATTGGTCGGCTTTTTTTGCATGGAGGGTCTGGCCGGTCGACTTTCATCCGGCACCCGGGTAAGTAGAACACGTTTCACTCCGACTCAGACGCGGAGCGCGAGGTCATGTATTTCGACTACACCCCCGAGCAGAAAGCGCTGCGCGCAGAGCTTCGCAGCTATTTCGACGAGCTGATCACCGAGGAGCTTCTCGCCGAGCTCGATGAGGCCGAGGGGGGGGGTCGGCTCTACCACGAGGCCATGCAACGGCTCGGAGCTGACGGGTGGCTCGGCATCGGCTGGCCCAAGGAGTATGGCGGCCAGGGAAGGGGCCCAATCGAGCAGTTCATCTTCTTTGATGAAGTGCAACGTGCGGGTTTTCCCGTTCCCATCCTAACTCTGAACACCGTCGGCCCGACGTTGCTCAAGTTTGGCACCGATGCCCAGAAGGCGAAGTACCCGCCAAAGATCCTCGAGGGCCGATGCCACTTCTCCATCGGTTACACCGAGCCAGGCTCCGGAACGGACTTGGCTTCGCTCAAGACGAGCGCCGTGCGCGACGGGGACGAGTACGTAATCAACGGTCAGAAGATCTGGACGAGCCTCGCTGACCATGCCGATTACATGTGGCTCGCATGCCGGACCGATCCGGACGCTCCAGCACACAAGGGGATCTCCATCATCATCGTACCGGCGGACGCAGAGGGCGTTCAAATCACACCGATGCATGCTCTTGGCGAGAACAACGTGCACGCGGTCTACTACGACAACGTTCGTGTCCCCGTCGAAAACGTCGTGGGCGGGGAGAACAACGGTTGGCACTTGATCACGACGCAGCTCAACCACGAGCGCGTAGCGTTGTGCTCGGTCGGGCCTCTCGAGAGAATCTTCACCAAGACGGTCGAGTGGGCGAAAACGGCACCGAACGGCGAGGGCGGCGCAGTCATCGACTTGCCCTGGGTGCAAAGCAATCTTGCGCGCGTTTATGCGAAGCTCGAGGTATTGAAGCTCCTCAACTGGCAACAGGCTTGGGGCATCGCAAAGGACACCCTTTCCCCTGCCGATGCCTCGGCGATCAAGGTCTACGGCTCCGAGTTCTACGTCGAAGGGTCGCGCCTGTTGATGGAAGTGCATGGGGCGGCGGGCACTCTTCATCACAGCTCGGAAGGGGCGCTGCTTCGGGGGCGTCTCGAGAAGTACTACAGGATGTCTCTCGTCCTCACGTTTGGGGGAGGTACGAACGAAATCCAAAGAGACATCATCTGTCAGGCTGGGCTTCGCATGCCCCGGCTCGGGCGACGCTGAGAGCACAATCATGGATTTTTCGTTTTCGGAGGACCAGAACAGCATTCGCGACCTGGTGAAGAAGGTCCTCGGGGACATCGTCACCGATGATTCGCTCAAAGCTCTCGACAAGCATGGCCAATGGTTTCACGAACGCGCTTGGCGGCAGCTAGCCGATTCCGAGATGCTCGGACTCGCCATCCCAGAGGAGTTTGGTGGCGCAGGCCTCGGACTGACTGAGTTGTGCTTGTTGCTCGAGCAGGTCGGACGCACGGTCGCGCCGATCCCGGCGCTTCCCACGCTCGTCTCCGCCGCGCTTCCGCTGACCGAGTTCGGTACACCCGAGCAGAAGAACCGCTTCCTCGGCGGAATTGCCGAGGGGCGCACGATTATCGGGGCAGCCCTCGTCGATCTCGGAAGCCGCAATCCAATGCGGCCCTCTTCGTTGGCGAGGTTGGAGGGCAATGTTTGGTCGGTGAGTGGCCGGTTCAGCAATGTGGCCTACGCCGACCGCGCCGACCGGATCATCGTACCGGCCCGGACCGAAAACGGGTCTGTAATGGTCTTTTTTGTCGACCCGAAAGTCCAGGGCGTCCGGCTCGGAGAGCAGCGGGGCACCAATGGCGAGCCGCTTTGGTTGCTCGAGCTCGACGAGACCGCCGTCTCCTCGGATGACGTGTTGGGCACGATCGACAACGGCGCGCAGGTGCTTCGGTATCTCGTGGATCGGACCAACCTCGGGATCTGCGCGATCGAGCTCGGCATCGCCGAGCAGGCTCTTTTCATGACGGCGCAATACGCCGGTGAGCGGAAGCAGTTCGGCGTGCCGATCGGTACCTTTCAGGGCGTTACCCAGCGGGTTGGCGATGCATATATCGATGTGCAGGCGATGAAGTCGTCGATGTGGCAGGCCTGTTGGCGCCTCGACGAAGGCCTGAACGCGGACAAGGAGCTGGCGGTCGCGAAGTTCTGGGCGTCGGAGGCTGGCGCGCGGGTCGTGGCGGCCGCCCAACACGTTCACGGTGGGATGGGCTTCGACCGGGACTATCCGCTCTACCGCTACTTCATGACCTCGAAGCTCCTCGAGTTCACCCTCGGCGGCGCCCACGAAAGCCTCGCCCGGCTTGCCAGGCTCATCGCCGAATAGGTCAGGAGCTTCCTTGGCGGCGGACAAAAAAAGGCCCTACCTGATACCGCGAGTCGGAACGGCCTTTGGTATCAGGTAGGGGGATGAAATGAAGGAGAGGTTGTTACCGACTACTACGGCGCTCCTCCTGGTTTGTTACGGGTGTGCCGATCCGCAAAGTGCGGGGCTCTCCTCGGCGGCTGCATCGGCGGGAAATGCGGTGGTTGCGACAGCGCGCCTCGACACCCTTGTCGAAAATCCGGACGATCCCGACGCCCTGATCGCGATGACTCGAATCTATGCAGATCTCAGCGCCGCGGCGAACGCGGTTCAGGAGGGCACCGGCGTTTTCGTCGATTTTCTGACGCAGAAGGCCTCGCTCGACGAATGTGTCAGCGAAAACGGCCCCGTGATCACGTATGACGACTGCAGCGTCAGCAATGGGACCATCGACGGGGCTTTGTCCTCGAGTGGGGACGAGATCGACTTCGACCTCTCGATTCAGGTGTTGGGTAGCGGCGGCCGCGGAAGCCTTATGATTCGCATGCGTGGAGCGATCCTTCTAAGCAACACGTCCCTTGCGGGCTCGTTGACCTACGACACCGTGATCGAGGGAGTCGACCAATACCCCGAAGGCCTCTCGTTCACGATCTACGCGGATTACATCGACATCATGCTCGACGATCTCCAGTGCCCTCTCTCCGGTGTTGTGCTCGTCGAGCAGGTCATTCCCGGAGAGAGCACGAGCATCGTCGAGGCGCTTTTTGGGCCCAACTGCGGCGACGTCCGCATTTCCGAGTGAATTCTGCACGGAAGCACCGCATTCATGCACGTTGGCGCTCGGCCTGAGCCTGCGTAGGCTACTCGCATGGCTCTCACAACGTTTCTCAATGCCAAGGCGCTTGCTACAGAGTCGTCGACCAATGTGGTCCGGACGACTTGGGACCGACTCAGCCCCCTGCCAGGAGGAAAGCTGATTTTCAGCCGGCTCGTCGGGCGAATGGCGCCGTACACGGGGACGATGCGCGCCAGCATCGAAGAGCTTCGGGAAGGTTACGCTCGGGTCACGCTTGCAGACCGGCACTCCCTGCGGAATCACCTCGCTTCCATGCACGCCATTGCGCTCGCAAATCTAGTCGAGCTGACCGGCAACATCGCGGTGGCGTACACCTTGCCAAACGACGCTCGCTTCATCGTGGCGGGGATCGGAATCGACTACCTCAAGAAAGCCCGGGGCACGATCACGGGCGAATGCCACTGTCCTCAAATCGACACCAGCGCCAAGCAGGAATACGGCGTTCGAGTCCTGCTGAAGGACGAGGCCGGCGATGTCGTGGCCGAAGGGACGTTACGAACACTGGTAGGCCCGAAGGTAACCCGGTAGCTCCGTCTCGGGCACCGCGGGAACAAGACAGCGAACGGGGCCTCGAATTGACGTTCGAATCGGCCGGAACCGTCTTTTTGTCGGCTGCACTGCATGCGGGTAAGGTGCGGCGATGCAGGACGCCGCGGCTGGGTACGCTGTGCGCCTCGATCGCGCGATTCGGACGCAGGCGGCTCGATACCGGCTTTCGCGCACTGCTGCCTGGATCATCGTCCTCTTCCCGGTAATGGCGTTCTTCGTCTGGGCAGTTTTGCTGGTTCTTCCCCCGACACGGCTCTTCGCCACGTGGGTGCTCCTCGAAAACCACCCTGTCGAGCTGCTCACCTTCGCGTTCGCCTTCGCGGGCGCCATGCGCGGAGCGATGCTCGCGGTACAACTTGGCAAGCTTCGAGAGCCTTGGTGGACCGTCGCCTTCTTCGCGTTATTTGCGCTTGGGTTG
>JBFICQ010000259.1:0-5046 GCA_041581895.1 Polyangiales bacterium | reverse complement strand
TGCCGACCGCGATCGAATCGGCTGGGGCCCCTGTGAGCTCGAGCCGAAACTCGCTCGTATCGTCGCCGACGCGCTGCGCGGTGAGCGTCGCCGTCCGCGTCTGGTCCGCGTTGGCGTACTGCACCGTGGCGCCAGACTCGTCGTTGGCCACACTTTCGACCGAGAGCCTTTCGACGACTTCGCCGCCTCGAATGAGCCGCGTGGGTTGCGGCGTGTATTGCTTCTCGTCCGTGAAGTTCCTCGCCACAGGGCCCGTCGGCGCCAACGCAAATAGCGTGCGCTCGCCGACGATGACCTCGACAGTACCGTCGTCGCTTGCCACGATCTGCACCGTGTCGGTCGGCGACGAGCCTTCGTCGCTGCATCCCGCTCCGGTCGTCGATAAGAAAGCACCCAAGCCCAAAAGCCACAATCGCCGCATCTCGCCGCTCCTCCTAAGAAACGGAGAATCCCCGGCTCGAGGCGTTTTGGCAAGCAGACGCCTTACTGGTCATGGAAGCGTGGAGACCCGAATCCGGCCCCAGCTCGGCTCCAAAAGGCTTCCGACATAGAGCCAGTCGCCGGCCTGCTCCGCGCTGGTGGTCATCGAGAACCGCGCGCCATCGGCGTCTTGGAGGTTGTGAACCACGTTGCCCTCTGCATCGAGACCCAATACGAACGGATGCCGCTCGGGCTTCGGGCTGAGCGCCGCAGGCGTGCGGTAGAGAACCTTCCGAAGCCACGGGCGTTCCGACGCGCTGTCGAGGATGGCGTTTCGGGGCGCGAAGAATGCCAGCCAGAAGATCCCGTCGGCCCCGGTGGAAATGCCGTCGGGAAAGCCTGGCAGATTGTCGAGGAAAATCTCGACCTGCCCAACTTTGGGCCCGCGTACGAAGACCCGCTTGACCCGGTACCTCATCGTCTCGTTGACGAGCACGTAGGTCTCGTCTGGCGACACCGCGACTCCATTGGCAAAGTAAAGACCACCGAGCACCACCTCGCATTTGCCGGTCTTGATGTCGTATTTGACCAGCCTCCCGTTCGGAGCGCTCTCGAGGGCTTCATTCATGTATTCGTGTTGGTTCCATTTGTAAGAAGCGTCCGAGAACCACGCGACGTTCTGCGAGTCGACGTCGACGTCGTCGGTGAACGCAAACGGATAGTCTCCGGCTTTGGTGCAAAGCACGGTGATGTTCCCGTTTGGATCGATCGAAAGAAGCCCTTTGAAAGCATCGGCAACGATTAGGTTTCCGTCGTTGTCGAAATCCAAACCGAGCGGCCGACCCCCTGTCTCTGCGAACACCTCGACGTCTGCATGATCCGGCGAGTAGCGAAGAATCTGGCCCTCATCCACGCCGACGTAGGCCCTCCCCTCCGCATCGATGGCAACATCCTCGGGCCCGTGCGTGTTGGGCGTCGCAAACAGCTCCATCGCCTGAAGCACGCGGTTCGGCTCGAAGTCCCCGGCGAACGGCGGAGGCTCCTCGGTCGTCCACGATATCGGCTCGATCGGCACCGGCCACAGGAAGAGATAGAGGACGACAACGGCGATCACCGCGCCCAGCCAAAGACCCATCGTGCGTATCATCATCACTCCTCCGAAGTCGTCGCTGATTCTTCCTCGGCGTGCTCTTTGGCCAAAGTGGGGTTGTTGATCAGCCCCATGATCGTGACCGCCAAAAGGTCCTCGTCGGCTTTACCCAGCGGGCAGAGCTCCTTGCCTAGGTATCGACACGCCGATCTTCGCACTTTCTCGACATCCTTCACGTACTTGCCTTCTTGGGTGTACCAGATCCCCTTGGGCGTCCGCGCCAACATCCCGTTCGCATACTTCCAACGGCCAAGGGCGCTCTTCGCAGTCGGCCCGCTTGGATAAAACCACTCGCCTTGCCTGCTCTTGGCGATGCGTCCGTTCGGGTGGTTGAGCTCGCGAAACGAGCGCGTGATCGGCCTTCCGTTGGTCCACGTGGTCGTTGGCGCCCGGGTGACTCGGTATCCGACGTATGGGGCGCATACATCTCGCTTCACCTGGGAGAGATTACGCCTCTCGTCGACTGTCAAGGTGCGTCGAGACCGGCTCGGGTCGTCGAGGCGGGCGAGGAAGTCCATGATGGTGAGCTCCTCGCAGGTCGGCGATGCCATCAGGGTTTGCTGACTCGAGGCCAAGTCGACCACAAACCAGCAAAGGCAAGCTAGGACGACGATGCCGGTGAGCCTACGAAACATGAGGGACCAAAGCGGACCCTCCCGCTATTCGTCTGCGGGTGCAAGGCCTCTCGGGCCCCGTGCGCTTCGGCGTCGCAGCCGATTGGCTTCGGCAAACCGGGCGTCGGCCCACTTGATGGCCTGCTGGTGCGCGCTTTCCGCATTCGGCCCGCCATCGCGCTGAATATAGGTGCCATCGGGCTGCATGTCCCAAGCGTTTCGTTGATCGCCGAGCAGCATATCCAACATAACCCGAAGCTCTTGGCGAAGCGGCGGAGGGTCGACAGGCGCGAGCACCTCGACTCTGCTCACCAAATTGCGCTTCATGCAATCTGCGGAGCCGATGTAGTACTCCTCGTCGCCACCGTTTCGGAAATAGTAGATGCGCGAGTGCTCGAGGAATCGACCGACGATGCTGATGACGCGCACATTGTCCGAGAGCCCCGGAAGGCGCGGGCGCAACCGGCAGGAGTCGCGCACGATGAGGTCGACGCGGACACCTGCCTGCGACGCTTCGTAGAGCGCCCGCGTGATGTCGACGTCTTCGAGCGCGTTGGTCTTGATCTGAATCAGCCCTTCTTCGCCCTTTTCGACTTGGCGGATCTCTCGCCGGATCTTCGAGAGCAACGCCGGCTTGAGGAGCTTCGGTGCCGGCAGGAGCTTTTGGTAGTTGCGCCTCGGTTTGTAACCGGTCGTGAGATAGTTGAAGAGCTCGGTCGCGTCGCGTCCGATATCGGGATCGCAGGTCAGCAAGCCAAGGTCGCAGTAGAGCTTTGCCGTCTCTTCGTGGTAGTTCCCGGTGCCGATGTGCACATAACGCCGCAAGCCATCGTGGTCGCGTCGAACGACTAGGATGACTTTGCAATGGGTCTTGAGGCCGACCACCCCATAGGTGACGTGAATGCCCGCCTGCTCGAGCTTGCTGGCCCAGTTGATGTTGGCCTCTTCGTCGAATCGAGCCTTGAGCTCGACTACGACAGCTACCTGCTTGCCGTTGAGCGCAGCGTTGATCAAGTGTTGAATGACTCGCGACTTCGCCGAAGTCCGGTAAAGGGTCACCTTGATCGCGCGAACCTTCGGATCCTCGCTCGCCTCTCGCAAGAATCGGCCCACCGAGGTGCCAAAGGCCTCATACGGGTGGTGCACCAAGAACGCTTTGTGATCGCGTATAGCGTGAAACACGTTGCTCCGCCCGACCAACGTCGCGGGATCGACCGGTCGGTGATCGGGGTCGCGGTGCTCGGGTAGGTCGAGCTGAGAAAGTTGAAGAAGGTCACCTAGGCCTACGAAGCCATCCACCTCGAAGACGTCGGATTGCTCGTCGAGGCCGAGCTCTGCAGCAAGGCGCCCTCGGTGCGTCGCATCCATCCCACGCGCTACTTGCAACCGGACAATCGGTGCGAACTTGCGTTCTCGAAGCTCGGACTCGATCAAGGCGAGCAGGTCGTCCGCCTCGTCCTCGTCGCTTTCGACATCGGCATTGCGGGTGACCCGAAAGAGCTCGGTTCGTTCGATTACCATTCCCGGAAACAAGAGATCCAAATTCTCTGCCATGATCTCTTCGAGCGGCACGAAGACCAGCGAATCGCGAAGCCGAACGAATCGAGGCACGCCGGCGCTCAAAGGCACTTTCACGCGGGCCATCAAGGGCGTCGGGTCTTTCGGATAGTGCAGCGAAACCAGTAGATTGAGCGAAAGGTTCGACACGAACGGAAAGGGGTGCGCGGGATCCATCGCCTGTGGCGTCACCAGCGGGAAGATGTTGTCGAGGTAGTGCGCGCGAAGCCACTGGCGATCCTTTTCGCGAAGCGACTCATACGCGGCGACCTCCACGCCAGCGTCAGAAAGCCTCCGCCGAAGCTCCACCCAAAGAGCCTGTTGCTCGATCGCAAGCGGTCGGATGACATCGTAGGCCTCCGAAATTTGTTGCTTGGGCGTACGCCCATCGACGGTGAGCTCGTGCACCCCGGCAGCAACCTGTTGTTTGAGACCTCCAATTCGCTTCATGAAGAACTCGTCGAGGATTGAGCCCGTGATGGCCAAGAACTTCACGCGCTCGAGCAAAGGGGTTCGCGTGTCTCGACCTTCGTGCAATACCCTCTTGACGAATTCGAGCCAGGTGAGCTCGCGGTTGAGGTAGTGTTGCGGTGAGTCGAGGTCGACCTTCGGCGAAGGGCGACCGTCCCCGTCGGAGACGGTTTTCGCGGGATGGCCATTGGTGGTCGAGGTGGGTGAGCTCATCGGGGTCTTGAACTCTTCATTATAGCCTGCCTTTTCGGGAACGATCTAGGCCCCAAATTGCGCTTCGAGAGCAACCCCCGTAGGCTGGGCGCTCAGCCTGACGAAGGAGCCTCCAGCAGTCACGTGCCTTCCCAAAGCGACCTACTCACTCCGCGACGGCGACCGAGCCAGGACCGCTCGAGAGATCGTGTGGAGCGTATCCTCGACGCGACCGCGCAGCTGCTCGGCCAGATGCCTGTCGACAAGATCACGACTGCCGCGATTGCCGAGACTGCGAGCGTTCCGATCGGATCGGTCTATCAATACTTCCCCAACAAGCTCGCCGTGCTCGCCGAACTCGCGCGACGCGTCATGGAAAAGGTCGACTCGACGACGGCTAGCTTGATCGCCGAGGACTTTGGCGTTTTGCCTTGGGATCAAGCGATTGACCGCGCGGTCGACGCGACCATCGAGGGCTATGCACAACAGCCCGGTTATGTGCAGCTTCTGTTGAGCATTCGCCCGACGCCCGAGTTCCGCGAAATCACCGACGAGTCGAACGATCGAGTGGCGGCCATGCTGGCTTTTCACCCTGCGTTGCAAGCGGTCATCCCGGCCGATCGAATTCAGCTGGTCACGCGC
>JBFICQ010000258.1:0-5078 GCA_041581895.1 Polyangiales bacterium | reverse complement strand
TGCCCTCACAGGCGCTTTGCAACCAGTGAAGACCGTATATGACCTTGATGACCGAGCTCCTCCGCAGGGGCGTGCACGGCCTGAATTCCGAGGGCGCCCCAACGCATGCGGGCAAGCCATTGGGCGTTCGTCACCCGAGTCATGTCAAGAGTCGGACTGCGCTTCGCCCTCGGCCTGCGCTTCGAGGTCCACGCTCCCGTACATCGCCTCGGCGATCTTGTAGGCGCTCAGCTCCAAAGTCTCGAGGGCATCTCGGATCGCGATCGCATCGCCCTCTTCGATGCATTGATGAAGCGCCTCGATGTCGGCTTCTACCTGCGCGACCACGTCTTCCGCGACCATCTCCCGACACTCCGCGACGGCGCGCTCACTCGTGTAGAGCAGGGCCTCCGCGGCGTTTCGCAGCTCGGCGAGCTCGCGGCGTTTTTCGTCGGTCGTCTTGTAGGCGTCTGCTTCTTCGATGATTCGCGTGATGTCTTCCTCGGTGAGGCCACTCGAGGCGACGACTCGGATGTTCTGCTCTCGATTGGTTCCGAGGTCTTTGGCGGAAACATTGACCACCCCGTCGGCGTCGATGTCGAAGGTCACCTCGATCTCGGGCACGCCGCGGGGTGCAGGAAGAATCGGCGCAAGCTCGAACTTCGCCAACGACTTGTTGTCTTCGGCCATTTCACGCTCGCCTTGAAGCACGTGAATCGGAACGAAGCTCTGATTGTCGACACTAGTGGTGAAGACCTCGCGGGCGCGCGTCGGGACGGTCGTATTTCGCGGGATCAGCTTGTGAAAGACACCGCCACCGGTCTCGACGCCCAAACTGAGTGGAGTTACGTCGAGGAGCAGCACCTCCTCCACTTCTCCCGTGAGCGCCGCCCCTTGCAACGCGGCGCCCATCGCGACGACTTCATCCGGATTGACACCCTTGTAAGGATCCTTCCCAAAGAAGTCCGACACCTTCGACTGGACCATCGGCATCCGGGTCTGACCACCCACCAGAAGGACTTCGTCGATTTCCTCTCTCTTGATACCCGCGTCGTTCAGCGCTTGCTCGCATGGCCCGAGCGTTCGGTCGATGATTTCGGAAACGAGGATTTCGAGGTCACTTCGCTTGAGCTTGGTTTCCAGATGCTTGGGCCCAGTTTCGTCCGATGCGATGAACGGGAGGTTGATCTCGGTTTCGAGCGAGGACGACAGCTCGTGCTTGGCTTTTTCGGCTTGTTCCTTCAAACGCTGCAGAGCCACCCGGTCGTTCCGGAGATCGATCCCGCTGCTCTCTTGGAAGCGACCGGCGAGCTCCTCGACCAATGCGTTGTCGATGTCCTCGCCACCCAGGTGTGTGTCGCCTGCCGTGGATTTCACGCTGAAGACGCCGTTGGCGATCTCGAGGATTGAAATGTCAAACGTGCCGCCGCCCAAATCGTAGACCGCGACGCGCTTTCCTTCTTTTTCCTCGAATCCGTAGGCCAAGGCAGCCGCGGTCGGCTCGTTGATGATCCGACGGACCTCGAGCCCGGCGATCTTGCCGGCAGCGATCGTGGCGGAGCGCTGGGCGTCGTTGAAATAGGCGGGCACCGTGACGATGGCCTCCGAGAGGTCTTCTCCGAGGAACGACTCTGCGACCTCGCGCATCTTTTCGAGCACCATCGCCGAGATCTCCGGCGGCGAATAACGCTTCTCCCCAACTTGCACCCAGGCGTCCCCCCGTTCGCTTTCGACGACGCGGTAGGGCGCCAAACGAGCGTGCTTCTGCGCTTGCTCGGAGTCGAAAGGCAAACCCATCAGCCGCTTGATCGCGAAGATCGTGCTTTCAGGATTTGTCACGCCTTGGCGCTTGGCAACGCTTCCGACGCGGCGCTCACCGTCCTTGGCAAAGGAAACCACCGAAGGGGTCGTCCGGCTGCCCTCGGGGTTCGGGATGACCCGCGGTTCTCCATTGTCGACGAACGCCACGCAGGAGTTGGTCGTACCCAGATCGATCCCGATGATCTTCCCCATCTCGCCCTAGCCTTCTTTATACCCCGCTGTCGGCAATTGTCGCATCTATGAGGCGGATTCTTCCGAGCTGGGGTCGTCGGAGTCGGTCTCGGGGGCGCCTTGGTCGGTTTCGCCCTGATCACCTGTCCTGGTTGGGGGCACAGCCACGACGACCATTGCGGGCCGGAGCAGCCGATCGCCTAGCTGGTATCCGGGGACAACCTCGGCGACGATCGTGCCGGGCGGGTGCCCGTCGGTCGCTTCTTGCTGCACGGCGTCGTGAATCATGGGGTCGAAGATCCGCCCCACGGACTCCACGCGCTTCAAGCCCAACCGATTCGCAACTTCTTCGAAGCCCCGAAGGACCATCTTGACGCCTTCGGCGACGGCCGTCACATCGCTCGCCTCGGTAGTGGCCTCCATCGCCCGCTCGAGGTTGTCGATGACCGGCAGGACCTCTCGCAGGGTGTCTTCGATGGTGCGCCTGCGGACCTCTTCGATTTCTTTGCGCGATCGCTTGCGAAAGTTGTCGAAGTCCGCGGCGATCCGGAGAAGCTGGTCGCGCATGCGATCTCGTTCGGTACGCGCGCTCTCGATCGCCGATTGCTCTTCGTCGGCCTGGTCGTCATCGTCCGCTTCCACGATGGCCACCGACTTCTTGCTCTCCTCGGCGATCTCCTCTTCCGGGAAGATCGTGTCTTCCTCTTCTCGGGCCGCGCCGTTCCCGTCGTCGGACTTGTCCCCCGCGTGTTCGCTCATGTTCTGTTCGGCTTTCCCCTAAGAGTCTTTCGATTCGCCCGGCAGCCGCCCATCGAGAAGATCGCTCAGCACATCGGCCGCGAAACCCACCAAAGGCACGTACTGCCTGTAATCCATTCTAGTCGGACCGACGATTCCAAACGAGCCTATGGTCGAACCATCGCGTCGATAGGGGCTCGAAATCACGCTGATGTCCTGAACGTCTGTGAGGGCTGCCTCGTGGCCGATGAACACCTGAACGCCATCGGTCTCCAGAGTTCGCTCGAGGAGCTCGAGCAGCCTTTGCTTCTCCTCAAAAGCACTGAGGTAGCTGCGGATCTTTTCGGCATCGCCGAACTCGGGCCGGTCGAATAGGGCGCCCTGCCCTTCGATCACGACACTGGCGCTTTCGGCCTGACCCTCGACCGTGGCCTCGACCATCTGTTGCGCCTGTCGGCGCAGTTGCCGGTATTGCCCCTGCTCGGTGGCCAAGCGAGCCGCGAGCAGGTCACGCACCGCGCGCAGTGTTCGACCCCTGACGAGCTCGGCGAGATAATTGTTCACGCGCTCGAGACTGTGGTCGTCGACGGCGAGCTCGGTCACCACGACACGGTTTTCGACCGAGCCAGACCGCATGACCAGCACTGCCAACGTACGATCGCCCGCCAATCGAATGAACCTCAACTGGTCGAGGCGCGCGTCGGCAACGGACGGGCGTGCGATGATCGTTGCGGTGCCCGTAAGATGGCTCAGTAGCTGTCCGGTTTCACGTACCGCGTCGGCTCCGGGCTCAAGGCTTCGAAGCCGGTGGATCAAAGCGGTCCGGTGGGCGTCCGAGATCTCCCCTGCCGTGGCCATTGCATCGACGAAGAAGCGAAATCCTCCATCGGTCGGCACACGCCCGGCGCTCGTGTGAGGCTGATGGAGCAATTCGCTGTCCTCTAGGTCGGCCAGGACGTTTCGAATCGTCGCCGGAGACAAGTTCAGGGTGTAGCGTTTCGCGATCTGCCGCGAGCTGACGGGCTTCCCCGATGCGATGTACTCGGTCACCACCGCGAACAGAATCCGACGGTGTCTTTCGTCCAATGTAAACGCCACGCCTCGAAAAAGTAGAATCTCGGCTCGCGCTGTCAAGCCCGCTATGATCGCTCCGAAAATTGGCTTCATCGCCCCCCCTGAGGCAGCCTCGGGGCATGAAGCCCACGGTGGCGCTCCTTCCCTTCCTGCTGATGGTCATGGCGATCATGACCGTACCCACGCTGGTCCTCGATGAGCAGGGGTTGCCTCGTTATCGATTGCTCCGCTCGGAGCTCGAGGAGCTTCGCCACTCGAATGAGGACTTGGTCCGGGAAATCGCCCGGCTGAAGACCGAGATCGCATCGCTTCGCTCCGACACCAACTACGTCGAACGCATCGCCCGCGATGAGCTCGGAATGGTACGCCCCGAAGAGTTCGTCTTTCAGTTCCCCCCTCGATAGGTAGGCCCACAGCACACATCGGGCGGATTTTTTGCTGAACGGATGAGCGCAGCGTACCAACTCTTGGGTATGACCGCCCTCGTGCAGGCAGCGCTCCGCGTTCGACGAACGGCGCGGTCGATGTGGGGAGTCGCAGTAGCCTTTCTGCTTGGCTCGGCCTTGCTCGCTGGGTTCTTTCTCGATCGATCACTCGCGTGGGAGCATCTGGCCTGGGCTCTCGCCTGGGCGACCGTCTTCGGCCTCAGAGCTCGTGTTGCCGTCGAGCACGGCGCCGAATCCCGGACGTCGTTCGAGCTCGGTGCGTTGCTCCTGGTCGGCGTCCACGCGCTCGTTCAAGCTCGCGGGGGAGTCTCGAGCGAGCTTTATCCGCTGACCTACGTGGCCGTGGCGCTGGGCGCGTCCTTTGCCACGGGTCGGGCCGGCGCAAGCATCGTTGTGTTCGCTGCCGCGCTCGACTTTGGTATTTCTTTTCTCGGGGAGAACATCACCGACCCCTCGGTCCTTGCGGCGCACGGGTTCTTCGTTCTTTCGTTTGGGGTTCTGAATCTGGTTTTCACCCGCGCGGAAATCACCCGGATCCGCCGAAGGTCCGAGCTCGAACTCGAGGCAGAGCAAGAACGGATGCGCGACGAGACCCGTCTGTTTCGATTGGTGGCACCCGCCTCCGATGGGATGCGGGACGAAGAGCGTCTTTTCCAGACGAGCGTCCAAGAAGTGCACCAAGCCCTCTATCACACCCTCGAGCTCCTCCACGGTACGCTCAGCCTTCACACGTGCGTGCTCTTGATGCCGGCCGGGGACGGCGAGAAGCTTCACATCGTCGAGCTAGTCACTTCGAGCGACGACATTGCCGATGGACCGTTTTCCTTGGGCTCCGGCGCGGTGGGGGCC
>JBFICQ010000257.1:0-5090 GCA_041581895.1 Polyangiales bacterium | reverse complement strand
GCGGCCTTCTCGATCGCGTCGATGCGCTGATGTTCACGGCCCCGGCGACCTGGGCTTACGGGACGTTCATCGCTGGGTTCGGCGCCTGACCCGGTTCAGGGACTACACCCGCCCGGCCTCGGCAACCTGTTCACTCGCTTCAGCGCCCGGCCGCCTTTTTGATCTGGCCGAGGTCGAGGATCGCGCCTCCTTCCCCGACGATCATCGGCTGGGTTCCGTCCCACTTCTCGACCGCCCTCAAATAGACGATTTCAGGCGTGATCGTTCGCTTCAACAGCTCTTGTGCTTTCGCTTCAGCCTCGGCTCTCGCGAGCATTGCTAGCGCCTCGCCCTCCGCTTTCGCCTCCGCCTGCTCGGCTTCCACCTTGATGCGGGCGAGGTCGTTCCTCGCGGTCAACGCGCGCTGCTCCGCCACCTGCTTCGACTCGACGGCGGCTTGATATTCGGGGGCAAATTGAAAGTCCGTGATCGAAAGCTCGGTCACCACGATGTTGCTCTTTTCGAGGGTCGCCGTGATGTTTCGAGCGATTGCCTCTTTGACCTCCTGTCGTTTGGTGATCAGCTGCTCGGCCGTGTACTGCGCGGTGGCCTTCTTGACCGACTCTTGCAAAGCGGGATCGATGATGGTGCCTTCGACGACCACACGCGTTCCGATGTTTCGAAAGATCTCTACGATCTGTGCAGCGTCTAGGCGGTAGTTGAGCGCGATCTGGGTCGAGACGACTTGCAGGTCTTTGGATGAAGCGGTCGAGCTCGCAAGGATCTTATGCACGCGGGCGGAGATGTTGATGATCTGGGTCTTGATCGGTGTTCGGAAGTAAATGCCCTCCGGAAGAGCTTCGGGTTGAATCTCGCCCCACTTGGTTATCACGCCCAGGTTTCCGGCATTGACTTGGGTGCATCCAGAGAGGCTCATCACGAGGAGAGCGGCGAGGAATCCTCGCGGCCCGGCTGGCTTGAATTTCTGCATTGCGCCTTGGTTATAGACCGAGGCTCCTCCGAGCGGTTCGAAAAAAACGGGATCGCCCCTTTTGCGAGGATTAAGTCACCAACCGAGGATCGCTACCGTCACCCCAGTGGCAACGATGAGGCCGCCTGCGGCGCTATCGCCATAGCGTTCGAGCCATTTGCCTTTGAAGAGACGTGCGCCTGAGTGAGCGATCGCCACCAGGCCGACCATCGTGCCGATGGTGGCCGCTTCGTAGACGACCACGATCGAGCTGGTCTCGACGCTCGAGAGAGGAGCGGCGGCGAACAAGATCGGAATGACCGCAACACAGGGGTCCGCGCAGTAGATCAAGAACAGCGACCAGGTGGACACGCGCGAGGGATCGTGGACGTGATCGTAGTGATGGTGGTGATGGCCGTGGAGGCGGTGAGCGAGGGAGTGACGCAAACCCCAAATCGCATAGGCAACACCGAAGCCGATCAAAAGCAGCCCCGCGACCGACTCCATTTTCTCGCCGATCGATTCGAACAAGCGCGCTCCAAACATCAAAGCCAGCAGTCCGAGAAGCACCGACACCGTCACGTGACCGAGCCCGCAAAGAAACGCCACTCGGGCCGTCCGACCGCGCGACCAGTTGCGCGCCCGGGCGACTACCGCGATTGGGACCCAGTGATCTGGCGCCAAAGAATGCAATGATCCCACGGTGATAGCGGCGATCGCCAGGGTGGCAAAAAGGCTAGTGGTGCTCATGGGTGTGCTCGGTGGTGTGATCATGGGTGTGATGGTGATGCTCGTGGGCATCTTGCGACGTCGAGCCAAGCCGCGGGGCCGGCCGTCGGGCTTCGAGCCATTCGAGCCATGCGTCGATGCCCTCGCCTGTCTTCGCGGAAACCTTCAGCAGCTTTGCGTCGGGCATGACCCTCGAGAGGGCATCTTCGACGGTGCCGACGTCGAAGTCCAAGTGGGGAATCAGGTCGACCTTGGTCAACAACACGAGGTCTGCCTTTTGGAACATGACCGGGTACTTCAACGGTTTGTCTTCACCTTCGGTGACCGACAACGCGACGACATTGGCATCTTGGCCGAGATCATAGATGGCGGGACAAACCAGGTTCCCAACGTTCTCGATGAAGAACACATCGCAATCCGCGCACGGCGCATGGTGCAGGGCATGGTGCACCAACCGTGCATCGAGATGGCAAGCTGAGCCCGTCGTGATGGTCGTCGAACGAATCCCTGCCGCATTCAACCGATCTGCATCGCGATCGGTTGCCAGATCACCGCTCACCGCGCCTAGACGAAGCCTCCCTTCATGCGCACGGGCGGTGGCCTCGAGCACCGCCGTCTTTCCCGCCCCGGGCGAGCCCATGAGATTGATCGCGAGGACAGCTAAGTCCTCAAAATGATGACGATTATGGGCCGCCTGAGCATCGTTGTCCGACAGGATCCGCTCCTGCACCTCGACCGGGACGATCTCGGGGTCGCCGCATCCACACGTCTCACACATCAGGGGCCTCCATTTCGATTCGCTCGAGGATGATTTCGTCGCCGTGAATCATTCGTGCGGGACGTCCGCAGGTATCGCATCGCAACACGGCGCCTCTTGCGATGACACGCTCACAAGACGGACATGCCCATACCGCGGCGACCGAGTCGATCGCCAGCTCCGCGCCGTCGCAAATCGTCCGCTCGCGAAAAGTGTCGAACGCCGTCTTCAAGAGATCGAGCTCTACCCCCGACTGCTCGCCGATCTTCACGTGTAGGCGATGCACTCGCGTGCCTCCGTGAATCGCGGCTTCTTGCTGCACGCGGTCGATCAAAGAGGCGACTATGGAATATTCGTGCATGTCATCCCTCGCCTTTGAACCGTGGTGCGCGCTTTTCGAAGAACGCTGAAATGCCTTCTGCGAAATTCGGCCCATCTGCGATCCGCGCGAGCTCCGTGAGCTCGGCATCCAGGTGCACGTCGAGCCGTTCCATCCCCGCTGCCTGGTTGAGCAGGCTCTTGGCGGCTGCAACCGCGGGGGTCGGCGCCTCGGCAAGCCGAGCGGCGATTTCGAGAGACCTCTCCTCGAAGGAATCCTCCGAAAAAACGCGGTTGATCAAACCCCACTCCAACGCCTCTTGGGCCGACAGACGCGGGTTCAGCAGGACGAGCTCGAGGGCCTTTCGCAGCCCCAGCAATCGCGGCAAAAAGAACGTAGAGCTTTCCGCGCCGGTGAGGCCGGTCTTGAAATAGGCCCATTCGAACCAAGCGCGCTCCGATGCGACGACGAGATCGCAGCTCATGGCGATCCCGAAACCTCCGGCAGCGGCCGGGCCATCGACCGCAGCAACGAATGGTTTTGGCGCGCGCCGAATCTCCGAAATCGTGCTGTGGATGTATTCGAGGATCTGCTTGAAAATCTCTCCATAGCCCTCGCACCCTTGGCGAGCGGCGGGCTGCAGGTAGCCTAGATCGGCGTCGTCGCCGCCATCCCGAATGTACTTGAGGTCGGCGCCACTACAGAACACGCCGCCTTCGCCGCGGATCAAAACCGAACGCACCTCTTTGTCTCGTGCGAGTCGAAGTCCCGCTTTCCTGAAGTCCTGAGCTGTCTCGACATCGAGGGAGTTCAGTCGCTCGCGGCGTGCGATGGTCAGGATTCCGACGGGGCCGCTTCGTTCCACTCGGATGTGCTTCATCTCGGTCATCTCAGCAGATCCTCGGGAGGAGCTCGCCTTCGGCCTCCGAGAGCAGACGGCTCCCGAACCCCGTGTCGAGCACGACGAAACCAGGCCGATCAGCCACGCATTCGCCAACAATTGCGGCCTTTCGTCCGAGCGGGTGCGACCGGATCGCATCGAGCACGCCGGCAGCGCTTCGCGGTCGAACGCCAAAGACCGCCTTCCCCTCATTCGCCGAGACCAAGGGATCGATGCCGAGCAACTCGCCGACCGCTCGCACTTCATCGCGGAAGGGGATCGAAGGCTCGTCGATTACGATACCGACGCCACTCTTTTCGGCCATTTCGTGAAGGGCGCTTGAGAGTCCGCCGCGCGTCGGATCTTTCAGCGCAACGATCCCGTCGCCCCCGACCTCGAGCGCGCGCCGAACCAGCGCATTGATCGGGGCCACGTCGGAGGCCAGCTCGGTCTCCAAGGCCAGCTCGTTTCGCGTCGCCATGATCGCCAGGCCGTGGTCGCCCATCGT
This sequence comes from Polyangiales bacterium, assembly GCA_041581895.1. Lineage (GTDB taxonomy): Bacteria > Myxococcota_A > Polyangia > Polyangiales > Houyiibacteriaceae > SG8-38. The sequence continues at coordinate 948 of JBFICQ010000257.1, read as the reverse complement.
TCCGGTCACCAGAATTTGATCGCCGGGTTCGAGCCCAGCGTCGGTGACGATGCGATCGGTGATGCCAATGCCGGTCGTGTTCAAGACGAGACCGTCGAGCTCACCGTTCCCCATCACCTTGGTATCGCCGGAGACGATCGTGGTCCCGGCCTCGTCGCAGCTCGCCCGAATCGATTCCCAGATGGCTTTCAGAGTTTCGCGCGGGAAGCCATCTTCGAGGATGGCAGCGCAGGTGAGGCCGAGCGGGTCGGTGGCCCCCATCATCGCGAGATCATTCACAGTTCCTGCGACTGCGAGCCTGCCTATGTCGCCTCCCGGAAAGACGATCGGCTGGACGACATGAGAGTCGGTCGTGATGACCAGGTACCGATCTCCGAGTCGGATCGCGGCTCCGTCGTCCATCGCGGACAGACCGATGTTGCCCTCTCCGAGATCACCGAAGCCCTTTGCAAAGATCTGCTCGATCAGGGCACGCATCGCGCCGCCTCCGGTTCCGTACTTGAGCGTGATCCGTTCGTCGATGAAGCGCGCGTTTCGAGTCATGCCACACCTCGCTTCATCGAGCGAAGATCCGGATGACCGCCGTACTGATGCCAGATCTTGCAGGTGCCTTCCGCGCTGACCATGCACGCGCCGACCGGGTTGTCGGGCGTGCACTCTTTACCGAACAAGGCGCAGTCGGTGGGCGAGGCGATCCCGGCCATGATGTCGCCGCACTGACATTGCTGAACGAGCTTTTGAGGTGCGTAGCTCCACAGCGAAGACGCGTCTATCGTGAACCGCTTTCTCGTATCGTAGCGGGCGAACTCGTCCCGCAATCGGAGGTTTCCGTTGGGCACGTGCGCAATGCCGCGCCAGCGGCCTCCGGTAGGCCGAAAAACGCGCCAAAGGAGCTCTTGCGCGTGGGTATTGCCTTCCCTGGTCACGCATCGCGGATAGGCGTTTTCG
>JBFICQ010000256.1:0-5121 GCA_041581895.1 Polyangiales bacterium | reverse complement strand
GACGATGAGCATGGCCCACACCTCGGCCGAGACCTGAGCGACACCGTACGTTCCGCTCCCGAGGCGCACCGTGACGTCCATGGCGTTTTGGAGGCTCGTCGCCCGAAACAGGATCCGCGAGAATACCACGAACTGGAGCGCGCAAAACACCTTGAAGACGTGAACTTGCCAGGCATCGACGGTATCGCGGGTGCGTCCGGATTGACGGTAAAAAAAGCGATGAATGACCATCGCCATGGATTGGAGGATCGCGTAGAAGACGAACGTCCATGACGCCCCATGCCAAATCCCGATGAGAAACATGGTGAGCCAGAGGTTCCAATAAGCGCGAATCGGGCTGACCCGCGAGCCACCGAGCGGAAAGTACAGGTAGTCCCTGAGCCAGGTCGAGAGCGTGATGTGCCACCGCCGCCAAAACTCGGCCGGGCTTGCGGACTGATACGGACGATCGAAGTTCTCGGGAAGCTCGAGCCCCATCAGCTTTGCAGAGCCGCGAGCACAATCGGTGTAACCCGAAAAGTCGCAATAGATTTGCATCGTGAACCCATACAAAGCGACGACGACTTCCGCTGCGGTGTAGAGCTCGGGCTGGTCGAAGACCCGATCGACGAGATTGACCGAAAGGTAATCCGCGATCGCGACCTTCTTCACCAGGCCTGTCGCGATTAAGAAAATGCCTTGCGTGACTTGCCTTTCGCGAAGTGTGATCTTGCGCGCAAGTTGCGGAAGCAGCTGCGATGCTCGAACGATTGGGCCAGCGACCAATTGCGGAAAATAAGTCACGAAGACGGCGAACTGAAAGAAGTTACGCGTGGGCTCGAGCTTTCGGCGATAGATGTCGATGGTGTAGCTGAGGGTCTGAAAGGTGTAGAACGAGATGCCGACGGGAAGGAGCACGTCGAGGAAGGGCGGATGCTCGATGGTGATGCCGAACGAGAGATGTAGGACGTCGGCCGTGGCTCGAGAGGCGAAGTTGAAGTATTTGAAGAGGCCCAGGAGGCCCAGATTCGTGACGAGGCTCACGACGAGCCATCGCTTGCGAACCCTTTCGTCGTTGCTGGCGTGGATCCGGAAGCCAACCAGGTAGTCGACCAGCGTCGAGGTCAGGATCAGTACGATGTAAGCCGGGTGCCATGCCATGTAGAAGAGGCACGACGCGACGAAGAGGAACACCATTCGGAGCTGGCTCTGTTTGGCCAGCAGCCAAAAGCCTGCGACGGCCAGTCCCAGAAATACGATGTAGTCGAGGCTGCTGAAGAGCACTGGTTCCCCTACCCAGCGAGAACGCGCCCGGTTTAGCCGCAGCTGGGCCTGGACGCTAGTTGCTTGACGAGGGGCCTCGGAGAGCGAAGCATCCGCGGTCGGAGGTTTGGATGAAAATTGAGGGTTCGGTAGCGATGGTGACGGGTGGAGCCTCGGGTCTCGGCGAGGCGACGGTTCGTCAGTGGGTAAGTAAAGGTGGGCGCGCGGTAATCGTCGACCTCAACACCGAACGTGGCGAGAAACTGGCAGCGGAGCTCGGTGATACGGCCTCTTTCGTTCCTGCGGATGTCAGCAGCGGCCAGCAGGTCGCCGATGCGATCGCCCTCGCGACGTCGATTGGCCCGCTCCGCGCCGCGATCAGCTGTGCCGGCATCGGGATCGGCCTTCGAACCGTCGGCAAGGACGGCACTCCGCATGACCTCGAAGCTTTCCAAAAAGTCGTCTCGGTGAATCTCATCGGCACGTTCAACGTCATGCGGCTCGCCGCCTCTGCGATGTTCAAGACCGAACCCGAAGACCGGGAGCGCGGCGTCATCATCAATACGGCCTCCGTCGCAGCCTTCGATGGCCAGATCGGCCAGGTCGCTTACTCGGCATCCAAGGGGGGCATTGTTGGGATGACGCTGCCGGCCGCGCGCGACCTATCCAAGGCGGGCATTCGTGTCGTCACCATCGCCCCTGGCACCTTCGACACCCCGCTCCTCGGCATGCTCTCAGACGAGATTCGCGCAGCCCTGGCTGCAACGATCCCGCACCCGAGCCGCCTCGGACGTCCGGACGAGTTCGGCGCGCTCGCCTGCCATATCGTCGAAAACAGCTATCTGAATGGCGAGGTCATTCGCTTGGACGGCGCGCTTCGCATGGCCCCTCGCTAACTTGCGAGCCTAGCGCGGCGTTCTAGAGTCGGCCGGTGGATGAGCCGGCGCAGCCAAAGGCACACCTGCTGTTTGTGCCCGCCGAGCGGCGACGCCGAATCCTCGGGCTCGCCCTTCCGATCATCGGAGGGATGCTTTCGCAAAACGTGCTCAACCTCGTCGACACCGCCATGGTGGGCACGCTCGGCGACGCGGCACTGGCAGGAGTCGGGCTCGGGGGCTTCGCGAACTTCCTGCTCTCGTCGTTCGTTCTCGGACTGTCGGCCGGGGTGCAGGCGATGGCTGCCAGACGGATCGGGGAGGGACGGCGAACGGAAACGGCCATCCCACTCAACGGCGGCCTACTGATTGCGCTCATCGTTGCAGCTCCGTGGTCGGCCCTGTTGATCACGCTTGCGCCCGACTACTTCCCCTTGTTGACGACCGATACCGTGGTCGTCGATCAGGGTGTTCCGTACCTGCGCGCGCGGCTCTTTGCGATGGCCGCTCTCGGAATGAATTTCGCATTTCGCGGTTACTGGAACGCGGTCGACAAGTCCATTCTCTACCTGCGCACGCTGATCTCGATGCACGTGCTCAACATCTTTCTCAACTGGGTCCTCATCTTTGGAAACCTGGGTGCCCCCGAGCTCGGGGCCACCGGTGCTGGCGTCGCCTCGGCGATCTCGACCGTCTTTGGTACAGCGTCGTATTTCGTTCTCGGTCGTAGCTACGCCCGCGACGCTGGCTTCATGCATGGCCTTCCCGATCGGCCCACGGTGGCGACCATTCTCAAGCTTGCAGCGCCAGCGGGGTTGCAGCAGTTCTTCTTTGCAGCGGGCCTGACCATGTTTCTGGCCTTGGTCGCGCGGATGGGGACCTCGGAGCTAGCCGCGACCAAAGTGATCATCGACTTGATCCTGGTGGGCATCCTTCCCGGTCTCGGATTCGGCCTCGCTGCCGCATCGTTGGCTGGTCAAGCCCTTGGACGTCGCGATCCCGGTGACGCAAAACAGTGGGGCTGGGACGTCACCAAGATTGCCGTCGTCATCGTCGGCTTGCTGAGCCTTCCTGGGGTGTTGACGCCCGAATGGATCCTCGGCGTCTTTATCCACGAACCATCGACCTTGGCGCTCGCCACCACCCCTTTGCGGATCGTCGCTGCATCCTTGTTCCTCGATATCGTCGGAATCGTCCTCATGAACGCGTTGATGGGGGTCGGAGATGTGAGGCGGGTGATGATAATCGCGACCAGCTTCCAGTGGCTTCTCTTCTTGCCTGCGGTGTATGTTATTGGTCCGGTGTTCGGCCTCGGCCTCGTGCCGGTCTTTGGCGCCCAGATCGTTTACCGTCTTCTTCAGTCGATCACCTTCGCATCGATTTGGAAAGCTGGTCGCTGGCAGGCGATTGAGCTCAGCTGAGCAAGCGCCCGGGCTCGGAGCTCATCACTCTACCGGTTTCCCCGACCCGCGCTCGAGGGTCATCCAGGCTGTTCCTGCCACTTGAACTTCGATGACCTCATCCTCGACGACCAGGAGGGGCTGCTTGGTGATCGTTCCGAGCTCGGAGCGCCACACCTCTTTGCCCGAGCTGATGTCTTGCGCCGTCACGACCGCTGGGTCTCCTCCTTGGGCTTCGTAGAGCACGCCTTCGGCAAGGACGCGGGGCGCCCCCGTGATCTTGGTGCTTTCCAGTCCCCCAGGCCCTTGAATGGCCTTGAAACCCAACCAGGCAAGGAAGACCGCCAACACGACCAACCCCAAAAGGATGACTACGACTCGCTTCCCCGACTTGCCCTCGGTCGCCACGACCGTGTTCTAGCACGCCGATTGCTGATAGGGTCCGCGCGATGTTCATCGGGCACTATGGACCGAGCTTCGCCCTCCGGCGGAAAGCTGGGATTCCCCTGTGGGTTCTGTTTTTGGCGGTGCAGTTCGTCGACGTGCTTTGGGCGGTTCTGGTGATGGCTGGGGTCGAAGGGGTCCGCCTGATCGAAGGATTCACCGCGTCGAGCCCGCTCGACCTATACTACATGCCGTACACGCACAGCCTGACCGCATCGATCAGTTGGGCGCTGATCGTCGGATGGCTTGGAAGCTTCGTCTGGGGACGACGGGGTGGTGTGGTCATTGGCGTTTGCGTCCTCTCCCATTGGATCCTCGATCTTCCGGTACACGTCGCCGACCTTCCGCTCTGGGGAAATGAGTACAAGGTCGGGTTCGGGCTGTGGAACCGCCCCGTCATCGCATTCGTTCTCGAGGCGGGCGTGCTTCTCGGAAGCGTTGCGATCTACGCACGATCCGCGCGTCGGAAGCTTGCCATTTGGATCTTCGCGTTTGTGATGCTCGGGATCCAATACAGCAACATCGTCCTGCCCTTTCCCGAATCCCCGACGCAGTTCGCCCTGATGGCGCTCTCCTCGTATTTCGGGCTTGCCGCGGCGGCCTGGTTCGTTGAGAAAAAATGGGGGAACCGGGCGCAGGCGCTCCTACAGTAAGCCCCGCAAAATCGCGTCCGGTGGCACATGTTGGCCCAGGCGCTACGCTGAAATCACTTGGTTTTTCGCGGGCACGCGGATTGCTTCCTTTGGGCGCAGATCAGGAGGATGAGGATGCGTAGTTATTGGTTTGTTCTTTGCTTTGTGGTGGCCGGCGGCCTCGTCGGCTGTGCCACCGAGCCCGAGGTCAGTCCGTACGAAGGCGCGCTACGGCAGGCCAAGACTTGCGGCGAGGTCCTTGCCGCGATTCAAGACGACGCGATCGCAAGGGTAGACCTCGACCTCAAGGCGTTCGAGGAGCAGGAGTTTTACGGTCGCGGCGGTCCGGTCTTCTTTGACGGTGTCCTCGAAGGCGGCGACCAGCTGGGCGCGCCTACCGCAGGCGCAGACGCCGAAGCGCCCTCGGGAGTTTCCGACACCAATCGCCAGGTGGCGAGCGTCGATGAAGCCGACATCGTGAAAGTCGGCGATGGTGGCACCAAGCTTTACGTCATTCGTGGCAACGGG
>JBFICQ010000255.1:0-5133 GCA_041581895.1 Polyangiales bacterium | reverse complement strand
TCGCTAACCCCAGCCCTTCGCCGCGTCAACAACCTCGACTCTAGACCAAAGTCCGTTCTAGTCGACGATTTCGTATTGGAAGTCCTCGATGACGGGATTGGCGAGGAGCTTTTCGCACATCGATCGGATGTGAGACTCTGCGGATTTCCGGTCGTCCCCGTGAAGCTCCAGCTCGATGAGCTTGCCCACGCGAGCAGACTTCACTTCCTCGAAGCCGAGTGAGCGCAGCGACCTGCGAACTGCGTCGCCCTGAGGGTCGAGAACCTCGCGCTTGAGAGTCACGTAGATATTGGCCTTCATGATTTCTCTAGACCGAGGTTCTTGGCGATGCGAGTAACTGGCTCGCTCGTATTCGGCTCGAATGCGACGCCACGGATCTCGTCGCAGGCTTGGATGTACCGGCGTGACGCCTCAACCCGAACCTCGTCAGGAATTGTCGGGACCGGCCCGTCGCCTTTGTATCCCTCCCCCGCGAGCCAACGGCGAACGTATTCTTTGTCGAAGCTCTCAGGGTCTTCGCCCGCATCGAAACGCGACTGATAGCTGTTGGCGTACCAGAAGCGCGACGAGTCCGGCGTGTGAATCTCGTCGATGACGACGATCTTGCCCTCGGGGGTCTTTCCAAACTCGTACTTCGTATCGACGAGGATCAGGCCTCGCTCGGCGCAGACCTTTTGGCCGTGCGCGAACAATGCCATCGCATACGCAGCCGCTTCATCGAAATCGGCCTCACTGATCCGGCCCATGGCGAGAATTTCCTCCCGCGACACCGATACATCGTGGTCGCCATGCGCGGCTTTGGTGCTCGGCGTGAGGATCGGGTCGGGGAGTTTTTGGTGTTTCTTCAGACCGTCGGGCAGCTCGTGGCCGCAGAACACCCGGGTCCCTTTGTCGTAGTGGGTCCAAATGCTGGTCGAGGTCACTCCCGTGATGTAGGCGCGGACCACGTACTCGACTGGAAGCGGTTCGCATTCGATTCCTACCATCACGTTTGGATCGGGCACATCGATCACGTGATTGGGCGCGACCCGGGCAGTCTCATCGAACCACCAGGCGGCCAACGCGTTCAGCACTTGACCCTTGTAAGGGAGCGTCCCGAGCACGCGGTCAAAAGCGCTTATTCGGTCGGTCACGATGATCGTGCGTCTACCGTCCTTGGTGTAGTTGTCGCGGACCTTGCCTTCGTACCGATGCCCCAATCCCTCGAAGTTCGTTCCCTCGAGCGTTTTCGACAGGCCTTCTTTTAGGGTCTCGATCGATACGGTCATCTCAGGCTCCTCCCAGCACGCGATCAATGATCGTGTCCACGTGCGCCAGGGCGTGATCCAAGTCGAACTCTTTGTCGATGTCCTCGGCGCTTAGATGCTTTCCAATCTCGGCGTCGTCGTGCAAAAGCTCTCGAAACTCGCCCTGCCCCTCGAACGCTTTCATGGCATTGCGTTGCACTAGCACGTACGCCTCTTGCCGCCCGAGGCCCCTGTCGACGAGCGCGAGGAGAATGCCCTCACTCGCCCAAAGCCCTCCGGTTTGGTCGAGGTTTTGCCGAAGCCGCTCTGGATAGACGATGAGGTCGGCTATCACGCCTCGCACCCGATCGAGCATGAAGCCGAGGGTGGCGGTTGCGTCTGGGAGCATCATCCGTTCGACCGACGAGTGGCTGATGTCGCGCTCGTGCCAGAGCGCAACGTTCTCAAAGCTAGGCGCGACGGCAGCCCGCACCACGCGTCCGAGACCGGACAGGTTTTCGGTGAGCACGGGGTTTCGCTTGTGCGGCATGGCGCTCGACCCCTTTTGGCCCTTCTTGAAGTGCTCTTCCGCTTCGCCGACTTCTGTCCGCTGCCAATGACGGACGTTCGTGGAAAACCGCTCGATGCCAGCCGCGATGATTCCCAGTGTGGAGACATAGGCGGCGTGACGATCGCGGGCCACGACTTGCGTCGAAGCCGTCTCCGGCCTCAGTCCTAGCGAACCGAGCGCCTCGGCTTCGATCGCCGGAGTGAGGTGTGCGTAGGTCCCGACGGCACCGGCGATCTTTCCGACTGCGATCTCTTCGCGCGCCAACGCGAGGCGCGCCCTTCCCCGTCGAAGCTCGGCGTGGTGCCCTGCCAAGATGAGACCGAAAGTGACGGGTTCGGCGTGAATGCCATGCGAGCGCCCGATGGCCGGTGTCTTTCGATGCTCCTCGATGCGAGCGCGAAACGCCTCGAGCACACCATCGATGCGATCGAGAAGCCTGTCGGTTGCCTCGACGAGCAAGAGCGCAAGCGACGAATCGAGCACGTCCGATGAGGTCATCCCACGATGCAGCCAGCGCGCCGGCTCGCCTGCCAACTCCTCGACGTGGGTCAGAAAAGCGATGACGTCGTGCCTCGTAACCTTCTCGATCTCGTCGATCGCCGCGGGATCGAGCTGGTCTCGAAAAACGAGGACCCGGTCGGCTGTTCCGGTAGGAACGATGCTGGCGCGTTCCATGGCGCGGCACGCGGCGATCTCGACGTCGAACCAGGCCTCATACTTGCGCTTGGGCGACCAAAGATCTCGGAAATCAGCCGGTGTGTAGCGGGGAATCATGTCGGCGCGGCGAAGCTAGCAGACCCCAAGCCCGCATGCGAACGGGTTCGGACGGACCCCGCGAAAAGCGACCGTCCCCTTTTTCTAGGTTCGGAAGTTCCAGGCCTTCAGCAGCTCGAGTCGATCGCGCATGTAGTCGTCTACATAGGCCCGGTGCGCGGGGTCCACGAGGTAGGCTTCGACGTCTTGGAGGTTGTCGAAACGAACGATCACGCTCAGGTCCCAGCTCTTTTCGGCGGCTTCGTCGGCAGGAACACCGACGCTGACGCTGCGGACACTCTCGAGCGAACCCAGGTCTTTTCGGGTACGTTCCGCAATCTCGGCGCGGGCCGCATCATTGCAATACTCGCCCTTCAACTTGAACAACACGATTCGTTCAATCATGGCTTTACCCGATCCCCACCAGACCACACGCAATGCCCGCAAGGTGCGGAACCGCGGCACCAAACATCGAGGCCGTCTCCGAGCTGGCGTTTCCTTGGAGGCTTCGTTTGTAGACACCCTGTGCGATGGCAGCCAGCCGAAAAAGCGAAAACGCTTTGTAGTACGCGAGGTCAGGTACGCCGCTACGCCCGGTGAGCTCGCAATACCGGGCGACGAACGCCTCTTCGTTCGGGATGCCGGTCGCGTCGAAGTCCACGCCCAATAGGCCGCCAATCCTCGGAAGCGCGACGTCGTACAGCATGCAGATGTAGGCCAGATCGGAGAGCGGATGGCCGAGCGTCGACAATTCCCAGTCGATGACCGCCAGTGCACGTGGTTCGGTCGGGTGAAAGATCATGTTGTCGAGCCGATAGTCGCCATGAACGAGAGTGGTCGCGTCGTCCGTAGGAACGTTGGCCGACAACCATTCGACGAGTCCATCCATGGCCTCGACATCGGCCGTCTGTGACGCGAGGTACTGCTTGGTCCACCGCTTCACCTGCCTTTCGACGTACCCCCCGTGTCGCCCGTACTCGGTAAGCCCAGTCTTTTCCAAGTCGACGTTGTGGATCGCGGCGAGCACTCGAATCAGCTCCTCGTAGATGGCGCTCCGCTCGTCACGGCGAACCCCGGCCACTTGCGCTTCCCAGAAGATTCGGCCCAGCACGAACTCCATCACGAAAAAGGAGGTCCCTATGACCGAATCGTCCTCACAAAGCGCATACATTCTGGGGGTTGGAACGTCGGTCTCGGCCAGCGCTCGCATCACCGTGAACTCCCGGTCGACGGCATGCGCCGATTGCAAGAGCTCGCCCGGGGGCTTCTTCCGAAGAGCATACTGCCGCTCGCGATCCGCCAGCCAGTAGGTCGGGTTCGACTGGCCCCCTTTAAACTGACGTACCTGCAACGAGCCCGTATACCCATCGACGTGCGCCCCGAGCCAGGCATCGAGACGCCCCTCGTCGAAGCGGTGGGCCTCACGAATGGGTCCGGTGTTCTCAGGGGGTGCTGCCGCCATCGATGCTCGCTAAGCCGCGGGTCGGAGCCTATCACGTCCAGCCCGACTCGCAGGCTCTCGATGCGTTCTTTGGCTTCCGGCTACCGGGCGGCATTGAGCTGGGGTCCCAACGGAGCTAGGTTCGTCCTCGTGAGGTGGGTTCGAATCCCTCGATTGAGCTTCCGCGGTTTCATCGTCGCAGGCGTGCTCTTGTGCACCGCGCAGGTGACCTTCGGCCAAAAACCGAGCCAGACGGGGTACAAGCCGGCCCCGAGCGCGAGTCGCCCGGGCGACGTCCAGCCACTCCCGCTCGAGGCGCCGGCAGGCAGCGAGGTGGTCGTAATCGGGATCGACAGGACTGTCGAGCTCGGGCTTGCCGCGTTCGTGCGACGGGCAATCGACACACACCCGGACGCTGTGGCCATCATTCTCGACGTGAACACGCTGGGTGGGCGCGTCGATGCGGCGATTCAAATCCGCGACGCCCTCCTGGACGCTGCGCCGCGTACAGTGGCCTATCTGCACCCCCGCGCAATAAGCGCGGGCGCTCTCATCGCGCTTGCGTGTGACAACATCCTCATGAGCGAGGGCGGAACGATCGGCGCCGCCACACCGGTTCAAGCGGGCGGCGGACAAGCCGAGGCCGTTGGCGAGAAAATGGTCTCGTATATGCGGGCCGAAATGCGCGCGACAGCCGAGGCCAACGGGCGCAGAGGCGACATCGCGGAAGCGATGGTCGACCGCGACGTCGTCATCAAAGGGATCGTCAAGGACGGCAAGCTCTTGACCCTCGATACGGACCGAGCAATCAACCTCGGCATTGCCGACGCCAAGGCGGCCAATCTAGATGCCGTGCTGGAAGCGCTGACCCTCGAGTCACCGAAGATCGCTCGGGTCGAGATCAACTGGGGCGAAGAAGTCGCCCGATGGCTGACCGAGCCCACCGTAAGCGGCCTGCTCCTTTCCGTCGGGATGCTCGGGCTCATGATCGCGTTTTATACGCGAAGCATCGGGCCGTTCACCATCGCGGGCTTCCTTGCGCTCGCATTGTTCTTCGGTGGGCACGCCGTGGTGCATCTCGTCGGGTGGGAAGAGGCGCTTCTCTTCATTGCGGGCGTCGTGCTGGTGGTCGTCGAAATCTT
>JBFICQ010000254.1:0-5221 GCA_041581895.1 Polyangiales bacterium | reverse complement strand
TGGCACGATCACCGACATGACCTCGTGCCCAGGCACCGACACCTGCAAGCTCGGGATCTCTTCGTCGCGCGGTCTGACGGCTGAGCTCCGCAAACGCCTCGACGTCGTCAAAGGCGGCCTTCCCTCCGTCGTCGAGGGGCTTCGCATCAAGGCGAGCGGTTGCTTCAATTCCTGCGGCCAACACCATGCAGCCGACATCGGGTTCACCGGCGTCAGCCGACAGGTCGGTGGCCGCAAGGTGCCGCACTTCAATCTCGTTCTAGGCGGCCAGTGGACGCAGAACGCCAAGAGCTACGGCCTGGTCGTCGGTGCCGTGCCCTCGAAGAACATCCCTAAGGCCGTCGAGCTGATCACCGCTCATTACATGGAGAACCGTGAGGCGGACGAAAGCTTCCAGGCCTTCATCGCGCGCGTCGGCAAGAAAGACTTCCGAAAGGTCCTGGCGCCGATCCAAAAGCCACCGAGCTACGACGAAGATCCGAGCTACTACAGCGACTGGGGTGATCCCCGCGAATACACCATCGGCGACATTGGCGTCGGCGAGTGTGCGGGCGAAATCGTGCCGTTCGTCGAGTTTGGCCTCCAGGAAGCTGAGCAACAACTGCACGACGCCCAAGACGCGCTCGAGGCAGGCCACGCGGCGTCCGCGGCGGCAGGCGGCTTCGCGGCGATGGTCACTGCGGCCAAGGCGCTGGTTCGGCACCTCGACGTGCAGGTCAAAGACGACGCCGACGATGTGGTGGCGAACTTCAAGACGCACCTCCACGATACGCAGCTGTTTCACGACCCCTTCGCAAAAGGAAAGTTCGCGACCTATTTGCTGAAGATGCACGCGGACAAGTCTTACCAGAACGCCAACAACGAGATCGCCCACCGCACGCTCGACGAATCGCAGTTATTCATCGAAGCGGCGCATTCGTGCTATCAGCGTTTGACCGAGGCCGCCGCTGCAGCCGCGGAGTAACGATGAAACCCACGAAGTTTCAGGTGAAGCTCTACGCGAGCGCGGGCGAGATCGAGCTCGAGAAGCTGATTCCGGTCTTCCACAGGTGGATTCGCGAGAAAGCGATTCCCGACGAGCTGTTGATCGACGTCGCCGACTATGCACACGTTCCTCAGGGGCCAGGTGTCGTTCTGATCGGCCACCAATCCGACTACTACCTCGACGTGGCCGACGATCGTCCCGGGTTGCTCTATAGCCGCAAGCGGGGCTTTGAAGGCGACTTCCAAGCTGGCATCGAGGACGCCTTTCGTCGCGCTCTTCGCGCCTGCCAGCTGCTCGAATCAGAAAGCGAGCTCGGGTTCAGCTTCGGCACTGAAGAGGTGCTCTTTCGCGTCCAGGATCGGCTGGCAGCGCCAAACGATGAAGCCACCTACGAAGCCTATCGGGGCCCGCTCGAAGAGGTCACCAGTGCGTTCTTCGGAGGCGCGAACGCGCTCGAGCAGATCGGGTCCGCGCGCGAGCCTTTCGCCGTTCGGATCACCACCGGCGCGAAGGGCAGCGTCGCCGACGCCCTCGCGAGGCACTGAGCGCCCGACATTCTGTTTGGCGGCGGCTCGTTTCGCGGTACAAACACGAGCCAGGAGTCGAAGTGCTGAAGCGGAACGCCATGGTCCTTCTAATCGCCCTGTGCGCGGGCGCCTGCTCGAAGACGCCAGGCCCGGAGGAGCAACAAGGGCCCGCCGCAGGCACGCCCACCGAGGGTAGCGAGGCAGCTCTCGGGTCGGTCCGTCGAGCGGTCCGGGTATGGAGCAAAGAGCGCCCAACGGTCGACCTGGTCGCCGCCGAGCTCGAGGGAGTGATCATGGCTCGAACGACCGCACAAGTGCTGATGCACTACGAAGGCTATCGGATCATTCTCACCACCCCCGGCGAAGTGGTGACCCGCATCGTCTTCCAGTTCGACGATGAAGCGAAGCCCAACATCCTGCAGCTCACCGCCCTCTTTGGAGAGCCCGAAGAGAGCCCGAAGGGCATGCTTTACACCCACCAAAACGTGACGACGGGCCAGAAGATCAACATCCTCGCCCAACCCGTGACGATGCCGGCCGAGGACGTGACACTCGTCAAAGGGCTGATCATCGAAGGCGCGCGCGTGCAGTAGCGACCGGCTCAGATCCGGAGGGCGCGAATCCGAGCGAGCACATTCGTGTCGGCAGGCGGGAATTCGTAGCGGTCTAGCTCGTCGGGGGCGACCCATGCGTGGGCGTTTACCTGCAGGTGGCGCACCTCGCCGGACACGATCGAGCAGCGATAGAACAGAAGCAACACGTCTTTCTTTGGGTAGCGGTGAAAGGTGACCTCGAGAATGTCGCCAACGGCGATCTCGATCCCACATTCCTCGCGGCACTCACGCACGAGCGCCTCCTCGGGAGACTCGCCGGGTTCGAGCTTACCGCCGGGGAACTCCCAAAGCCCCTCGAGGTGCGTTCCCTCCGCTCGCTGGGTGAGGAGCACGCGGCCGCGATCGAGAACGACCGCCGCTGCCACGATGGTCGGCACTACGGCCTCGTCCCGATCGCACGCAGGAGCTGCGCTTTGGCGATGCGAAGGCCCACCGCGGAGTCGACCACGTCGACCTGAGCGCGAATGAGCTCGGATTGCGCCTGCAACAGATCGGTCGTGTTCACGATGCCCGCTTGAAGTTGCTCTCGCTTGACCCGGTATCCCTCTCGGGCCGCACTCAGCCCGAGGCGCGCGGATTTCAGCGCCGCCGTGGCCGCACGCACCCCGTGATAGCCCTCGGCCACCTCGATGCGAATCGCATCGCCGAGCGCGATGACATCCGCCTCAGCCCGGCGGAGCTCGGCCTGGAGCTGCTTCGAACGGCCTTGGGCTTCTACGGTGTCGGTAGGCGCCCAGCGGATCACCGCGCTCACCTCCCAGGTGGCTTCGAAGCGCTCTTGTTGCGGAACCACACGAAGATTGGGATTCGAGTATTGCGCGCTGCCACGAACAAGGATATCCGGAGCGCGTCCTCCGTTCGCCGATTTGAGCTGGTGGCGCGTCGCTTCGACGTAGGTGTGGAGAGCCTGAAGGTCGGGACGGTTCGCGAACGCGCGGGCCTTCAGCTCATCTTCGCCCTCGGTGGGGATGCCAGAGACGGGCTCGGAGAGATCTTCGCCTAGCGTCGGAACCTCTTCGGTGTGCATCAACGTCTGAAGCGCGCGCTGGGCCACTTGGAAGCCGAGCTTCGCTCGCTCCAACGACACGTTAGCCGCCTCGAGCTGTGCTTCGACGCGCAGCAAGTCGACCTTGGCCGCCGCCCCAGCGCTTACCAGCGCCGCCGTATCCTTGCGCTGAGCCTCTGCGGCCCCGACGGCGCTCTCCGCCACCCCTACCCCCGCCTTCGCCCGCGCGAACTCGTAGTACGCCTGTCGCGCGTCGAACGCGACGTTGTTCAGCTCGGCGTCGAGTTGCTGCCGCGCCGCCTTTTTGTTCTTCTTGGCGGCACGGTACGCGGGTAGCGCCTCGGCAAGCGAGCCGGTGAACGAGTAGATGAGCGTAGCATCGGTCGCGTACTGCGTCGTTAGTGCCGGGAACTGAAAGTCGAAGAGCCCCCGCCAGAGCATTTGGGCCGGGGGGTCCGCGACCATGCCGATGAGGTTGTTGATTTGCTCGACGTCTTCCGTGAGCCCAGCGGTCTCGACGGGGCTGAGCTTCGTCGCGCGAGCGGTCAGCTCGAGCCGCGGGACCAGCCCCGACATCGCCTGCACAGCGCCCCCCTTGGCTTCGAGTGAAAGCGTGCGGGTCCGCTGGACGTCGGGGGACGTCCTCAAGACTTCTTCAACGGCTCGCTCCGCAGTCAGGCCCTCAGGGACGTAAAGCGAACGCAAAGCGCGCGCTGCCGCGTCGTCCTGATCATCCGCGAAAGAAGCGACCGCTGCTTCGGGGGGCGCCTGTCCCCGGGTCTCGATCGCGCCAACCAACCACACGACACCCGCAAGCCCGATGAAACCGCTGAAGCGTTGAATTCTCATGAATACTCCTTGTCGAAGGCATCATACCCGAGCGCGCGCAGGGCCCGCTTGCCGCTTTCGCGACGCCGACCTATACGCCCGACCTGATGTCCCAAGACTTCAAGGTCGCGGTGGTCGGAGCCACCGGCATGGTGGGCGCAGAAATGCTCCGCGTGCTCGAGCAGCGGGCTTTTCCGGTCCGTGAGCTCGTCCCGGTCGCTTCGGCTCGGAGCGCAGGCAGGACCGTGACGTTCAAGGGCGCCGAGCACACGGTCGTCGAAATCGCCCCGGAGGTTTTCGAAGGCGTCGACCTCGCGCTCTTCTCTGCCGGCGGGGCGACCTCGCGCGAGTGGGCGCCGATCGCCGCAAGCAAGGGGGCGCTCGTGGTCGATAACTCATCGGCGTTTCGCGCCGACCCCGAGGTCCCTCTGATCGTCCCGGAGGTGAATCCCGACGCCGCGGCCGACCGTCCGAAGGGCATCATCGCCAACCCAAACTGCTCGACCATCCAGATGGTGGTCGCGTTGAAGCCCCTTCACGATGCGGCCCGGCTCAAGCGCGTGGTAGTGGCGACCTATCAAGCCATCAGCGGCGCGGGCGCACAGGCCGTCTCTGCCTTCGAGGCTCAGGAATCGGCCGCCCGTCGTGGAGCGCCGATCGAAAAAGAGAAACTTTCCGGCCAGTTGACCCGCAATCTTCTGATGCATTGGAAGCCGGACCCCGAGACGGGTTACCAGGAGGAAGAGCTCAAGATGGTCTCCGAAACCCGCAAGATTTTCGGAGACCCCTCCATCGCTGTCTCACCGACCGCGGTTCGTGTCCCGGTGGTGACCGCCCACAGCGAGGCGGTTACCGTGGAGACCCACACGCCTTTGACCGCCGCCCGCGCCAGGCAGCTTCTCGAAGAGGCCGAAGGCGTGGTGGTCGTCGATGATTTGGTCGAAGGTCGCTACCCGCAGCCAATCGAAGCGGCCGGCCAGGACCCGGTCTACGTGGGTCGCATCCGCGACGACGTGGGCAATCCTGGCGGCGTTCAGATGTGGGTCGTCTCCGATAACCTGCGCAAGGGCGCTGCCCTGAACGCGGTCCAAATCGCCGAAAAAGCTCTGATAAAGTGACGAAATGTCAGCGCCTGGCGTAGAAGTAGGGCCGATGATGCCAGTTTGTCCTCCGGCCTCCCGAAAACACAAGGCTTTTGAGGTTGCGCGATTGGCCCAGGGATTGCACGGAAATCAGGCGATGATTGACCGATTCTTATTTC
>JBFICQ010000253.1:0-5226 GCA_041581895.1 Polyangiales bacterium | reverse complement strand
GCGAATAAACGGGCCCAAGCCCAGCCACCAGCGCCACGGTGGCGCCAAGCCCTCAGCCGCCCCATCCCACAGCCAGCATGTTCGACCGCCGCTTTCTCGCAGACGACATTCGAGCCGGCATCGTCGTATTCCTGGTCGCGCTCCCACTCTGCCTGGGCATTGCGCTCGCGTCGGGCGCGCCGCTCTTCAGTGGGCTGATCGCCGGCATCTCGGGCGGCATCGTCGTGTCGCTCTTCAGCGGCTCACGCCTGGGAGTCAGCGGCCCCGCCGCCGGTCTTGCCGTCTTGGTTGCAGCTGGGATCGAAGCGCTTGGGTTCGAGACCTATCTGCTCGTGGTCGTGTTCTGCGGGATGGTCCAAGTCGTTGCGGGGTTTCTCAAAGCAGGCGTCATCGCGCACTACTTCCCCTCCAGCGTCATCAAAGGAATGCTGGCGGGCATCGGGATCATTCTCATCCTGAAGCAGATCCCGCATGCGTTCGGCTACGACGCCTCTTTCGCAGGGGAGCTCGAATTCTCTCAGCTCGATGGGCACAACACCTTCAGCGAGATTGGGTATGCCTTCCGGGCTCTGAGCCCAGGAGCCATCACCGTGACGCTCATCTCACTCGCCATTCTTCTGGCCTGGCAGCATCCCGCGTTCAAGGACAGACGCTTCGTCAAGGCGCTGCCCGCCCCACTCCTGGTCGTCGTCCTTGGCATCAGCCTCAACTGGCTCTTCGCCAAGCTGGCGAACGGGTTCAGCATCTCGCCCGAGCACTTGGTGGCGGTTCCCGTTTCGTCCTCTGTCGGCGAGTTCTTTTCAA
This sequence comes from Polyangiales bacterium, assembly GCA_041581895.1. Classification (GTDB taxonomy): domain Bacteria; phylum Myxococcota_A; class Polyangia; order Polyangiales; family Houyiibacteriaceae; genus SG8-38. The sequence continues at coordinate 4,422 of JBFICQ010000253.1, read as the reverse complement.
ATTTCAGACGGCCGGACTTTTCGCAGATTTGGAACCCAGCGGTGTACACCACCGGGCTGGCGCTGGCGCTGGTCGCAAGCATCGAAACGCTGCTCTCGGTCGAAGCCACCGACAATCTCGACCCGGAAAAACGCGTTTCTTCCACCAACCGAGAGCTCAAGGCGCAGGGCCTTGGCAACATCGTGTCGGGGCTGCTCGGCGGCATCCCGATCACACAAGTGATCATTCGCAGCTCTGCAAACATCGACTCGGGTGCCAAGACGCGGTTCGCGGCGTTCACGCATGGAGTTCTTCTACTCATCTGCGTGGCGACGATTCCTAGCCTGCTGAATCAGATCCCACTCGCGAGCCTTGCGGCCATTCTGCTCGTCATCGGCTATCGGCTCGCGCGCGTGTCGCTCTTTCGGCAGGTATGGCGCGAGGGCGTGTGGCAGTTTCTGCCGTTCATCACCACGATCGTTGGTCTGGTTCTGACGGACCTGTTGACGGGCATCATGCTCGGGATGGCTGTCGCCTTCTTCGAGATCCTGATTTACAACTACCAACTCAACTTCTACCGCGTGCAAGACGCCGACGGTTCCATGACCATTCGGCTCACGGAGCACATGACGTTCCTCAACAAGGCCGCGCTCAAGCGCATCCTGCGCGAGGTCCCAAAGAACTGCAGGCTCACCATCGACATGACGGGGACTCGGATTCTCGATCATGACGTGCGTGAAGTGATTAAAGACTTTGCCACCCACGCGGCTGCCGACGGGGTAGAGCTTCGAATCGAAGGCGAGACTGGTCCAAGCTTGGCACTCATGAAAAGCGAACCGCCTGAGCTCGAGGAGCCGCGTCCGAGCCCCGCCGACAGCTCACCTGAGCGGGCCAGGACTCGCACCTAACCAAGCTCGTCCTCGTCGGAGGGCGCTCATATCAGGTCTGAGAGTCGTCCAACGGGCGACCGAGGGCCTCCTCCAACTTGCCCCTCAGGGTGGCAATCCGGAAGGGTTTTTGAAGAAACGCGGACGGAGCGGTCCCTTCGAAGCTCTGGCTTTCGTTGTACCCGGTGCAAATGATCACGGGGATGTCGGAACGCACGGCCCGGAGCGCCCGAAGCGTTTCGGCACCTCCCATCCTCGGCATGGCCATGTCTAAGATTACGGCGCTGAACGAGCCCGGCGACTCGCAGAAAATCCGGACCGCATCGACGCCATCGGCGGCCGTTTCGACCTCGAAGCCGAACGCCTCGAGCATTTCCGAAAGCACAGCGCGAACTTCTTCCTCGTCGTCGACGGCGAGGATGGTGCCTTCGCCACGAGCTTCGACGGGTGGCCTAATCACGTCGGGCGCAGGAGCATCCAACCGCGCACCTGGCGCTGCAGGAAGCAGGACGCGAAAAGTGGTCCCGACGCCGAGCTCAGAACGCACTTCGATCGCGCCGTGGTGACTTCGAACGATGCCCGCCACTGCGGCCAAGCCGAGGCCACGCCCTGTGAATTTCGTCGTGAAGAAGGGTTCGAATATCTGTTCGCGGGTCGACTTCGCCATTCCAGATCCGGTGTCGGAGACGTCTATGAATACATAGTTCCCCTCGGAGATATCCCAGCTCGACTCCAACACGGCGCAGTCTTCGCCGCTCAACAGGATCGTTCCCGTCGCGACCATGATGGTGCCTGGTCGCTCGCCGATCGCCTCAGACGCATTGGTGATGAGGTTCATGACGACCTGCGTGATCTGCGACAGGTCTCCTCGCACGGGCGGCAAGTCGACCGACAGCATCATTTCCAGTGACACGTAATCCGAGATTGAAATCTCGAGCAGATCCTTCAGCTCCGAGATGAGCGGATTGAGATCGATCGTCTCGAATCGCACCTCCTTCTTGCCCGAGTATGCGAGTAACTGCTGCGTGAGCTCCGAAGCACGACCCCCTGCCATTTTGATCTTCAGCAACGTCTTTTGAATAGGCGAGCCCGGGGAGGCAAGCAGGAGCCCGAGATCAGCATTGCCGACGATGCCCACCAGCAGGTTGTTGAAGTCGTGGGCGATGCCGCCTGCAAGCACGCCCAAGCTTTCGAGCCTTTGAGTGCGCTGCATTTGGGTCTCCATTCGTTGCCGCTCAGCTTCTCGTTCCTTTTCTTGGGTCACGTCTTTGAAGAGCACCAATGCGCCGGGCTCGCCGGATCGGCTCGAGATCGCGGCTGCCGTCACCTCGAGCTGTCGCGGATCACCGTGGGCTGCATGCGACTGAAACACTCGCGGCCCGAGCTCGTCACCGTTCGCCGTCGAGTCCGAAATGAAATTCTCCAGCGCATCTCGCTCCAACAGGTCGAAGAACTCGGTCAATTGAGCCCCGATGACGGCTTGTTCCGGCGCGCCAAATACGATCGCTGCCCGGCGGTTCCACGCGCGGATTCCGCCGGCTTGATCCAGAACTGCGACGCCGATCGGTGCGTGGTCGAGAAGTCGGTCTAGGTACTGCTCGGGATTGGGCTGCCAAACCTTCGGCGCCTCGAGTTTGATGAGCGTGGCTTCGACGTCGTCGTGGTGTCTTCGGCGTTGCCGCGTTCGCGTCATGGCCTCGTCTAGCGCCAGCCGCACGGTCTCGTTCTCGTCCATCGACTGACAAGTCACGTCTCCGCTCAAGAAGGGTGCGTACATCACCCGTCGTTCAATTGCCTCGAGCCGCGATGGTTCGGTGAGAATCACGATCGAGAGATCTTGGTCCACTCCGCGCGCATCCTCCGCAACGCGAATGGGATCACCGCGGCTCGCGCCGAGGACCAAAAGGTCGACGGACCGAGATCCACGTGCCAGCTCTTCTTTGACCTGATTCGGATCGTGCACACTTCGCACTTCGGGTACGGGCTGAAGGGCGAAGAGCCGTTCTGCTGTATTGGGCTCCACGTTGACCAAGAGGACTGCGCCCACGTCGCCTCCTAATCACTGAGAATGGGTAGGCCCAGCAATGCGCGACCCGTCCAACAGCGAAGGGTGTCGGTGGCCGGCGCCATGATATGGGACGCCTGAACATCGCGGAGCATGCGGTGCAATGTCGCCCCATCGCGATATCCGCGTCCGCCGCTCAGGGTCATCGCCTGTCCGACGACGTCGACGGCACTCTCGGCCACCTCAGCTTTTGCTGAGAATAGCCCGAGCAACGCGTCCGAGTCGCCCGCGTCACCCTTCGACGCAGCGCGATAGAGCAGCGCGCGCGCCCGCGCGACGCTCGCCCAGATTGTTCCCAGCCGGTGCTGAATGACTTGGTTGTCTGCCAGAAGGGCACCGCTGTGGTCGTGGCGGCGTTCCTTCACATTCCGGCGCGCCTCATCGAGCGCAGCGCTCGCTACTCCCAGGTAGGTTCCGGCCATCGCGACCAGGAAATAGGGCGTGATGACATTGAAGACATACCAGATTTGGTCTCCTTCGTTTCCAAGTAGGTTCTCTCTTGGAATCCGAACGTCATCGAGCTCCAACGAGCGCGACGAGTTGCCGCGCATGCCCATGCCCGACCAGGATGGACCCCACTGCATCCCCTCAGTATCGGCTGGCAAGACGACACAAGAGAAATGGCCTGGCGGCGCGTCAGGATCGGCCGATACGGTGGAGACCACATACGAGTCAGCGTGACCGCCATTGGTCACGAAGCATTTGATGCCTGAAAGAACCAAGCTCGCGTTTTCGCTGACCGAAAGCTTGGTTTGTGGATAGTAGAAGTGAGTCCCCGTGCCGGGCTCGCTCAAGGCCAGCGAGGTGATGTGCTTGCCCTCCGCGATCGACCTCAAGAGCTGGCTCTGTCGGGTGGCGTTCGCTTTGGCGGCTACGACGGCGGCACCTACGGCGTGCATACCGAAACAGATCGAGGTCGAAGCACACTCGCGACCGAGCTCCTCGCACACCCTGGCGAGTCCGAGGAGACCGTACCCCAAACCTCCTCGTTCTTTGGGGATGGTCAGCGCAGTGAGGCGCGTGGCTTGAAGCGCGCGAATTCCCGGCTCCGGCCATCGTCTTTCCTCGTCGACCGAACGCGCATGTGGCCGGAGCACCTCGACGGCGACGTTGCGGGAGCGCGCAATGATGGTGTCGAGGTCCGCCATGGCCACCTCCGTTAGTCAGGCAAGTCCTGAGCATCGGCCAAAACCGACCTGCGAGTCAACCGTGTCCTGCGGGTGGCGCCGGCTGCGGTGCCCGCAGAAGCCCCACCGCGTTGGCTCCTGAAGTGTGCAGAGCGCCCGTCCATTCACTTTCTGGAGGCGCAACGGCGCTTGGGGTCGCCCCTTCTCAGGTGGCATCGTTGTCCGGGTGCTTGGCGAATGATACACCTCTCCGAGCAGGGACGCGTTGAGGCAATTGGCGCCGCGGCTAGTCGCCCACGCCGATGTCGGTCCAGTGCTGATCGAGGTACGCCCTCGTCTCCATGGATTCCACGCGGCGAAGCCT
>JBFICQ010000252.1:0-5237 GCA_041581895.1 Polyangiales bacterium | reverse complement strand
GCGTTGATAGTTGCTATCCGCGCCTTAGCGCGAGGTTCTACCACCCACCACGCCTAGCGCCGACTCTGGCAGGACGCAGCGGAACGCGGCCCGCTCCGCCTTGGGCTCGGCCGAAGCTTGCGTCGCATCGACGCGGGCGGGCGCGCAGGTCAACTCGAACGCCTCGGGCCGGAGCGCGGGGATGATGCGGACCGTGCACGTGCCACCCACGCAGGAGGCGCCGGGCCGGATCGCACTCTCGATCCAAGCGGGGGCGAAGGACGCTCGGCACGACTGGACCGCGCTGTGCTTGCTTCTCTGACGAGTCAGCACAGGAGGAAAGACGACGAGACGACAGCCTTCATCCGGGTGCGAGGGATTGGTGCAGTCGCCGACCTGCGTCCATTCGGGCAGCTCCCCGATCCAAGGCTCAGGCTCGCCCGGCTCCTGCATGCTCACCAGCGTCGCGACCGCTGCGGAGTAACGTGCAAGCTCGCGTTCCGCGCGCGTTGGGAGGCGCCCCCCAAAGCGCATCCCGCAGACCCCGTAGGCCGTCTCGCCGTCGATGACGGCGACGGCGCGCGGCTTGAGCACGTCTTTCGCTCTTGATCGCGCCGAGAGGATCGATGTCGTCACGGCACAATCGATTGTCCCACGGCTTCCAACCGAGCACGGAAGCGGCGCAGCGCTCATCCAGAACGGCGCGACTCCGGCGGGGCTTTCTTCGAGGAGGCCTTTGGGAGCGCTCGTTGGCGTGCAGATCTCGGCAAAAGCGACCCCGAGCTTCTCGCCGGTTCTCCACGCACAACCGGCCTGCGGCTCATCGCCGCTGGCCCTCGCGGTACCGATGACCATCAGCAGAAGCCCCGCGAGCATTTCGCGCCCACCAAACCTCACGCGCGGAAGCATACCCCCTCGAGCCCGTTCTTCGCCAGGGGCCCGAAACTGCATGGAATCCTCGGCACAAGGAGAAGAGCAAGAAGTTCACGAAGGGCGCGGCATTGAAAGCGGCGATCTCCCAAGACGACATGGATACGAGAGTGCGACTACACCCATAGAACCCGGCGTGCACGGGCCGGGCGAGGCGTCCGCGGACTAAACGGGTGTGACACAACCTCCCTGTTTTAGCGCAGTCGCAAGCAGGAACTTGTGAACACCGTCATGTCTTCAGCTAGCCCGCTGTGACACTTGCGCACTCGGGCGCTCCCCATGAGCCCAAGGAGCTAAGAGGCTTTCGCGTGCGGACGCCAAGGGACGGCTCCTCGTCGGGCAGCCACCCCGGATCACGTTGGTAGCCACCAGTGCCCTTTTGGCGGCCGTTCCAGCCCAGCGCGACCAGCTGAGAACGGCTGCTAGGGAAGGCGGTCTGTGGCCTCGGCCAGCCTATGAAGCCGATCTGCGACCGGACGGCGGAGCTGTCCCGCTTTGAGCCGCCAAGTCCAGTTGCTTCGAGTCGTCCCCGGACGATTCATGCGATGACGGCCGTCGAGGCGAAGCACGTCCTGCACGGGAAGGATCACGGTGTCGGCGGGCGAGGCGTAGAGAACCCGCACGGCGGCGTCGACGATGTCCTCGTCGCGTCGGGCCCCGAGGTAGCTCCTTGCGCGCTCGAGCTCGGCCTTGGCGGATGCATTCGACCGCGCGCGGCGACGGAGGTCGCGGTACCAGCCGAGCGTGGTGTCACTGTCGTGGGTGCCGGTGAATGCGACCGTTGTCGGCGCATAGGCGTGGGGCCTGTGCATGCGGTTTCCGGGCTCGCCGCCGAAGGCGAACTGCAAGACGGTCATTCCGGGGAGCTGGTAGCGATCGCGGAGGTCCCACACCTCTTGAGTCGCTGCGCCGAGGTCTTCTGCAATGAAAGGGAGCTGCTCGTGCTCTTCGACGAGCGCGTCGAGAAGCGCCCGCCCGGGCGCGCGAACCCATCGGCCGTTCCTCGCCGTCGTCGATCGGGCCGGGATCCGCCAGTAGCGACAAAAGCCGATGAAGTGGTCGAGGCGCACGAGGTCGAAGAGCTGGAGCTGGCGTCGAAGGCGCGCCTTCCACCACGTGAAGCCGCTGTTCGCGTGGACGCGCCAATCGTAAAGTGCGTTCCCCCAGCGCTGCCCGTTGGCGTTGAAGGCGTCAGGCGGGGCGCCGGCGACGAATCTGGGCCGCCCGTTCTTGTGGAGCAAGAACGCCTTCGGGTGGGCCCAGACGTCGGCGCTCTGATGACCGACGAACATCGGCACGTCGCCAATGATCCCGACGCCCTTGCTCGTGCAGCGCTTGCGAAGCGCACGCCACTGTCGATCGAACAGGAACTGCTCGAAGACGAAGTAGTCGATTCGCGTGGCGAGCTCACGTCGCGCCGCATCCAGGGCAGCCGGCTGGCGCCGCGCAAGCTCGTTGGGCCACGTGGTCCAGTCGGCCGTACCGAATCGTTCCCGAAGGGCGGCAAACAAGACGTAGTCGTCGAGCCATCCGCGCTCGCGACGCCTATACGCCGACATTGCGCGCCGCATCCCCCGCGGCGGCCGTGCCGCGAACGTTTCGTGAGCTTGCCGAAGAAGCGTGGTCCGCAACCGCCGCGCACTTTTGAAGTGCGTCTTCCACGTCTTGGCGCTGGTAGGCATTCCGCGAAGCGCGCGCTTGCTCAGCAAGCCGTCGAGCACGAGAGCCTCTGGCGAGATCATCAGAGGCTCGCAGGCGAACGCCGAAACGCTCGAATAGGGCGATCCGGACGAATCGATGGGGTTGAGGGGCAGCGTTTCCCACCACGCCTGGCCGGCCGCTTCGAGAAACCCGATGAACGCGTGCGCAGCTGGACCGAGGTCGCCGCTGTAGGGGCCTCCAGGAAGCGAGGTGACGTGCAGAAGCATCCCGCTGCGCCGGGGAAGCTTCACTGTCGCCTCGGACCGCGCGGTGCGACGAGGATCACGATCGAGTGCGGCTGCACGACGTGCGTGGTTTCGGTCACGACCTCCGCATCAACGAGCTCGGCGAAGTCGTGAGGAGACGCCCTCTGCGTGTCGATGACGCGCCGCCACTCGACTCCGTCGTCGCCGGAGAGGGGGGGCAGCTCGAACGCCAGGGCCTCGACGTACGAATTGAACATGAAGTGCCACCAGTAGAGACGGCCCTCGACCGTAAAGGCGAGGCTCCGCGAGTGACGCGCCACGTCGGGCTGGTTGAGCTTGATGCCGTGCCAGTGCACCGGAACTGCCTCGAGCAACTCGGCGAGGCTCATTTCCGGGGTCTCGACCGCGACGCTCAGTCGGAACCGAATGAGCTTCTTCACGAAACGGTGGAGTCCTGCGTGTTTGTCGAGCAGGGTCCAATCGAACCACGAGAGCTCGCTATCATGGCAATAAGCGTTGTTGTTGCCTCGTTGAGTGCGACGCGCTTCATCGCCCATCAGCAGCATCGGTACGCCGAGCGAAAAAAGGTTCACCGTGAGGAAGTTCCGTATCTGCTGGTTGCGGAGCTGCTCGATCGCGGGGTCGTCCGTTGGACCCTCGACCCCACAGTTCCAGCTCCGATTGTCGTCCGCACCGTCTCTGTTCTGCTCTTGGTTCGCGAGATTGTGTTTCTCCTCGTAAGAAACGAGGTCGTTGAGCGTGAAGCCGTCGTGGCACGTCACGAAGTTGATGCTCTGCTCAGCCTCGCGCCTCTTGTGCGCGTAGAGGTCTGGGCTCGCGAGAAACCGGACGGCGAGCTTTTCCACGTGGCCTTCGTCACCGCGCATGAACGAGCGAACGTCGTCCCGAAAGCGGCCGTTCCATTCCTTCCAGTGGTCCCCGAAGAAGCTGCCTACCTGATAGAGGCCCGATGCATCCCACGCTTCGGCGATGAGCTTGGTGCCGCTCAGTACCGGGTCGGTTTCGATGTCCCAGAGCACCGGTGGGTTCGGCACCGGGTGCCCCTCGATGTCTCGCGATAGAATCGAGGCCAGGTCGAAACGAAAGCCATCGACGTGCATGTCCCTGGCCCAGTGTCGAAGGCTGTCGAGGATCATGCGACGGACCACCGCATGATTCGCGTTGAGCGTGTTCCCGGTTCCGCTGTAGTTCGCGTACTTCGAGCAGTCGCCGCGCTCGAAAAGATAGTAGCTGCGGTTGTCGAGTCCTTTGAAGGAAAGCGTGGCTCCGTCTTCGCCGGCTTCAGCCGTGTGGTTGTAGACGACGTCGAGAATCACCTCGATGCCGGCGCGATGGAGCGCCTTGACCATGTCGCGGAACTCGTCGAGCACCCCGAGCGGCTCCTCGCACGACGCGTAGCCGCAGTGCGGCGCGAAGAACGAAACGGGGTTGTACCCCCAGTAGTTGACCAAGCCGGGCGGAGCCTCCTGCGGATCAAATTGAAAGACCGGCAGGAGCTCGACGGCGGTCACGCCGAGGTCTTGAAGATAGGGAATCTTTTCGATGAGTCCCGCGTAGGTGCCGCGCTTGTGCTCCGGCACCCCGGAGCTCGGATGCCGCGTGAACCCGCGCAGGTGCATCTCGTAGATCACCGTGTGGAGGAAGGAGTGGCGGGGCGGCGCATCGCCCTCCCAGTCGTAGGCATCGAGATCGGCCACGACGCTCTTCATGGCGGTTGCCGCAGTGTTCCCGGGGCGTCGAGCCGCGTCCCGGTCGTAGCCGCGCGGCACTGCAACCGACCGCCCGTACGGATCGAGCAGCACCTTGTCCGGATCGTAGCGAAGGCCTTCTTCGGGGGCCCACCGCCCCTTCGCACGATAGGCATAGACTTGACCCGGTCCGATCCCGGGGACGAAGGCGTGCCAGTAGTGAAACGTTCGATGGTTTTGCGAGGGGTCGAGCGCGATGACGCGCGATGGGCGCGAGGCCTCTGGCCCGTCGAACAACAGGAGCTCGAGCGCTTCGCAGTCCTTCGAGTAGACGCTGAAGTTGACGCCGCCGGGTTGGGGCGTCGCTCCGAGCGGATAGCTTTGACCGGGCTCGATCATCGGCAATCGACCTTTAGTAACAGAACCGCGAAAGCGCTCCAAGTCACCATGCTCGGCCCGCGCGCTGGCAAGCTTCACCGACTTGGCATACAAACCCACGTGAGCGAGGGGTCCTAGGGGTAGTAGCGATGGTTTCTCAGCGACCGCGTCTCCAGGGCCGTCGCATTGTCGCCGCCTTCTTGTATGCGACCATGGGCGTCGTCAGCTTGGTGCTTGGCGCAATCTACTTGTTTCGGGATTCTTTCATGCCGTACCACGCGGCTGCCTTGGGCAAGAGTTGGGGCGAGCTCGGCCCCGCGACTCAGACGCTCCT
>JBFICQ010000251.1:0-5269 GCA_041581895.1 Polyangiales bacterium | reverse complement strand
CGTGCCGTCGAGCTCTTGCGGGGCTCCAAGCAACCCGGGCTCTATCTCGGATGGGGCGCGCGCGAGGCGACGCCGTACAGCATCGAGGTCGCAGAGCTCCTAGGAACGCCAGTGTCGACGACGATGCAGGGTATCAGCGTGATTCCGCATGATCACCCCCTGCACACCGGCATGGGGTTCGGCCCGTCCGCGGTGCCGGCTGCCCGCAGAGCCTTTGAAGCCGTCGACTGCCTGCTCGCGGTGGGCGTTCGGTTCGCCGAGCTCGCTACCGGAAGCTACGGCATGCCGATTCCCGAGAAGCTCATTCATGCCGACATCGACCCCGAGGTGTTCAGCAAGAACTATCCGGCAACGGTGGCGATCGAGTCCGACGGCGAGCTATTCATGAAAACGCTGGTCGAGACATTGAAGCGAGAAGGTGTCACGCCACCGGATCGAGCCGATCTTGCCAAGCGAATCCGTCAAGACAAAGAGGCCTTCTTCACTAGCTGGACCAACAAAGTCAACGAAGAGCGCGTGAGCCCGGGGATCTTCTTTCGGCAGCTGAGAGAAAGGCTCGACCGGGACGCCTACGTGGTGGTAGACGACGGCAATCACACCTTCCTGACGGCGGAGCAGTTTCCGGTGTACGAGTCCAAGCACCTGATTTCGCCGACAGACTTCAACTGCATGGGCTACTGCGTCCCAGGGACCATCGGCGTGAAGCTTTCCCATCCGGACAAGCAGGTGTGCGCGATCGTCGGCGACGGCGCCTTCATGATGACCGCGATGGAAATCCTCACGGCCACCATGAATCGGCTCGGAGCGATTTTCTTCGTCTTCCACGACGGGGAGCTCGCCCAGATCTCTCAGTTCCAGTCGATTCCCCTCAAAGACAAAACCTGCACCATTACTGGCGATTTGCGGGTCGATGGCGTAGCGACGGCCACGGGAGCGGCATACGTAAAGATGGAAAGCGACCTCGAGGTGGACCGAGCGCTCGAGGAAGCACTCGCGATCTCGAAAGACGGACGACCGGTGATCGTGGACGTGAACATTGATTACTCGCGAAAGAGCGTATTCACCCAAGGCGTGGTGAAAGTGAATCTGGGGCGTTTCCCGCTGCGCCAGAAGGTCCGCTTCATCGGTCGAGCGCTCAAACGCCATACCATCGGATGAGAGTCATCATGAGACATCACTTACTATCGATCATCGGCCTGCTAACGGTGCTCGCGGCCTGGTCGAACGCACCCTCGGCAAAGGCTGACACGGAGGTCGATAAACCCGCGGCCCCCAAGCAGATCGACGAGACCCCGCCGCTGATTCCGATCCCGGGCGCGCGCGTGACCAAGACCGGCCTGCTGGTGGGCGGGCAACCGAGCCCCGAACAACTGAGGGCGATTCACCGGGCCGGATATCGCACGGTCATCAACCTTCGTTCTCCGGACGAGCGCGGTACCGCAGGGGAGCGTGCAGCCGTCGAGCGCTTGGGGATGACATACGTTTCGATCCCGGTCCGAGGCGCCGCCGGCCTCACCGAGGAGAACGCTCGCAAGCTCGGCGCAGCCCTCGACAAAACGGATGCCCTTCCCGCGGTGGTTCACTGCTCGACAGGGCAACGCGCAAGCGCGATGCTGGGCCTCGAGGCGTTCGTCGTCGATCGTGTCAGCGCGCCAACCGCCATCGAATATGCGAAGACCCTCGGAATGAAAAAGCACGAGGCAGCTCTGCGAAAACGAATCGCGGAGATCTGCAAAGCCGACAAGTCTCGTCATTGCGAAGACGTTCGATGACAAGAAAACCGAAAGCGCTGGTCCTGCTGGCTCGTGGGAACGAAGAGATGGAGGCAGTCATCGCTATCGATGTGATGCGTCGCGGCGAAATCGACGTCACGGTCGCCGGGGTCGATGGGGCCGATGCCGTAACTTGTAGCAGGGGTGTCGTGATCACACCCGATGTTGCGCTCGATGCCGTTACAGGCGAATACGACATCGTCGTGCTCCCAGGAGGTGCCGCGGGCGCGCAGCGACTCGCCGAAGCCCAGGCCGTTGGCGAGCTTCTCCGCGAGCAGGAAAGAGAGGGGCGTTGGGTCGGTGCGATTTGCGCAGCACCTGTAGCGCTCAAGCAGCACCGTGTGTTCCAGGGTCGTCGCATGACGAGCCACCCGAGTGTCCGGGGCATGCTAGAAGGCTGGGCTGAGTACAGCGAGCACTCGGTCGTCGAAGACGGCAACTTGATCACCAGCCGCGGCCCGGGGACGGCTTTTCCCTTTGCGCTGCGCATCGTAGGCGCGCTTACCGACGCCGAGCGGATGGCGCAGGTCCGAGCGCCGATGATGTTTCCGGTCCAGGTGTCTTGAGTCAGTCGGCCTCGGGTGGCGGGCGGGTCGTGCGCGGCCGCACGGTGACATCCGCCCGAGCCACTTGCGCAAGCACGCGGTACAGCGCCGTCTTTTTCAGGAGCCCCGGTGCGGTCGGCGTCCGGTCGGGCTCGGAAACGGGAAACGTGGCGACGATGCATCCGTCGCCCGAAGGCCTGAATGAGACCTCGGGGCTCAGCGCCTCGGCCACCCGCTTCATCGCGACATTCCCTGCAAGGAGCTCCGCGCGAAACCAACGGACATCGCGCTCCCAAGCGGCCTCGGAGAGGCGGTGAAGCAAAAGCGTGCCCAAGCCCTTCCCCTGAAAGCCATCGACCACCGTGACCGCGGGCTCCGCGGTGTCGGGTTGATCGGGAAGGCGGACGAATCGGGCGGAGCCGACCCCCTCGTCGCGCCCTACCAAGCGGGAAAGAACCGCGCCAATCGCAAAGTGATCGATCCCGTCGACCTCGGTCAGATATTTGAGCTCGATCTCGCTGAGGTTGGACTTCGGAGTCATGAAGCGGGCGTAGCGAGACTCCGGGGTGAGCTTGTCGAATGCCTCCAGAAGAATTCCTTTGTCGGAGGGGCGTATCGGTCGTATCCGAATGCGCTGACCGTCCGAAAGCCGCACCGTTTCCTGATAAGAATCCCCGTAGCGATACTGCCGCGTTTGCTCCCCCATGGCGCTCGAACCTTAGGTACGATCGAGCGCCTGGACAACCGCCTCCATGGCCTGCGCGGCGCCTGCGCGAAGTCGATAGTCCACGATGTGTGAAATCTCGCTGGCGTCAGGGTTAATTTCGACGGTGAGCGCCCCGCGTCGGCGCGCGTCGAGGACAGGCTCCGCAATGTACGGAAAAACACTGGTCGTGCCGATGCTAAACACCGCGTCAAAACCGCGCGCCAGTTGTTCCTGCAGGAGCTTGGTGCGGTCCAATGGCAACATTTCACCAAACAGCACGACTTCGGGGCGCACCAAGGCGTCGCATTCCGGACACGAGGGAGGGATCTGAATCCCTGCATAGTTCTCGACACGCCACCGATAGCCGCATCGGGTGCAGACGAGTCGATGCACGTCGCCGTGGATATCGATTACCCGTTGGCTGCCAGCCGCGCGATGCAGGCCGTCGACGTTCTGCGTCAGTGTCCACACACGGTTCAAGCGCCGTTCGAGCAGGGCGATCAATTCGTGGGCGCGATTCGGGCGCGCATCACGACAAGAGCTCTCGATCTGATGAATGTATCTCCACGTGAGCGCGGGATCGCGGCGAAACATCTCGCCCGAGAGCGCAACTTCGATCGGAATCCCATTTTCGGTAGTTTCCTGCTCGTAAAGCCCGCCAATTCCCCGATAGGTGGGCAGGCCCGAGTCCGCCGAGATGCCCGCTCCCGTGACGAAGAGCACGCTGTGGCAGGCTGATAGCTGCCTTGCAATGTCCGAGACGTCCCGATCCAGCACGAAGATGGGGTATCTTACTATCCACCGCTGCGCCACTACCAGCATCGGCTAGGTCTCTCTATAAAGGCCTCATGTTCTTCTCCACTTCCAAGAAGGCGCGCATGCCCACACCCGACCAGGCCCCACCCGGGCGCGAGGTCGAGTTACCCGTCGCGGAGCGTCACTTCGTGTTGGATGCGCCGCTCAAAGGACCGTTTCCGACCAACACCGAGCAGGCGATCTTTGGGCTCGGGTGCTTTTGGGGTGCGGAGCGAAAGTTTTGGGAGGCGCCGGGTGTGTACACCACGGCAGTCGGCTACGCGGGCGGCTACACGCCGAACCCAACCTACGAAGAGGTCTGCTCGGGGCTGACCGGACACAACGAGGTGGTGTTGGTCGTCTATCGGCCTTCTGAAACGAGCTACGAGGAGCTGCTGAAGATCTTCTGGGAAAGCCACGACCCTACCCAGGGCATGCGTCAGGGCAACGACATCGGAACGCAGTACCGCTCAGGCATCTACTACTTCGACGATGCTCAGCACCAGCTGGCGATAGCGTCGCGCGCTGCATATCAACGCGCGCTCGGCGGCGCTGGCTATGGCGACATCACGACCGAGATCAGCCCCGCTCCACCGTTTTACTATGCGGAAGACTACCACCAGCAGTACCTCGCCAAGAACCCGCGCGGCTACTGCGGGTTGGGCGGCACCGGTATAACCTGCCCCGCCGGGGTCATTTGAGGCTCGTCGCCCGAGACGAAAGAGGCGTTTGAACTGAGAACGCGCCAAGCCGGACCGCCCATTTTTTGGTTGACCTATCGGCGGTGAATCCAGGTATGCTGCCTCGGCCCCAAGGCCGACCCCCGGGCGGAGGAGCCCCCCACGATGAAGCAGCGACTATTCGCGGCATGCCTTGTGCTCGCGGTAATGACAACTGCGCGCGCGAGCGCGAATCCAGAGCCGACCACCTATGACAGCCGCAGCATTGCCATGGGGCTCACCGGGACGTCTTTCCTCGAGAGGCCAGCCGCCCTCGTGCTCAATCCGGCCAATTTGGAGGGCATCGACAAGTTTGGTTTCACCTTCAACTTTTCGGCGCTGCTCGTCAATCAATGGGCACCGGTGCAAGGACCCAACACCAGGCTGGAGTCCGGGCTCGGGTTTGGGCCACTTCCGGCGGGCTTCGTTGCGGGCCGAATCGCGCCTAGGGTCGTGTTCGCGGGAGGCATCTACATCGAGACGGGCTACGGGTCGGACTTCGACCAGGTGGTTTGTCTCGACGGAGACGTGGTGGGGGGACCCCCCGACTACACGCCAGACAACAACCCCGCCACGTGCACGAACGGAGATCCACCCAACGGGCCAGGGCCTCAGGACCTGAACGTCAGCTTCTTTGTCGGTGAGTTCAGTGCGGGTACGTCGATCCGAGTCACCGATGAGTTCTGGCTCGGCATCGCCTTGCGGCTACCCTTTTCGAAGCAGGTCGCGGAT
>JBFICQ010000250.1:0-5301 GCA_041581895.1 Polyangiales bacterium | reverse complement strand
ATCGCCGAGCTCATGCCCAAGCACGCAATCTACGTGCTGTTTCTGTCCGAGGAGGCGCGCGAAGCGATTGGAAAGCCGCACCCCAACAGCAAAAGAGCCCTCGAGATGCTCGAAGGCGAGGGCTTTCACTACGAGAGCTACATCGACATCTTCGACGGCGGCCCAACCGTCGAATGCCGCCGCAATGGGATTCACGCCGTTCGCTCCAGCAAACGCCGCACCGCTCGGATCGGCCCCTTGGACGACCCGGTCCGGTGCCTGGTGTCCAATACGAGGGTTCGGGACTTTCGCTGCACGGCGGCCAACGCGCATCTCGAGGGAAACGACGGCGCCATTCTGGACGCCGAGACCGCGCACGCGATTCGCGTCGAAGAGGACGAGCTGGTCCGAGTGCTAGAATTGTAGGACCGATGTCACAGCTGCATCTCGACGGCGCATGGGAAGAAGGAGAGGGACCTGAGCTTTGCTCGTTTGATCCGGCCGCGGGCACGCCGGTCTGGGAAGGCCGCGCAGCGAGTGAGGCTCAAGTCCACCGTGCGTTTGAAGCCGGACAGCGGGCATGCTTCGGTTGGCGGGGCAGTTCTCTCGACGCTCGTATCGCGATTGTCGAGCGTTTCGGCGCCTTGCTCGAGGCTCGCCGCGACGCGCTTGCAGGCGTAATCTCGCTCGAAACTGGAAAGCCGACCTGGGAAGCGCTCACCGAGGTGAGCTCCATGGTCGCGAAGATCGGGCTGTCGATCCGCGCGTATCGAGAGCGAACCGGGACGAGCGAGCGCGACCTCGGCGCCCATCGATCCGTGGTGCGGCATCAACCGCACGGCGTGCTGGCGGTTCTGGGACCTTACAACTTTCCCGGTCATCTGCCGAACGGGCACATCGTTCCCGCACTGCTCGCGGGTAATGCCATCGTGTTCAAGCCGAGCGAGCACACACCTTTGACCGCGATCGAGACGGTCAAGCTCTGGGAGGAAGCGGGGGTCGCTCCCGGCTCGCTCAATCTACTTCAAGGCGGCAAAGAAGTAGGCATCGCAATGGTCGCGCACCCGGAGCTCAACGGCTTGTTGTTCACCGGAAGCGCAGCGACAGGCCACGCACTGCACCGGCAACTCGCAGGATCGCCCGAAAAGATTCTCGCGTTGGAGATGGGCGGCAACAACCCGCTCGTCGTGGATCGGGTCGATGATGTCGACGCAGCGATCTACACGATTCTCCAATCGGCTTACATCACCGCGGGCCAGCGATGCACCTGCGCGCGAAGGCTCTTCGTGCCCGATGACGAGTTCGGGCGGTCCCTGATCAGCCGGCTCGCCGAATCCGCTTCGAGGCTCCGGGTGGGTCGATTCGACGACCCCGAGCCGCCCTTCATGGGACCAGTCATCTCCGAGCAGGCCGCCGAAGTGCTGCTGAGCGCCCAAAAGAACCTCATCGAGCTCGGTGGCAAGCCGATCCTCGAGATGCGCAAGCTCCAGGCACGCACCGGGTTCTTGTCTCCGGGCTTGATCGACGTCACGGGCCTGCGGCGGCTTCCCGACGAAGAGTACTTCGGTCCTCTCTTGCAGTTTCAGTACTACGCCGGGCTCGACCGTGCGATCCGGCTCGCCAATGAAACCCGCTTCGGCCTCGCCGCGGGGCTGATCTCCGATGACCGTGTGGCATGGAACCTCTTTTTCGATCGGATCCGTGCCGGCATCATCAATTGGAATCGACCCTTGACCGGTGCGAGCAGCGCTGCGCCATTTGGCGGCATTGGAGCGAGCGGCAATCACCGGCCCAGCGCCTACTACGCAGCCGACTACTGCGCCTACCCGGTCGCCTCACTCGAGCAACCGGTGTTGTCGGTTCCGGAAACCCTGCCCCCGGGGATGACACTTTGATTGCGCATGAGGTGAACTTCGACGGCATCGTGGGGCCGACGCATAACTACAGCGGCCTGGCACGAGGCAATCTCGCCTCGCAAAGAAACGTCCACGCGCCCTCGAATCCCAAAGCCGCCGCCAAGCAAGGCCTGCGCAAGATGAAGCTGCTGCACGATCTCGGCGTGCCGCAGGCGATACTGCCTCCTCAGGACCGGCCCGCGGTCGATGTCCTTCGTCAGCTGGGGTTCACCGGGCGCGACGACGAAGTCATCCGAAAAGCCAATCAAGCAAGCCCCGAGCTTCTGGCAGCCTGCTCGTCTGCCTCGAGCATGTGGGCCGCAAACGCGGCAACCATCTGTCCGAGCCCCGATTCGCGGGACGGCAAGGTTCACTTCACCCCCGCAAACCTGAGGAGTCACTTTCACCGCCACATCGAAGTGCCTACGACCGCGCACGTGCTACGGACGATCTTCGCCGACCCCGAGCGATTCGTTCACCATTCGCCGCTGCCAACCGTGGGGCCGCTTGGCGATGAAGGCGCTGCGAACCACACGCGCTTGTGTCGGACCCATGGTGACCGGGGTGTGCAGCTCTTCGTCTATGGAAGGAGCGCATTCGACTCGGATGCGCCCGCCCCCACACGCTACCGAGCGCGTCAGACCGACGAGGCTTCGAAGGCGGTCAGCCGGCTCCATGAGCTCGATGGGCGATACACGGTGTTTGCCCAGCAAGCGCCTTCCGCGATCGACGCCGGTGTCTTTCACAACGATGTGATCGCGGTCGGCAACCAAAACGTATTCGTTTTTCACGCGAGTGCTTTCCTGGACCCGAGACGCATGGAGCGAGAGCTTCACCAATCTTTCGGTCCAGGGCTCCATCTCATCGAGGTCTCTCCGGCAGACATCCCGATCGAGGAAGCGATCGCGACCTACCTGTTCAACAGCCAACTGGTCACACTGCCAAACGGAATGTTGGCGCTCGTCGTGCCAAAGGAGTGCGAGGAATCGACGCGAGTCTCGAGCTATCTCGAAAGGCTCGTCGAGGAAGACCCGTTCATCGAAAGGGTCCAGATCGCCGATGTTCGTCAGAGCATGCAAAACGGCGGAGGACCTGCATGTCTACGGCTACGGGTCGTGTTGACAGAGGACGAGCTTGAGCACGTCTCCGGCTCGGTAATGCTCGAGGACCCGTCGTTCGAGAAGCTCAAAGCCTGGATCGACGAGCACTATCGCGATCGCCTCACTGACGCCGACCTTGCGGACCCTAATCTTCTCGACGAGTCTCGGAGGGCTCTCGACGAGCTCACGCAGATACTAAAGCTGGGCTCTCTTTATCGGTTCCAGCGCTGACCGGACGCCGCCCGATACCGGACCAGATGCTTTGGTGGAGGCGGTCGCCGACGATTTCGGGATCGGGCTCGGTGCCGCAAAGCTTGAGGCCGTCGTCGATCATCAAGAAAGCCGCACCGTGCACCGCGGACCACGCGAGGAGGCCTGCATCGAGCGCTGGCTGTCGCAGGAGGCCTTCCCGCTCGCACTGCCGGAGTATGTCGACGAGCACTGCAAATGCCGCGTCACCGCTTTCCGCGAGCTCAGGAGCCTCGCGCGTCGGCATCCATCCAAACATCAGTCGAAAGAGCTCCGGATGCCGCCAGGCGAATTTCAGGTACCCAATCCCACCCCGACGCAGCCGTTGCTCGCCGTTCGCGCAGTCCTTTTGCTCTTCGAGCATCGTCGCGCGTAGCCGCTGGAAGCCGATCGTGGCGAGAGCCGCCAGGAGCGCGTCTTTGTCCTCGAAGTGCCGGTACGGGGCGCCGGGAGTCACCCCGAGCTCCCGCCCGAGCTTGCGCAGGGAAAGCCCCGCGGGGCCTTCTTCGCTGAGCTGCTCTTCGGCCGCCGCGAGGAGGGCCTCTCGTAAGTCACCGTGATGATAATCTTTTCTTTTGCTCAAGGTCATTGGATCCTAATCGGAAAAATTTTTTTTGTAAACGCTGTTGACATTATAAGTAAACGACGTATACATATAAGTATACACTGTATACACGGGAACGGAACGATGTTCCCTCCGAAATCACGCCCCGATCGCAAAGGAGACCACAACATGAACAAGCAACTACTCACACTCGGGTTCGCTCTCTCCTTGGCCACCAGCGCCTGCACGGGCCTTGGCGTTCAGACGGGCCCCACCCTCGCGAGCCAGATCGCCGAAGAGCACGGGCTTGGAAGCCTCTGGGGCGAGCCCAATCACGAACCTCCGACCGAGGCGGTGGAGATCGAGCTTCGCAACGACCCAGACCTCGCCGACCTCTGGATGGAACCCGACACCAAGTCGGACTGGAACGGCAACACCGGCGACGAGGCGCCCCGCGCAGCTGCTGCGCTCGAGCGTTTGACCCTCACCCACTCGGTTTTTGGGAGCAGGGCCAATCGATCGCAGGTACTTCCCAAGTAAAGGGCCCGGGGCCATCGGGGAGTTTCCCGATGGGCTCGGTGCGCTTTCAAGTGCTCGCGGGCCGTCGACAGCCTGTTGTCAAGCAGGGCATGGCTTGCCAACCTAGGCTGTCATGTGTCTCTCGATGCCTCTCGATCACCTCCGCGCCGGCGCCGTGGCGTTTTGCATGACTGGGTTCATTCTCGCGAGCTGCGGCTCGGGCACGGTCAGCACTGCGACGATCGACGATGAACCGATTGCGGCTCTGAACGTCATCCCAAATCCCCGAATGGTATCCGGCGATCGAGGCCATCTGCATTTCGCCTCGAGCTCGCGGATTGCGGTTTCCGAGGGGATGCAGGCCATCGGCGAGGTTCTCGCGAATTCGCTTCGGCCGGCCACCGGTTGGGCGTGGGAAGTCGTGCTCGACGAGCCTGCGCCAGCGGACGTCGTTCTTCGGCTCGACGAAACCCGCGATGACCTGGGCCAAGAAGGCTATGCCTTGGTGGTCGATGAAAGCTCGGCCACCGTGCGCGGGGCAGCGCCCGCGGGCGTGTTCTACGGAGCACAGACATTGCTTCAGCTGCTGCCCCCCGAGATAGAGCGGCCTGTGGGGACCGACGCCATCGTTTGGCGGGTGCCGATGGTAACCATTGAAGACAGTCCTCGTTTTGAATGGCGGGGTACGATGCTCGATGTCGCCAGGCATTTCTTCGACGCAGATGAAGTCAAGCGGCTGATCGACCTAGCGGCGCGTTACAAGATCAATCGTTTTCACATTCACCTCACCGACGATTCCGGTTGGCGAATCGAGATTCAGTCCTGGCCTGATCTGACGGCGATCGGAGCGACGACCGACCACAGCGGAGGCCCAGGCGGCTACTACACACAAGAAGAATTCGCGGAAATCGTGGCCTACGCGCAGGCACGGTTCGTCACGATCGTTCCCGAAGTCGACATGCCGGGCCACACCAATGCGGCGCTTGCATCGTATGCCGAGCTCAACGAAAGCGGT
>JBFICQ010000249.1:0-5318 GCA_041581895.1 Polyangiales bacterium | reverse complement strand
GACATCGCATCGAACGATGGCCGAGGCTCCCGCGCGCCCGACAATGCAGCGGCCGCAGTGTCCCACCTCCAGGGTTTGGCGACTTGGTTGCCGCGACGTTTTGCCGGCCAGCAGGTCGGAATCCTCGGCACCGGCATCGCAGCAACCTGGGCCTGTGAGCAGCTGCAGAACGAGGTGGCCTGTTTCGTCGATGAAGATCCGCATCGCTTCGGCAAGCGATACATGGGATCTCCCGTCGTCTCGCCCGCCGACGTACCGAACGACCTCACGGTTTTCGTGGCACAGCCTCCATTGATGGCGCGCGAGATCGCCGACCGACTGGCTAGGGAGTTCCCCGGCCCGTCGTGGATTGCGTGCCCATCTCTCGACGAGCTCGAGCCATGACCGAGGTGCGTGACGGCGCGCTGGTCGTTGGCGCGACGAGTCCGGTCGGAAAGGCGATTGCCCGCCAGCTCTCGGACTCCCACCAAGTCGTCGGCACCCACCATCGAAACCCAGGCGCCAACACTGTTCCATTCGACCTCGGAAATGACGACCCCGGCGCCCTTCCGGTGGAGTGGGGCGCTCTCGGTGCCGTGGTGGTTGCAGGAGGTCTAACCAAGCTCGATGTGTGCGCGCAAGACCCCGACGCGAGTGCGCGCGTCAATGTGGGTGGCACGCTGCGACTGATTGAGCACGCCCAAACGGCTGGCATCGCGCCGATTTTCCTGTCCTCCGATGCCGTCTTTTCCGGGGACCTCGTGGGGACCGAGCCGCGCCCAAAAACCGAGACCGACGAGGCCACGCCGATCACCGTATACGGGCGCCAAAAACGGGCGGTCGAGAAAGTGGTCCTGGGCTGGACCGGAACGGTGCTCCGTCTATCCAAACTCGTGTCGACGCGGCCCGAAGACGGCGGCTTTCTTCCCGCGTTCGGAGCTCAGCTTCTCCGCGGCGAACCGGTGCGTGCTGCCACCGACCAGTTCTTGAACCTGACCTGGACCGAAGACGTTGCACGAGTCGTCGGTTTTGTGGTCGGCGAAAACATGTCCGGTCTTTGGCACGTCGCCGCTTCGCCGGTGAGAAGCCGCCACGACTGGAGCGTCGCCCTCGCCCGCGAGCTTGGAGTGAGCGAGGGCTTGGTCGAGCCTTGCTCACTCTCAGATTTTGATTTTCTCGAGTCTCGACCGAAGGACTGCTCGCTCGACGGGTCGCGTCTCCAGCAGCGCTTGCCTTGGACTCTTCGTTCGGGCGACCGACTGATCTCGGATATCGCGCGGCGTCGTTAACTAGATTCGGGGATTTTGAGCCGCTCGTCGCGAACCATGGTCAAGTACTGTTGACCTTGGCCAAACCACGAAGTGAAGTCTCCCCAGTCGACATCTCGGTCACCTGCCTGCAGCCTCGCCGCCACCAGCAAAAAATCATCGAACGAGCGGACGGTTCGCCGATCGAGTTCCGTCATCTCACCCTGTAGGCCTTCGAGCGCTTGCATGACCCGCGCTGCCGCTTTGGGATCTCTAGCTTCGCTGTGGGTCACGATCGCATCGTAGGCGGTGTTGCAGGCAGCCAAGAGAGCTCGATTGCGCTCGGGCTTTCGGACGCTGTAGGCAGTGCGTGCATCGATGAAGTTGTGCAGCTCGGAGGAGTACACCTCCTTCGCAACGGCGTTGAAGTCGCTTGCCGGCCCTGTGATTCGCTTGTACCAACGGCGATCGACCAGGAAGCTCGGCGACGTTCCCAGAACACTGAAATCGGGATGAAGCGTGTCGATCGCATCCTCGAGGCCCATCAAAGCTCGCCCCTCGAAGGGCTGGATGACGTTGTCGAGGATCCAGTCTTCATGCGAGCGCCCCATCGCTTCGATCGTGTCGAGATGAGACCCGAGCAGTGGGAGCAAGACCGCGAGCTTTTCCTCCGTCGAGGCCTGCTTGCTGGTTGCAAGTGCCGCGGCAAAGCGTCGAAGTTGCTCTGCTAGGTAGCTCGCGGCGTCGATGCAGGTGATCAAGATGATCCCGCCGGGCCTTACGAACCGTGCGATATGACTCAGCAACTCGGTGGGTGCTTCCTGGGTTGGAAGAACGCCTTCGCAGAGCACGAGGTCGAACCGCTCGGAAGTCTGGAAGTCTTCGATGTAGCTCTCGACGATCGAGATGTCGGTGCTGCTGCTTCCGGCGAACCGCTGGAGTAGATCCCTCGTTCGCTCGAGCCCGACCGGATTCGCGTCGACGAGGACGTACCGCGCCGGATGCATGGCTGCCGTGACGATGCTGTTGTGACCGGATCCCGGTCCGAACTCGAGAATGCTTCGTCCGGAGAGAAGACCTCGCACGATCCCGACGTGCCGGTACAAAGCGTGCCGGCGGTTGAAGTGCTTCTCTAGGTCCTCGATGTCTTGCGCCACCGGGGAGATCCCTTCTCTCGTGTAGAAGTCCACAAAAGCTTTCATCGAAATGCACCTTTCCAAACGGCGCGGTTTTTGGCTCCCTTTCGTCGTTATTGGTACCTTGCCGCAAGGGAGACCGCAAAAAAGGCCTGAGAAAGCCGACGACCGTGACGTCTCGAGATTCCACACAACGCCTGCGGATTTACGGGCTTCTCCTGCTCTTCTTCGTCACTCTGACGGGCGCATACGCCCTCGTCGACAGGCTCGGTTTCAATCCGATTCCACTCGGGTCGCCCTATTTCCCGAGACAAGGATACGCCTACTTCCTGACATTGTGGACCTTCCTTGGCGCGATCGCATCGCTCGCCTTGGCGCTCGCCTTGGCGCGTCTCTCACAAACACCCACTGCTCAGCGTCTTCGCGAGCGGCTACGGTCGTCCGAGACTACCGACACGACCTGGATCGTCGCTTTTTCGATTGCCGGGTTTGCCATTTCGGCGCTCATTCGAACCTTCGTTCTTCAGTTCGCCCCGCTGACCGACGATGAGGCGATCTATCAGTTCACCGCCGAGTTGATCGCGTCGGGGTCGATCGCCGCACCACGCCCCCCGGCCCATCTCTTTTGGGATCGCGGATTCATGGTCATCGACGATCACATGTACGGCCAGTACTTTCTCGGATGGCCTGCCGTGCTTGCGGTCTTCAAGAAGGTGGGCCTCGAGCAGCTCGCAGCGTGCGTGTGTGCTGCCCTCACGGTCCCTCCGCTCTACCTTTCTTCACGTCGGCTCGGCGGACCGCTTGCGGCCCGAGTCACGGCGGCGCTTTTCGTCTTTTCGCCGATGCTGATGATCGGGAGCGCCACGTTGATGAGCCACGCGGCGTGTTTGTGTGCCAATGCCTGGGCGTTCTGGTTCTTCCTCCGCGCTAGGGAGCCCGAAAGCAAGGCCTGGGAAAGCGGAGCCTTTGCGCTCCTCGTGTCGATTGCGTTCTTCATCCGCCCGTTCACCACACTTGCGCTCTGTGCCGGTCTCGTCGTCCTGTGGCTTGCCGGCATAGCGAAGGGTAGGGCGAAGCTTCCGAAGCTCGGCATCTTCGGCTTAATCTCGGGTGCGATGGCCGCGCTCTTTCTCTTGGCCAACTATGAGCTCACCGGTCATCCGTTTTACGTGCCCTATCAACGGGCGATGCACTACGTCATCGAAAACCACTACCGCTTCGGTTACTTTGGGCCTCAAACCGATCTCGAAGTCGTGGGCCTTGCCCTTCACGAAGACACGTTCGCGAAGTGGCTCGCCTCGTTGCTGCGCTACAACTACGCAGTCGGCGGCTGGCCAATCGGGTTCTTGTTTCTTCCGTTCGCTCGTGGCCGAAGCATGGCGGTGGTGTGGCTGATGTTCGTTTCGTACATCGCCCTGCACGTGCTCACGACAGATGGCGGTGTCGATCCTTTCGGACCTCCACATTTCTATGAGCTTAGCCTTCCGTTCCTCATTTTGAGCGGCAATGGGGTGAGCCAGCTACAAGCATGGGCCACGTCGCAGCGAGCCGCCTTTCCGGAGGCGTGGATTGCTGCGCTTCCCCTAGCCGCGGTTGCAGCGCTCCTCATCACGTCCACGCTCGGGTTCACGGCGATGCGTCTCAGAACGGTTCACAAGATGGCCGACTCAGTTCGTCGACCGCTCCTCGCTATCGAAAGCGCCGGGATACGCAATGCCATCCTCTTTCGGAGCGGGCGGCACTCCACGTACTGCGATTCGGCTCCCGCCCGACACTTCGTGTTCTGGCCCCCACACAACGATCCCAACCTCGAAAACGATGTGCTTTGGGCCAATCACTTGAGTGTCGAATGGGACAAGGCACTCATCGCCGAGCATTTTCCAGGGCGCAAGGGCTACATCTATTTCTGGGAAACCCCGTGTCGTTTGACGCTGGTCGACCTCGACCAAGTGCGTCCCGGGACGATCGAAGACGCACCCGAGCTCTCGTACAAGCAGCCACTCACGGGGCCCGACGACTAGTTATGAACGAAGGCCGTCAACCTGGTAGCCTTCCGAGCACGAGATGACTGAAAAGAAGAAACTCTGGGAGGAAGCGAAATCAAGTGTGGTCAAGGGCGAAACGCTTTCGCTCGGTCCCTACTTCAGTCAGCAGGTCAAGCACCAGACCCGTCACCTGCTCTTCGTCTTGGCTCGTTACAAGTTTGCAGCTCGGCTCCTCCCGGAAGCGCGTCCACTCAAGGTGCTCGAGCTAGGCTGCAATGAAGGACTCGGTGGCCTTTTGCTGATCGAGCGCGGCCACAGTCTCACCGCCGTCGACTTCGATGACGCCGCGATCGAGTCCGCGAAGCGGGCTTTTGGAGACAGTGACATCAACTGGGTCTGCGACGACTTCCTCGGAAAGACGTACGGTGAGTACGATGCGGTCGTAAGCATCGACGTGATCGAGCACATCGACGCGTCCGAGGAAGACCGCTTCATGCGGACGGTCGTCCAAAACCTCGGCCCGCATGGCTTCGCAGTCATCGGCACACCGAATGATTCAGCATCGCAGTACGCATCCAAAGCAAGCCAGATCGGGCACATCAACCTCTATTCGCACGAGCGACTCTCGGAGCTCATGAATCGCTATTTCCACCAGTCGTTCCTATTTGGAGTCAATGACGAAGTCGTGCACACGGGGTTTTACCCGATGTGTCACTACCTGATGGCGTTAGGGTGCACGCCCCGCGACAATCCTCTCCCCAATGACTGACGGTGGGGTTACGCTCATTTGCCCCGCAAAGGAAGAGGGAACGCACATCGCGCAGACCCTGACCGACATCTATGACGCGATCGCCGCCGAAGATTACCCCTTCGAGATGATCTGCATCGATGACGGCAGCGAGGATGACACTTACGAGCGCATGCAGGCCTTCGCTTTGGGCCGGCCGGAGGTGCGTGTCGAGCAATTCGAT
>JBFICQ010000248.1:0-5341 GCA_041581895.1 Polyangiales bacterium | reverse complement strand
CATCCCGGCGGGCAACACCGTCTCGGTTACGGTCACCTGGCAAGCGCCAAGCAACGAGACCACTCTGGTGAACAGTGCGCAGGCCTCGGCCGACAACGCGACCGCAGCCGCCGATAGCCACCAGGTTGCGATCGGCATTCAAACCGTGGTTGCCGGCGGCGTCACGGCCGCGGGAACGGGCCTACGTAACCGCGACAATGGCGACATCACCATCACCGGCGTGCCCGCGGGAGCCGTCGTAACCCGGGCGGTCCTCGTCTGGGCGTTGCTCTACACGAGCCCGGTTCCGGGCAACCAGATCACTTTCGAAGGCCAGCTGATCACCGCCGACCTGACGCAGACCATCAGCGCCGACCTGTGTTGGGGCGACACCAACACGATCGGCTACGCCGCCGATGTCACCAGCCTGGTCTCCGGCAATGGCGTCTACTCGGTCACCGACCCGATTAACGGGATCGTTCGAGAGGACAGCAGCCCAACTCCTGTGTTCCCCGTAACCGATGGTGCGAGCCTGTTTGTGTTCTATGGCGGGCCCGGACTTGACGACCAGGTTTTGTCGGACTTCACCTACTCGGCCGAAGACAGTGGTGTGAACGTGCGTAGCCTCACCGGTATCAACAGCACGGGGGGAGCCGCGACGCTTTACCTCGCCGGTCCCGATGGCCAGGGCAATTTCGAGGAGGAAGTGCGAGTGACGGGCTCCGGGTTGCTTGACTTCGACAACACTTGGGACGGAAGCGATCCGCAGGAGGGCCCCGACTTCGGAATTGGAAACCTCTGGGACACCGACGTCCACGATGTGAGCAGCATCCTCCCGGTCGGACAGACGACCCTCGACATCAACCTCGGCCTGGGATTGGACTGCACCGGCCTCTCGGGCGTAGCGCTCCAGGTCGAACAGTAGATTTGACGCCCAGGCTCTGCAGAGCTACGCCTGCCTTTCTTTGCGGGTGTAACTCAGTGGTAGAGTGCGACCTTCCCAAGGTCGAGGTCGAGAGTTCGAATCTCTTCACCCGCTCCGCTGCATGTGGCTTGGCCGGGCATCGTTGACTCACCAGCTCTCTTTGAACGGCCGGAGGTCCACCTCGAACGACCAGGCCGATTTGGGCTGGGTTGCGAGGTGATACACCGTCTGGGCGATATCGCCCGGTCGGAGCTGGGTGCCCTCCTCGCCCGTGAGCTCGTCGGTGCCAATGCCGCCATCAACGATCACCAAGGCGACGTGAATCCCCTCGGGCCCCAGCTGCCTCGCAAATGATTGTGCCAAGCTGCGTTGCGCGGCCTTCGCCGAGGCGAACGCAGCGGTCATGGGTTTTCCGCGCAGCGACGCGGTGGCTCCAGTGACGATGATGGTGCCCTCTCCTCGCTTTCGCATGGGCCCGACCACCTCGCGCGTGCTCTGCAAAAGCCCCTGCACATTGATACGCCAACCCTTTTCAAACTCCTCATCGGAGACATTATCGAAGGTGCCGAACTGCCCCGAGCCCGCGTTGTAGAGAAGCACGTCGACATCGCCGAGGTCGGCGCGCACCTGGGCGAAAGCTTTTTCAATCGCCGCCCCGTCCGTGACGTCGCACGCATAGGCCTTGCCGCCAAGCTCCTTGGCGAGACCGCTCGAGTAGTCGGTCGAACGGGAGAAAAGCGCGACCGCGTACCCCTCCTTGGCAAACCGAGAAGCAAACGCCTGTCCGTTCTTCGGCCCGATTCCAATGACCACACAAACCGGCTTTCCCATATCCGTTAGCTCCTAAGCCCTTGCTTGCTGCTGCAAAGTGCCTCCCGCGTAAAACGCGGCGATTTCTTTCGCGTACTTGTCGTTCACGACATTGCGCTTGACCTTCAGCGTGGGGGTGAGCTCCCCGCCGTCGACGCTGAAGACCGTGGGCAAGATCTGGATCTTCTTGATGGTCTGGTACCGAGCCACCTTGGAATTGCAGACCTTTTGCATCTGTTCCTCGATGAAGCGCTTCACGTCTGCATTGCTCGCAGCAGTCGCGACATCGGCAAGGCCCGAAACACCCGAAGCCTCTTCGAGGGCCGGCAACGCCTCGGGGTCGAGGACGATGAGCGCTGAAAGATAGGGCTGCCGATCACCGACCACCACCGCCTGTCCAACGCCGGGAATCGCTTGCAGATAACCCTCCATCTCGGCGGGAGCGACGTTCTTTCCTCCCGCCGTGATGAGCAAATCCTTCTTTCGACCCGTGATCGAAATGAAGCCCCGATCGTCGATGCGGCCGAGATCCCCGGTCTGAAGCCACCCCTCTTGGTTGTAGAGCTCAGCGGTCTTGTCGGGGAGGCGGAAGTAGCCCTTCACCATGTTCTCGCCCCTCAGCAGGATTTCCCCATCGTCGGCGATCTTCACTTCGACACCTGGGAGCGGCCGCCCGATGGTCCCGAACCGCGGCTCACGGTAGGGCTGGACCGACGCGAACGCCGTCGTCTCTGTCATCCCGTATCCCTCGTGAATCGGAATCCCGATCGACGCGAAGAACTCGAGCGTCGATGTCGAGATCGGCGCTGCACCGCTCAAGGCGATGTCCAAAGCGTCCAGCCCGAGCGCCTCCTTGATCTTGGAAATGACGAGCTTGTTGGCGAGCCGGCGCGAAAAGCTCGAAACCGGTCGCCCCGTGGCGGATTCTCGCTTGAACGCGGCCAGCTCGGTTTCCCTGGCCCAGTTGGCCAACTTCGCTTTGATACCGGTGGCTTCCGCCATCTTGCCTCGAAGCGCTGCCTCGAACTTCTCCCACACGCGGGGCACCGCGAGAAAGATCGTGGGACGCACCTTGACCAGGTAGTCCTTGATCTGCGTGAGGTCGCGACAGAAATACGCCTCGGACCCGATCGTAAGCCCGGAAAAGTTGAGCATCCCCTGCTCGGCTGCATGACACAGCGGGAGATAACTCACATATCTCGTTTCGCGCTCGACGAGCGTCGGAAACACCGTCCTAACCGCGTTGCCGATGAGCTGGATCCCGCGGTGGGTCAGCATCGCACCTTTGGGAAGGCCTGTCGTTCCCGAGGTGTAGATGAGGAGCGCAACGTCGTCCTTGTCGACAGCCGCAAGTCGTTTTTCGAGCTCCGCATCGTCCTGCTGATCTCCGAGCTCTTTCAACTCCGCAAGCGTGTGGACCCGCGGGTCGTCAGAGCCGAGATCATCGATGCTGATGATGTGCTCGATCGTGCTGTCACCACTCGCGATCGCGAGGTATTTGTCGAGCTGGTCCTGCTCGTCGCAGATGACGATTTTCGCCTGCGCGTTGTCGATGATGTAGGCCATTTGCTCGGGCAGGAGCGTCGTGTAGAGGGGAGCCGGGATTCCTTGGGCAGCGTTGATGCCGTGTTGGCAGATGACCCACTCCGGCCGGTTGCTACCGACGATCGCCACACAGCCCCCGGGCTCGAGGCCGAGGGCCATCAGCCCTTTGCCGACCCGTCGAACGTCGGTCCAAGCCTCTGCCCATGTCGTGCTCTTCCAAGTGCCATCGGCATTGAGGTCGTGAAGCGCGTTGGCGTTGCCTTTGGTGCTCGCCCAGCGCTCGATCTTCGACAGCATCGTTCCTTCGAGAGTCATAGCCTTCCTCCGCGTGACCACAGAGCGTACCCGATCGATCGCCCTCACAGGAAGCCTGCCCGTCAGGCTAAGCCTTTGGGCGGCCGAGCGAGACTACTTTGCTTTAGCGAGGTTTCGGACGACCGCGACGAGCGCCTCCACGACCTCGGGTTTGTCGGTGAGATCGGGATTGGGAGGCATCAGAGGGCTCAGACCCACTGCGGTGCCGCCGCCAACGATGATCTTCTTGATGTGGTCGTCGGTGACGGATTTCTGCCATTCGGCGGAGGTGTAATCCCGGGGCTTCGGGTTGAGGGCTGCGGAGCCCGGGCCATCGCCTTTGCCCTTCTCACCGTGGCAGGTTACGCAGCGCGCCTTGAAAATCTCCTCGGCTTCGACTGCAGGGTCTTTCGCAGCCACGGGCTCGGAAGGAGCGGCGGTGGGCTCGGGAGCTCGCTCGGCTGCGGCGGGAGCCTCTTTGGGCTCGGCGGGGGGCGTATCCTTGGAGGTGCAACCGAAAAAGGCGAAGCACACGACCAACGCGGCGATGTAGATCCGTTCTCGAGGCATACGCGCTCCTTTCAGATGCCTATAGATCCAAACGCAAGGAACGGGAAGCTCTCACTCCTCGTAGAGGTAGCCAAGGACATCATCCCTCGAAAGGATTCCGACGATTCGCGTCCCGTCCAGGACGGGCAGCCTTCCGATGTTGTGAGCCTTCATCTGCTCGAGAGCTTCGTTCAGGGGAGTATCTGGCGCGATGGTATGCACCGGATGCGCCATGCAGCTGGCAACCGTCAGCGAATCTCGCCCGTCGCGCTTCGCCCGTTCGACGTCCCGTCGAGAGATCATGCCGACGAGCGCTCCGGCTTCCACGACGGGCGCTCCGACATGGCCCCATTCCTGAAGGGAATGCGCGAGGTCGCGAAGAGGCATTTTGGGAGTGACGGTTCTGACGGGGCTCGACATGAGGTCACGAACGACCTCGGGTCGCCGGCAGGTCTTCTCGATGGCGGAATGAAGTCGAGATACCGCGTCTTCGAGCGTGCCCTCCCGTACCACCGCGGACCCGGCGCCCGTGTGGCCACCCCCGCCGAGCTCGCTGAGGACGCTGCCAACCACGACCGCATCGGTTTGCGAACGGCCAATGATGTGCGTCTTGCCATTTGGAAGTCGGTAGATACAAAACAAGGCATCGTGTGGAACCATGCGAAACGCTTCGGTAGTCACGCGCGCAAGCCCAGCGGGGGCCTCCGCGATTTCGTGCGCCGCAACCCCCACACGCGTGCCAAACGCGGGAGCCTCCTCGATTCCATCGACGATCTGAATGAGAAGCGAACGTTCGATGGCATCGAGGGGGGGCCGAAGAAACCGCTGAAGGAGCCCGGGCCGCGCCCCGTGACCGAGCAACCAGGCGAGCGCCTTGGCATCTCGCGAGCTCGTTCGAGAGTAAGCAAGCGAGCCGGTGTCTTCGTGAATGCCGAGCGAGAAAAGCGTCGCCTCTTCGCGATCGACCTCGGCGCGTCGGGCCATGAGCTCCTCGACCACGAGGGTCGTTACAGCGCCGACGGGCTGGACATGCTCCTCGTCCGGCTTCAAGTCGTCAGGCGCGCTCGGGTGGTGGTCCCAGACGACGATGCGTACGCTTTTCGGCTTCTGAGTTGCACGCACGAGGATCTCTTCGACGTGATGCAGCCTGCTATGCCGTCGTACGTCCGTCACGACCAACAGATCTACGTCGGAAAGGTCGAAATCATGGCAGCGCTGCGTGCGAAATCGGTTGCCGTG
>JBFICQ010000247.1:0-5378 GCA_041581895.1 Polyangiales bacterium | reverse complement strand
GTCGTGAAGGCCCCAGCGGCCCTGGGATTCCTCTTTCCAGAGCCACAGCGCATCGCCAGCTCCGTACTCGGCATGAAGATCGAGCTGCAAGCTTAGATACTCTTCTGCTCGGGTGCCGTTCGGGTCGTACCCGAACTCCGTAATCACGAGCGGCGTTCCCCAGCTCACCGCCTCCAGGTACGCCGTTTCGTTCCCGAACCGGAGGGTCTCGCGTGTGAAGGTCTCACGCGCCCTGTCGTCTGCGGCAGTGAAGGCGATGGTGTACACATGGGGCGCGTAGATCGCTCCCGCCACTGGAAAGGGCTCGTCCGCGAGACCCGATTCGTCGAAGAAATTGCGTGGAACCACCGGTGGCTCGAAGAGGATCAGGCGATTGGGATCCGCTGCGCGAATCTCTTCGGCAACCTGGATGTTGAAGGGATGGATCTGGGCATTGGCGAGGTCCGTTTCGAAAACCCCCATCCCAAACGGCTGCGGCTCGTTGAAAATCTCGATGCCAAGGACCGCTTCGTCGTCGACGAATTGCGAGGCAACGAACGCGACCATTTGGGCAAATCTGGCGCGGAGCGTCGGTCCAGGCTCCGGCTCGCCGAAGAAGGTAGTCCAGGCGGCCAATACCGGGGCCGACGTTCGCCGTTCCCCAAGATCGTCGAGTGGGCCTTCGAGCAACACGTTGGGCGGCGGTTGAATTGCCCAAAGCGGCGCCCCGTCCTCCCCGATTTCTTTGGAGTACGCGTCTTGATGGAAGTCCAAGAGGACCCAAAGACCTGCATCACGGCAAAGCCCTACTACCTCTGACACCCGGTCGAGATACGCTTGGTCATAGCTGGGCGGAGCCTCGTCGGTGGGCTCGAACCCGCTCCAATGGATGGGGAGCCGAAGGAAGTTGAACCCGAGCTGACGAATGCGGCCCGCGTCCTCTGCGGTGAACTCGGGAATCGGTTCGAGTGGGACTCGGTCGAAATAGTCCACGCCGCCGAAGGTCACGTCTTCGAGCTCGACGTCGAATACACCTTCGACGCGTGCGTTAATTCCGTGCAAGATGACGACCCGGCCCTCCGCGTCGACGATTTGCTGACAGCGCGTGCTGAGCGGGCTCAACGATGCCGGAGCGTCCTCGCAGACCGGCAAGACGAGTCGACCTTCTGGAAGGGATGGAACTTCGGCGGGTGTTTCCTGACCGTCAGTGCATCCGACGATTGCGATCAAGACGAGAATCGGTACGGCTCTGGGCATGGGCGGAGCCTAGCATTTCCGGAGCCAATCCGAATCCACGGGGCCAGCGGGTCGAACCGGTCCGTATCAGCTCGATGGAAGCGCGGGAAGAGGCTTGAGCTCGATGATTTGCTTGGTGCCATCGGGTGCTATCACCTCGACGCTCGCGAGCTCTCCCAGGGTTTCCTGCACGTAGATCTCTTCCGGGTTGGCGACCCGATGTGTGATGTTCGGTGTGGCCACCTCCAGGGACCCGTTGTTGGGGTCGTAGGTGATCCCAATGAGCGCGCTGTCCTCGGTTTCGTGCTGGGCTCCGAGGTCCGCACCGAGCACCGATACCGCCACTCGCATCGTTGGCAGACGCTTGGCGACCCCCTCAAAGTAGGTCTTCCACTCTGAACGTTCGAGCTTTCTTGTCGTCATTACTCCTCCGCCGTCTGTATATAAGCAAGCCTCGTGCCGCTCTTAGCATGTGAAGGCCGGTCCGCGCCCCCCAACCCCGCAGAAGGCGAAGAATCCCGGAATTCGAGGAGGAGCGCGGGGTTCGCACGACCCACGCTGAGGCGCTCCTGCCACGCTCGGATAGAAGCAAGCGCGAAACTTTTGCGTCCGAGCCTCTAGCCGCGAAGCCGTACGGCGAGAGGCGTACACTCCCCGCATGCCGAGCGCTCCTTCTGACCTCGACTCGATCGGCACCGTCCTCCTTTGTCTCGGCGGCCTCGGTCTCTTTCTCCTCGGAATGGTCGTTCTCACCGAAGGCCTGCGCGCGCTCGCGGGTCGCGCCCTGCGCAACGTGCTCACTCGCTTCACCCGAAGCCCGGGAAGCGGCGCCGTGACGGGCGCCATGACCACGGCGGTAGTCCAGTCGTCGAGCGCGACCACCGTTGCCGCCGTGGGTTTCGTGGGTGCGGGCTTGCTGACCTTTCCGCAAGCGTTCGGGATCGTCCTCGGCGCGAACGTCGGCACCACGATTACGGGCTGGTTGGTCGCCTTGCTGGGCTTCAAGCTCAAGCTTGGGACTGCCGCGTTACCGATCGTGTTGGTCGGCGTTCTCATGCATCTCTTCACGCGTGGCCGAGCTTCTTCCGCGGGTTTTGCCATTGCGGGCTTCGGCCTGATCTTCGTCGGCATCTCGCTCTTGCAGCAAGGCATGGGGGGGCTCGTCGGCATCATCACACCAGAGAGCTTTCCCCCAGACACTTGGTCGGGGCGGCTTCTTCTTTTTCTCTTTGGGCTTGTGTTCACGATCTTCACACAATCGTCGAGCGCAGGCGTGGCCATGGCGTTGGCCGCCGTGAATGCCTCCGCGATGACGGTTCAGCAGGCTGCTGCTGCCGTGATTGGAATGGATGTGGGCACCACCGTTACCGCGGTCCTTGCGACCATCGGCGGATCTGTGCATGCCCGGCGTACAGGTTACGCCCACGTCATGTACAACGTGCTGACCGGAATCGGGGCGTTCCTGATCCTCGTGCCGTTCATGGGCGCCCTCGAACGCTTTGCGCCACAGGTGCTGGTTTCCGAGCCGGAGCTAGTCCTGGTCGGATTTCATACCTTCTTCAACCTCGTTGGCGTGACGATCGCGGTCAACTTCGCAAGCCAGTTGGCAAGTTTGATGGTCCGATTGGTACCCATGAAGCCCGTACCCTTTGCGCGCCGCCTCGATCGCTCTCTCTTGGAGTCGCCCGCCGCCGCCCTCGATGCGCTCGGGACGACGCTCGCGGACCTCTCCGCCACGACCTTCGAGACGATCCAGCGTCTTATTTCCTCGACGGATAGGCGCGGCATCGAGGCACGCCTCGCACAGGTGCGCGAGGCATTGAGCGAAACCCGCAACTACGTGGAGAGCGTCCGAACCTCGACCGATGAGGGGTGGACCTATCAACGACATCTCTCCGCAATGCATGTGATCGACCACCTCGACCGCTTGGTCGATCGCTGCGCCGATACGGACCGTTGGCCACCGTTGAGGTACGACCGACGGCTTGAGGCGATCGCGCGAAAGCTCGTCCCCGCGGCAGACGAAGTGCGCAAAGCGCTGGTGCAGGGCGAACAGTCGGTTGCCGAAGACAACCTCGAGGCGGTGTGGCGATCGGTTCAAGACGAGTGCCGCGACTACCGAGGCCGCGCGCTCGAACAGGTCGCAATGGGAGCGTTCGACGCGGCCGAAGGCGCGGTGCGGCTCGACGCAGCGCGAGGCCTGAGGCGGGTCGCGTACCACATGTGGCGAATCGCCCACCATCTAAACCGCTGCCGCGCACACCGCGAGCCACCGGAAATACCGGAAGCTTCGGTCGTGCCGCCTCACGTGGAGGCCGAGCCGCCTGAGCCGACCTGACGCGCGAAGCGCGCTATTCGGCAATGCGAGTGTCAGGAACCGTCGAAGCCGGGCGAAGGGCGGCGTTGAGCACGAGCATCCCCGCAACGATACTCAGGCCCGAGCCCATGAGAACACCGCCCTTGGCGGCACCGAGCAACGGCCCCTCCAACGAAAGCGACGCAATGAAGATCGCCATGGTGAAGCCGACGCCGCAAAGGCAGGCCGCCCCCGCGACTGCTGGCCATGTCACGTTCGTTGGAAGCTTCGCCCATCCGAAGCGCACGGTCAGCCAAGCGGCTAGAAGAACCCCGATCGGTTTGTCAACCAAGAGGCCCATGCCACACGCAAGGGCGACGGGCTCGGTGAAGCCGGCCTTGCTGATCGGAACTCCGGCATTCGCCAGCGCAAACAACGGCATGATGACGAACGCAACCCAAGGATGGAGGTTCGACTCGAGCCGTACCAAGGGTGACATCGACTCCCGCGCAGCGAATGCGAGATCGTTCAGTGTCTGCCGTCGCGAGATCTCGTCGATGGGCCGCGTTTTGAGTGCGGAGGTAGCCCGGTCCAACTGATCCAAAAACGTGCGGTCCTCGAGCCAAGCTTTGGTTGGAGTAAGCAGCCCTAAGATGACCCCGGCAATGGTCGGGTGAACGCCGGATTTCAGCGTGCAGAGCCACACCCCGGCACCGATCAGAAAATATACGGAGATTCCGCGTACCCCCGCGGCGAGGGCAAGCGTGACGACGCCAAAGCCACCCAACGCAGCGAGGAGCCAGAGCGCTTCAATCGAGTCTGTATAGAAGATCGCAATGACCCCAACAGCCATGATGTCGTCGACAATCGCCAACGACAGAACGAAAACCTTGAGACCCTGCGGAACGCGCTTCCCAAGCAATGCGAGGCAGCCCACGACGAAGGCAATGTCGGTGGCCATCGGGATCGCCCAACCCGCTCGACCTGGGCCCGGGGGTTGAAATGCCAAGAACACCATGACTGGCACGACCACCCCACCGCAGGCCGCTGCGATGGGAAGCACGACGCGGCGCGGATCCCTGAGCTCTCCGCTGACGAGCTCTCGTTTGATTTCCAGACCAATGACGAAAAAGAACACCGCCATGAGCGCGTCGTTGATCCAGTACCAAAGTGGATAAGAGAGCTCGAACGAACCAGCGCCGATGCGAATGTTTCGGTTCCAGAGTTCATCGTATGCTCCGGCCCACCGAGAATTGGCGAACGCCAACGCGACGACGGTGCACAGTCCGAGAAGCAAGCCGCTTGCCGACTCCACGTGCAAGAACCGGACGAGCGGCTGAGTGAGGCGCAAAACGGGCCTCGAAGGAAACCCGCTCGAGGCAACGGAACGTGGTTCGGATTGGTTTGTTTCCTGCAACTTGGGTCCGTTTACGTCTTACGGCGAGCACGTCTGAGCGCCGCAACCAGAATCCCGAGCACCATCCCCAGACCCACCGAAACCAGAATCACGAGGCTCGCCGGTGCTTCGAAGATCTGCATGCCCACCATGCTGACGCGGACGGTGTCCCAATTGGAAAGAACGAAGAGCAGGATGACCACGACGAGGGTCCAGATACCAATCACACGAAGCTGGCGCATCTTTTGCACTCCAGCGGGGCCCTTGCGTTCGGGCCCCGGCGGCTCAAGTGTAGTTCATACATGGTTCGGCGTCGGACGTATTTTTTTCGGTGTCGTAACATATTCGGAAAACGATGCCGGCTAGTCCCGCCAGCGCCGAGCGGGCGACTCTGGAAGACGCGTGCCCTCCACCCCACCCCTGCCCCGGTCGGAAGAAGGGCGTCGAGCTCACCACGTGACGCTTTTCGCG
>JBFICQ010000246.1:0-5381 GCA_041581895.1 Polyangiales bacterium | reverse complement strand
CCCGTTCGATTTGACGTCGGACAACCCGATCACCGGGCTGCCATTGCGCGTGCCCGCATAAAATAAATTGACTCGGACCATGGGGTGCACGTACGGGATGAACCGAAAAATGCCCTGCAGATCGAGGCCGAACTTCATCAGGTCGTATGCGCCGTAGCTCGCCCAACGAAAGCCGGCCCCGACGACAAAGCCCCCGAGACCTATTCCGGCCGACAGACTGTACTCAGGACCGTTGACGCTCGGCGCTTCCAGGTTCAAACCGTTCCGGAACTGGCCTATGTCGTAGGACGACGGACCCACTCCAAGCTCGAGGCGAAGCAGGCCCCCGACCTTCTTGGAGTAGGGGCTCTTCTTTTTTTCCTCCGGGGGCGGAGCCTCCGGTTGCCTGGCGGAAGCCTCCGGGGCGTTGACGGTGCCGACCGCAGCTTCCTCTTGGGCCGCCGCATCCTGGTCAAACATGAGGAGGGCGCTTACGATCAACACGACGCATTTGATCCATTCGACTCCCCCTCGAAAATCGGACACGGTCAAGGCTTTCATGGGGCCGACGATAACAGAGGTGACGCAGGGTGAGAACGGTCCGGCTGCTACAGCCTGTTTCTCTCTTTTTCGCAGGATGCTAGGACGTGAAACGCCAGGCTGAGCGCATTTACCTAGACCCGCTCGATGCGATTTGGTTGACGGTTGCAGAACGTATCGGGGTCCACGTCGAACGGTCCACGGAGGTCTACGCCTCTATTGATGGGCGGGGCACGATGGTGATCGGAGCGCCAGACACTCTCGATCCCGACGACTCGCTGGCACAGCTGATTCTGCACGAGCTTTGCCACTCGCTGATTGAAGGGCCGGAAAGCCTCGGCGTTCCGGATTTCGGTCTCGACAATCTAACGAGCGCCGACGAAGTGCGGGAGCATGCCTGCTTGCGGCTTCAGGCATCGCTGACCGGCAAGCACGGTCTGCGCGAGGTCTTGGCGCCGACGACGAGCTTTCGAAGCTATTACGATGAGCTCCCTGAGGACCCGCTCGAGGGAAACGACCCAGCAGCAACCGCCGCCCGACGAGGTGCGGACCGGGCTACGCAACGGCCGTGGGCGCCACACTTGGAGGCGGGTCTGCGCTCCACGGCGAAGGTGATGCAGGTCGCCCGAGAGCTCGGCGCTCACGATCCTTCCGTCACGGCGCCGCCGATCTGGGCATCCGAGCAGAGCTAGGGCGCCAGCGACTCTCCCAGTGCCCCTCCCCAATTGGCGCCTTTTGGCCTCCGTGGTATACCGCCGCCGCCTCTACGGAGGCCGGGGGCCTTGGCCGCCGAAATCACACACATCTCCCGGCTCGACAGTCGTTCCGGTGCCCTCGCCTCTGGCGTGGGTTGTTCGATTGGGGGGGTGGCAGCGCAACCGAAAGGAGAAATGAGCAATGGCAGAACCAACTCACGAAATCCAGGAGGCGCCCTCCCTGGCAGCCCTGGGAAGCCCGGACGTTGCGTCGGGTGATCTACCGATTGGCCTTCGGGCATTGATCGATGCCGGAGTGCACTTCGGTCATCAGACCAAGCGCTGGAACCCGAGGATGCGCCCGTACATCTATGGCGCCCGCAATGGGATCCACATCATCGACCTGGACCAAACGGCGCAGCTCTTCAAGCGCGCCTTCGCGTTCGTCGGCGATGCGGTCGCCCGCGGCGGTCACGTTCTGTTCGTCGGGACGAAGCGACAGGCAGCTGAGATCGTCTACGAGGAGGCGACTCGCGCTGGTCAGTTCTACGTGACCGGCCGGTGGCTCGGCGGGACCCTCACAAACTTTCGCACAATGAAGGGCGGCATCGATCGGTTGCGCGACATCGAGCAACAAATCGAGGATGGCACGATCAACTCCCTCCGCAAGAAAGAGGCGCTCTCACTCCGTCGCGAGGCCGAGAAGCTCGAAAAGTACCTCGGCGGCATCAAGATGATGAGCGGCTTGCCGGCAGCCCTGTTCGTGATCGACCCGCATAGCGAGCACATTGCCGTTCGCGAGGCTCGAAAGCTTCACATTCCCATCGTCGCGCTGACCGACACCAACTGTGATCCAGACCTCATCGACTTCATCATCCCCGGGAACGACGACGCCATCCGTTCGATCAAGTTGATCACGTCTCGCATCGCGGACGCCTGCGTCGAGGGCCAGCAACGCCACCGGGAGTTCATGCAGCACGAGGGCGCAGAAGCTCCCGACACATCTGCCGAGGGGGTCCAAGTCGAATTTGCACGTAAGCGCGGCCCGGCGCCCTCGACAACTCCCGAAGGTTCCGAGGGCTGAGCCCCACGACAGGTAAGAGCATGTCTGAAATCACAGCATCCATGGTCAAGTCACTTCGCGATCGCACAGGCGCGGGCATGATGGCATGCCGCGATGCTCTCCGGGAAACGGCGGGCGACGAGGAGAAAGCGATCGAGATCATTCAGAAAAAGGGCCTGAGCAAGGTCGCCAAGAAGGCCGGCGCCATCGCTGGTGACGGCCTCGTACACGCGTACATCCACGGTGCAGGGCGGGTGGGGGTCTTGATCGAGGTCAACTGCCAGACCGATTTCGTCGCCCGCAACGAGGACTTTCGGCAGTTCGTCGAGGAGACCGCCATGCAGGTGGCCGCGGAGGCACCGCTTTTCGTGAGAGAAGAAGACATCCCACAGAACGAGATTCTCGCTCGCAAGGCGATCTACCGCGGTCAGCTCGAAGAGGAAGCCAAAGCGACCGGCAAAGAAAAGCCGGCTGCCGCCGTCGAAAAGATCATCGAGGGCAAGCTTGCCAAGTGGAAGAAAGAGGCTTGTCTTCTCGACCAGTTGTCGATCATGGGGGACGAAAAGACCGTTCGGCAGCGCACCGACGAGCTGTCCGCCAAGATCGGGGAAAAGATCAGCATTCGCCGGTTTACCCGGTACGAGCTGGGCGAAGGGATCGAAAAAAAGAAGTCGGACCTGGCGGCAGAGGTGACCGAGGCGCTAAAAGGCTCTTGAGTCATGTTGGAAGGGGCCAAGCTCACACGGGTGCTACTCAAGCTTTCGGGCGAGGCTCTCTCCGGTGGACCTGACGGAAAGAGCATCGATCCCAAGACGCTGGGCGCGATCAGTGAAGAGCTGGCCGAGGTCCACGAGCTCGGTTGTCAGATAGGGATTGTCATTGGGGGCGGCAACATCTTCCGGGGCCTCAAAGGAAGCGCCAGCGGGATGGATCGCACCGCCGCCGATCATATGGGCATGCTCGCGACCGTCATCAACGGCATCGCTCTTCAGGACTCCCTCGAAAAAGCCGGAGTCGATACCCGCGTCATGAGCGCCCTCGAGGTCAGGGCGGTGTGCGAACCCTACATTCGGCGCCGCGCGGTCCGGCACCTCGAGAAGGGCAGAGTGGTGATCTTCGTGGCCGGTACGGGGAATCCGTATTTCTCCACGGACACCGCTGCGGCGCTTCGGGCCATGGAGATCCGGGCCGATGCGCTCTGCAAGGCGACCAAGGTCGACGGGATCTTCGACAAGGACCCCACCAAGCACGAAGATGCCGAGATGGTGCCCAGACTGAGTTACGACCGCTTCCTCATGGACCGAGTCGGCGTCATGGATGCGACCGCGGTTGCGCTCTGCCGCGACAACAACCTGCCTATTCGGGTGTTCCGGCTGACCCAGCGGGGCAACATTAAACGGGTTGTCATGGGCGCGGACGTCGGTAGCCTAGTGACAGCAGAGGGCTGAGCCCCACGATTCGAGGGACAGATGCTTGCTGAGACCTTGGAAGAGCTCAAAACCGATATCGCAAAGGCACATGAGGCCTTGAAGCGGGACCTCGCCAAAATCCGTGCGGGTCGCGCGAACCCCGACATCCTCGACTCGGTTCGGGTCGACTACTACGGCTCGCCGACCCCACTCAAGCAGCTGGCCTCGATCTCAGTGCCCGAAGCTCGTCTCATCGTTCTCAAGCCCTTCGATCGCTCGCAAATGCAGGTCATCGAAAAGGCGATCATGGAGACGCAGCTCGGGCTCAATCCATCAAACGACGGGGAGATCATTCGCATCCCCATGCCTCCGCTCACCGAAGAGCGTCGCAAGGAGTTGATGAAGCTCGCGCGAAAGTCCGGCGAAGACAGCAAGGTCGCGATTCGCAAGGCGCGTCACGATGCCAAAGACATGATCGACAGCCTTCAAAAAGAAGGTGAGGTCGGTGAAGACGACGCCGGACGCGCCAAGAAAGAGCTCGAGGAAATCGTCAAGACCGGCACGACGCGCGTCGACGAAATCGTCAGCAAGAAGGAAGCCGACATCCTCGAGGTGTAATACCCTGACCGCATGGCGTGGGGGCGGCCGGGGTTGACGAGGGATCTCTTCGGGATCGATGTGCGGTCCCTTGCAGTATTTCGAATCGCTTTCGGCGCAGTGCTCTTGTGGGAGCTCGGCGACCGCATGACCGGGCTCGAGGAGCACTATACCCATGACGGTTTGGTGCCGGCTTTCGTCCTCGAGTCGCTCGCTGCGCACCCCGTGTATTCCCTACATCTCGTGAGCGACACGCTCGGGTTTCAGGCTTTGCTCTTTGCGATTGCGCTGGTCGCCGGCTTCATGTTGTTGATCGGCTGGCAAACAAGAGTGGCGACTGCCGTCTCGTTCCTCCTGCTCTTGTCACTTCACTCGCGCAATCCGCTGTTGCTCCACCATGCGGACTCTCTCATTCGCTTCTTGTTGATGTGGGGGATGTTCCTGCCGCTCGGGGCTGCGGTCTCGGTCGACGCGAAGCGTCGCTCGAGTCCTCCGGTTGCATCGCCAGTGCTCTCGATCGGAACCGCAGCGCTCCTATTGCAGGGTTTTTTCGTCTACCTCATCGCCACGATTTCAAAGCTTCAATACGACGCTTGGTGGGACGGCCGAGCGTTGTACGCAGTGGTCAACAAGGCTAGCTACGCTCGCCCACTTGGCGAATACGTGGCTCAGTTCCCCGACGTCCTCGAGCTCTTCACCCACGCGACGCTTTTCGTCGAAGGCGCGATACCGCTCTTGCTGTTCAGCCCATGGCGGCGCGACCTCTGTCGAGTGATCGCCGTGTTGCTCGGGATCGGCCTGCACATCGGGATCTTCTTGGTCGTCGACGTCGGGACTTTTCAGCCCGTCACGGCTCTCGCACTCTTTCCAGCGCTTCCTGCCTCGTTCTGGGACCGCCTCGGCTGGCGTCTCGAACGGCAAACCACGACGCGGTGGCGTCCACGCCGTTGGTCAGAAGCGCTCGTGGGCTTTCTTCTCGCGTACGCGATCGCATCGAACGCGCTTGCCCTCGGTACCGGGATGAACACGATGCCCGAGCCGCTTCAAACGGTGGGTCGCATTCTTCGCCTCGATCAGCGGTGGAGGATGTTCGCCAAT
>JBFICQ010000245.1:0-5406 GCA_041581895.1 Polyangiales bacterium | reverse complement strand
CGGAGGCAATGCCGAATTGCTAGCTCGGATCGAAGTCCTCGAGAACTCCTCTGAAGAGGTTCTCTCCGATCCCGAACGTCGAGACGGCGCCATCGACAAGGCAACCGAGCATTTCGTGGCCAAGTGCAAAGAAGATGCGAAGCGCGTGAAAGATGCCGGCGGCCTGCGGATCGTCGGGACCGAACGCCACGAATCGCGGCGGATCGACAACCAGCTTCGCGGACGTTCTGGCCGACAGGGCGATCCCGGTGCGTCGCGCTTCTTCCTTTCGCTCGAGGATGATCTCATGCGCATCTTCGCCGGAGAACGCGTGCAGGCGATGATGGACCGCCTCGGGATGGAGGAAGACGTTCCTATCGAGCATCGCTGGGTAACGCGTGCCGTCGAAAACGCGCAGAAGAAGGTCGAGGAGCGAAACTTCGACATTCGAAAGCATCTACTGGAGTACGACGACGTCATGAATCAGCAACGCAAGAGCATGTATGCGTTGCGCAAACAGGTACTGCGTGGCGAGTACCGCACCGTGCCCTCCGATGAAGAGCGCAAGGCGGGTGTCGAGTCCGAACCTCTCGTCGATCGCGTGGACACTGCGCTGTTGTCTCGAGTCGAGACAGTGCTCGAAAACATGGTGAAGTTCCATTCCTACCCACTTCCCGAGGGAGGACTGACGCAAGACGACATCTCCCTTCATCGAAAGAAGGCAATCGAATCGGAGCTCTCTTCGTTGAGTGAGCTTCGCGTGAAGCTTCTCGAAAAAGACATCTATCTCTGGTTCGGTTGCGCCGTGCCACTCGAAGAGTTCCGAAACGACCCAGCCGGTGCTTACGAGCAGCTCCGACAAGCAGTCGGCATGTCTTTGACTGAGCAGAAGGAGCGCCTGCTCGACTTGATCGACGAGATCATCATCACCATGACGGACCATGCCTGCCCGCCCGGAAAGCACTACGAAGACTGGGACCTGTCCGGGCTCGAGGCCGCATACAAAGAGCAATTCGCCATTGGCGCAACCGGCATCGTCGAGATCACCGACCGCGAGGAGCTCTTGCAAAAGCTGTACAAAGATGGTGCGTCGGTGCTCGAGCGAAAAGAGCGCGAGTTCGGGACAGAGAACTTCTTGCGCCTCTTCCGAGACCTGTATCTTCAAGAGATCGACAAGCAATGGATCGACCATCTTCAGTCGATGGACCACCTTCGGGACGGGATTGGTCTTCGCGGATACGGTCAGCGCGACCCCAAGAAGGAATACAAGCGTGAAGGCTTCGACATGTACCTAGAAATGGTGCAGAGCGTGAAGTCGTCGGTTGCGCTCAGTATGTTCACCGTCGAGCGTGCGCGAGAGGAGGACTTGCAACGTCTCGAGGAACAGCGTCGACAGGCAACAGAGAAGCGGCAACGGGGAATCCGTGCGAGCCATCCAGGCGAAGATGACGGTGGTCCGAGCGCCGGCCGGCCACAAGCGGGCCTCAGCCGTCGCGCGCGCCGTGCGGCCGCTCGACGGGGTCGACGCGCGGGTGGCGACCAAGTCGCCGTGCCTCCTCAGGGCGCCGACATCGCGCAGTCGACGGTCAAGCGAGAGCGACCCAAGCTCGGCCGCAACGACCCTTGCTACTGTGGTAGCGGCAAGAAGTACAAGAACTGCCACTATCGAGACGACCAAGCAGCTGCCTCGCCGCATTAGCCCGGATTTGCTAATAGGGGCGCGATGAGCGGGCGAGTGAAGGGGTTTCGCTTCTCGGGCGTCCACGCTGGGATCAAGCCCGACGGGAGACTCGACCTCGGGCTTGTGGTGGCAGACGAGCCCGCGGTGGCAGCCGGGGTCTTCACGCGCAACCGCGTCCGAGCTGCCCCCGTCGTCATCAGCGAGCGCCGACTGAGGGCGGGTCTCTGCCAGGCGATTCTCGTCAACAGCGGCAACGCGAACGCCTGCACCGGCAGAGAAGGCCAGGCTTCGGCTCTCGCATTGACCCGCGCGGCCGCGAGCACCCTCGGAATTGCAACTAAGCTCGTGGTGCCGGCGTCGACAGGTGTCATCGGAGCTCAGCTTCCGCGAAGAAAGATCGAGCAGGCCATTCCGTCGTTGGTGTCGAGCTTGTCGGCCAGCGGCGCGGGTGCCTTTTCTCGTGCGATCATGACTACGGACCGAGCGCCCAAGGTCGCCGAGGCGAAGCTCAAGGTGGGTCAGACGAGCTGCCGTGTGCTCGGGATTGCAAAGGGCGCCGGGATGATCCACCCAAACATGGCGACCACGCTGGCATTCGTGACCACCGACGCGACCATCGGGCGAGGCGTGCTTCAACGGTTCCTCGGTCAAGCGACCGAAGGAACTTTCAATCGCGCGACGGTCGACGGAGATACCAGCACCAACGACTCGATCTACGCGTTGGCCTCGGGGGCAGCGAGCGCTCGCCGGATCGATGCACAGGGCACTCTCGGAAAACGATTTCGGGCCGCGCTCGAAGAGGTTCTCGAGGCGCTTGCGAGGATGATTGTCGCCGACGGAGAAGGGGCCGAGCATCTGGTTCGCATCGAGGTCGAGGGAGCGCGAACCCATGCGGACGCAGTCCAGATCGCCCGCACCATCGCCTGTTCCCAACTGGTCAAGACCGCGGTCTACGGCTGTGACCCGAACTGGGGCCGAATCTTGGCTGCAGCAGGGCGCTCGGGCGCTCGTTTCAATCCTGATCACGTCTCGATCAGAATCGGCAGGGTAGAGATCTTCCGAAGGGGTCGCCCCTTGATGACCGCAAAAAGCGAGGCCAGGGCGGCGACGACCATGAAGCAGCGAGAGTACGTCATCTCGATTCGCGTCGGGAGGGGGCGCGGGCTTGGTCATTATTGGACCTGCGACCTCGGTCACGAGTACGTTCGGATCAACGCCGATTACCGGACGTAAATCGAGACGATGAAGCGCCATTTGATTCCCATTTGCGCCGTGCTGTTCGCCATTCATGGAAACGCCGGTGCCGAAAACCAAAACAAAAACGCACCCAGCCTTCCCGACGGGGCCGCTGCCACTCCAAAGCCCAAAGCGGTGTGCCTGAAAGACAAGCGGCTCGCGATAGTCGCTCAGCAGCTGGCCGAGCGCCAAAGCATCCCGCCATCGCCGGAGCTAATCCGCGCGGCACGCGAGGCCGGGATCGACGCAAATCCGGTGTACGCGAAATTCGGAGTCGTCGAAGAGATCGAAAGGTTCAAGTCGTGGCTCCGTGATCTCG
This sequence comes from Polyangiales bacterium, assembly GCA_041581895.1. Lineage (GTDB taxonomy): Bacteria > Myxococcota_A > Polyangia > Polyangiales > Houyiibacteriaceae > SG8-38. The sequence goes on along the minus strand of JBFICQ010000245.1, from coordinate 2,191 downwards.
ATGAGACCGCCGATGCGCCTTTGATTTGTGGACGTGCGCGCGTCGGCGAGCGAGTGGTTCTCGTGGCTGCAGTGCGTGCGGGAAGCCTTTCGGTGAAAGGGAAGCACACTCTTCACGCCGAAGTGATCGAGGAGTTCCGCAATCCGTATCTCGTAGTGCGCGACTCCAAGGGGCAGTCCCGGCGTATCTCGGTGGAGGGCGAAGGGTTTGGGGCCACCGTCACGCTACCTCTCGATTGGAGCCGTCCCCTTTTCGTACAGCTCGTCGCCACCGGGCCGAACGGCCCGCGCCCGGTCGCCGAACGGTGGATCGGAAAGATCCCCGAAACCGAGCCGACGCGCCCGGGCTCCGCGTCGCCCGAAGCCTGGTTGATGCAGCTTCGGCGCGCGTCGGGTGCGCGGTCGCTGCGCTCGAACCGATTGCTGACGCAAGAGGCCACCAGTCACGCACAGACCGTCTGCGAGTCCGGCAAGCTTGGCCACCAGCTCGACCCATGGGGCGACCCTGAGGCCCGTCTGCTGCAACGCGGCATCGAAGCGCGAGTCGTGGGCGAGGCCGTCGCTAGGGCCCAGACTCTGGGCGACGCCCTTCGTGCGATCGAGGGCAGTCCGAGCCACCGGCTGACCGTGACCGACCCACGCTTCACCGACGCTGGTTATGGCAAGGCCAAAGACGAGAAGGGCCGAACGTGTGCGGTGGTCCTGCTTGCCTCCTGGCCCCGCAAGGTGCGCTGAGCTCAGTCGGCGGGCTGGCTCGCCCGGTTCGTCGCGGAGTTGTATGCGACGACCAAGACCTGCGCGAGAGCGACGCCGGCCACCACCGTGCCGACCATACCCGTGATGATGGCAGCGATCGTCGGCCCCTCGATCGCAGTTCGGCTGCCGGGAATCGGCCACACCTGGCTTGTGACCAGCAGTCCGATGTGGACCGCGTAGAGCGCCAGCAAGCAATAGGCCCACCAGTGCGCTCCAGCTCGCGTGCTGTTGTCCATGAAGGCCATCAGCGAAAGCAGCGCCAAAAGGCCGAAGGCCATTTGGGTCGCCGCAGGTGCCCAGGAGTGCCAGTACCCCTCGAGTCTCACGAGACTCTCGTGGCCGCCGGACATGAAGAACCAGGCTCCGAGAGCGAGAACCCCGGCGGTGACCGCGAGACGAGCCAAGGTCGCCCCGCGGTAGTACGCCCGAAACAGCAGGCTCCCACTTAGCATGATCGTGGCAATTGCGAGGATGATGCCGTCCGGGGCGATGCTCTGCAGTGTTTGTTGCCATAAGGCCACTCCCGTGGCCACAGCGCCCAACAGGAAAAGCGACACCGCGCGTCCCTGGTATGACATCGGTGTGAGCGCGGCCGTGAGCAAGCCGACCAGCAACGCGATCGAGACAAACGTCAGCGGGTGCGCGCCCCCGGCCACGAACGCTGCCACGATTCCGGCCGCGCTCAGGCTCACTGCGACGCGACGAAGCGACTGGGCTCCTGGGGCACGTGGCCGCATCCGTTCCCGCAAGAGGTCGGACGCGAGAATCGGCGGGCCCGGCGGCGCGGGGACGTTGGGCAGGCTTTCGCTGCGCTCGGCCATGGGCGTGCTGGCCGTCGGGGACTCCGCCTCGCCAATCGCCTGCTGCTTCGTGCTGTCGGCGCCCTCGCTTTTCTTGCGGTGAAGCGGCAGAACCGGCGCCGGCTCACTCGGCTCGCGCTCGCGGATCGTGGTCCGTGAAACCCCGGTTTCTTTCACTTCAGTCGGAATCGGTTCGGAAAGCTCGACGACGGCCACTGCCTGAGCCGCAACGGCCGCTGGTCGCTCGAATTGCCCGCTCGGAGGCTCAGGGGTGGTTTGCTTGCTCTCGGTACTCGGCTCCCGCGCGATCGGAACGACCGGCTTTCCCCCGGGGACCGGCTCCCCACAGATGCCGCAAAAGGCGTCGGTTCGGAGCACTTTACCATCGCAGCGTTGGCACTTGGGCATCGCGTTCCAGCCAGGCCTGTGCTCAGATCATACGCGTGAGGGCAGGCCCACTTCAACCAGCGCGGTAGGGCGATGTGTGCCTCGGGGATGAAGCCGGTGTTGCACGGAGCAACAATCTCGCGGGTCCCATGACAGAAATGTCCTACCAGAGGGCTCGTCAGCTCGAAAAGCGTCGGTTTTTCGGCACCTGAGGTGTTGGCACTACGATTGCAGTGAACCCGATCGCTT
>JBFICQ010000244.1:0-5469 GCA_041581895.1 Polyangiales bacterium | reverse complement strand
TTCTGGTTGCCGCATCTACGGCGCCGGTCGCCGCCGATGAGCTCTCGGACTTCGAGTCTGCACGACGCGCTTACGACAAGCAGAACTACACCAAGGCCGCGAGAGAGCTCGAATCCCTCGTTGGAGGGGTGGTGCCACGTGCTCGAAATCCGGTGGTGCGCCTCGAAGCTCGGAAGTACCTCGGAGCCACCTACCTGTTTCTCGACAAGGAGAAAGCTGCGCGGGAGCAGTTTCGGCTGCTCCTCGAGGAGGACGAGGAGTACGACATCGATCCAGTCGCCTTTCCAGAAGCCGTGGTGCAAACGTTTCAACAAGTCAAAACTCAGGTCGAGATCGAACGCGCCCGAGACAAAGCACTCGATGAAAAGCGCCGAGAGAAAGAGCGATCGGACGAGCTCGAACAACTGATCAAGCAGCAGCAACGAATTGCATCCCTCGAAGAGCTAGCCCGCACCGAAACTGTCGAGCGCGTGAACTCGCGCTGGATTGCCGCGTTACCCTTTGGCGCCGGCCAGTTTCAGAATCAGAACCGCAGGCTAGGCATCATGTTCGCAGTCATGGAATCGGCGTTCTTGGCGGCTTCGGTCGCAACCTTCGTCGGACACAACTCGTTGCGAAACGAGATGCCAACCCCCGAAGAAGTCGGCCGCGCGGAGCGCGTCGAACGCGCCTTGCGAATTGGAAACTGGGTCAGCGTGGGTGGCCTTCTCAGCTTCTACGTGGCGGGCCTGGTCGAGGCGCAGGTCCGCTTCAGGCCCGTCATCCGGAGCACGCGCGAGCGCGAATTGCCCGATGATCTGCCGGTGACCGGTGACGAGCGGGCTGCGATCCGCTTCGAGCTCGGCCTGACCGGCGGAAAACTGAGCCTCGACTTCTGACCCATGGCTCGGTGCCCTGGAAGGATGTAAAAGCAATCATTTCGAGGGGTTGTGGCATACGCCCATTTGGCTGTCGACTTCGCTTGACACCGAGGCTCGGACGCCTATCCTTCGCTCCCTTTGCCGCGCGGGGACGCGACCGGCCGGCGAAGAAATGCACGCTTTTTCGGATAGTTATGCCAACGATCAATCAGCTCGTCCGCAAGGGGCGAAAACAGATCAAGTCGAAGACGGATTCGCCGGCTCTTCAGCGATGCCCGCAAAAGCGAGGTGTGTGCGTTCGTGTGTACACCACCACTCCGAAAAAGCCGAACTCCGCGCTACGCAAAGTCGCCCGTGTCCGTTTGTCGAACGGCATTGAGGCGACGACGTACATCCCCGGCGAGGGACACAATCTGCAGGAGCACTCCGTGGTGCTCATTCGCGGCGGCCGCGTCAAAGATCTTCCCGGCGTCCGTTACCATGTCGTCCGCGGAACACTCGATGCGACCGGCGCGGTGGGTCCGTCCAACACGAACAAGGCCAACCGGGTCAACAAGCGATCCAAGTACGGCGTCAAGCGCCCGAAGAGCTGAAGTCATGAGTCGTCGAGTCGGAGCACCGAAGAGAGAGATCATCCCCGACGCGAAGTACGGCGACCGGTTGGTAGCCAAATTCGTCAACTCTCTGATGCTGAAAGGCAAGCGGTCGACGGCCGAGAAGTGCCTCTATGGTGCTTTCGGCATCATCGAGGAGCGCTACAAGGAAGAGCCACTCGATGTTTTCAAGAAAGCGCTCGATTCCGTGAAGCCTCGCGTCGAGGTGAAGAGCCGCCGCGTAGGTGGCGCGACATACCAGGTTCCAGTCGAGGTGCGGGCGGATCGTCGAAACGCGTTGGCGATGCGTTGGCTCGTTCGGTACGCGCGGGCGCGCGGCGAGAAGTCGATGCAGGAGCGACTTGCCGCGGAGCTCATGGAAGCGTCGCAGGGCCGGGGGAACGCGGTCAAAAAGCGCGAGGACACGCACAAGATGGCGGACGCCAACAAAGCGTTCGCCCATTATCGGTGGTGAGGATTTTTCAAGGTCTGGGAAGGTCTACGGAAACCACTCGGACAAGGAGCAGCAGCTGAACTCATGATATCGAGCACATAGAGAGAGTCGCCGGGAAGACCGCAACCGAACGTTGCGACCGATGCGCCTCTCGAAACCCTCTCTGAGATGACGAAGCCCGAGGGCGGCTTCTGGGTCGGAGGGGGTTTTGTGCATGGAAAGACCGAGTCGAGCTCAACGAATCCAATGGCTAGGAAGTACCCACTCGATAAGACCCGCAACATCGGCATCATGGCCCACATCGATGCGGGCAAGACGACGACGACGGAGCGCATCCTCTACTACACCGGGGTGAACTACAAGATCGGCGAGGTGCACGATGGTGCCGCCACCATGGATTACATGGAGCAAGAGCAGGAGCGTGGCATCACGATCACCTCCGCTGCAACGACGTGTTATTGGCGCCCCGAAGCCAGCCCTTATGCGGGAAGCCAGTTTCGCATCAACATCATCGACACGCCGGGCCACGTGGACTTCACCATCGAGGTCGAGCGCTCTCTTCGTGTGCTCGACGGTGCGGTCGCGGTCTTCGACGGCAAAGAGGGGGTGGAGCCTCAGTCCGAAACCGTATGGCGTCAGGCCGACCGATACGGGGTTCCTCGAATCTGCTTCATCAACAAGATGGACAAAGCCGGGGCGGACTTTGCTAGCGCTTTTAGGTCGATCAAAGATCGACTCGGCGCACCGGCAGTGGCCGTGCAGCTTCCTCTCGGACAGGAGAGCGAGCTTGAAGGCGTCATCGATTTGGTCGGGATGAAGGCCCACCGCTTCAAAGACGACACGCTCGGTGCCGAGTGGGAAGTCGAGGACATCCCCGAAGAGCTCAAGGCCCAGGCTGCGGAAGCAAGGGCCACTCTCATCGAGGCCGTCGCCGAGGTCGATGATGCGCTCATGGAGCGCTACCTAGAGGGCGATACCGATTTCACCGAGGAGGAGATTGTCAAGGCACTCCGAAAGGGCTGCCTCGACCAGAGCATCGTACCGGTGCTTACCGGCTCGGCATTCAAGAACAAGGGTGTCCAGCAGCTATTGGACGCGGTCGTGAATTTCCTCCCGTCGCCGCTCGATGTGCCGCCCATTCAAGGCGTCGATCCAGACGATCCGGAAAAGAAGCTCGAGCGCCCGGCGTCGGATGACGGCCCGTTCAGCGCGCTCGCTTTCAAGATCGTGAACGATCCCTTCGTAGGTCAGTTGACCTTCTTCCGGGTCTACTCCGGCGTGCTCCAGGCGGGTACGGGTGTGCTCAACTCGACCAAAGGCAGGAAGGAGCGCATCGGCCGCATCCTTCAGATGCACGCCAACAACCGCGAAGAGCTGAAAGAAATTCACGCGGGGAACATCGCTGCTGCAGTCGGGCTCAAGACGGCCACGACCGGTGACACACTCTGCGACGAGAGAGCGCCGGTCATCTTGGAGCGGATGGATTTCCCCGAGCCGGTCATCTCGGTAGCCATCGAGCCGAAAACCAAGGCCGACCAAGACAAGCTCGGCGTCGGTCTCACGAAGCTGGCCGCCGAGGACCCGAGCTTCCGCGCACACACCGACGAAGAGTCCGGCCAGACGATCATCAGCGGTATGGGAGAGCTTCACCTCGAGATCATCGTCGACCGCTTGAAGCGCGAGTTCAAGGTCGATTCAAACGTCGGTGCCCCTCAGGTGGCGTACCGCGAAACCATCACCAACGGGATCGAAGCCGAAGGCCGCTACGTCAAGCAGACCGGCGGCCGCGGTATGTACGGCCACGTCTGGGTGAAGCTCGAGCCGCTCGAGCCAGGCAGCGGTTTCGAGTTCGAGAACAAGATCATCGGTGGTGCCGTGCCGAAGGAATACATTCCGGCGGTTTCTAAAGGCATCAGAGACGCGATGACACGAGGCGTGATGGCCGGTTATCCGGTGATCGACATCAAGGCGACACTCTTCGACGGCTCGTACCACGACGTCGACTCGAGTCAGGCCGCTTTCGAGGTGGCGGGCTCGCTCGCGTTTCAGGAAGGCGCGAAGCGGGCAGGCATTCATCTGCTCGAACCCGTGATGGACGTCGAGGTCCGTGTGCCCGAGGATTACATGGGTGAAGTGATCGGCGATTTGAACTCACGTCGCGGCCACGTCGGCGGGATGGATTCCGTCGGCGGGCTTCAGGTGATTCGGGCCGAGGTTCCACTAGCAAACATGTTCGGTTATGTGAACGACTTGCGCTCCAAGACTCAGGGGCGTGCGGTCTACACGATGCAGTTCAAGGAGTATCAGGCGGTGCCGGGAAGCATCGCTGATGAAATCGTCGCCAAGGCGAAGGGCGGCTGAGGAGCTAACGATGGCGAAAGAAAAGTTTGTCCGAGACAAACCACACATCAACGTAGGCACGATTGGTCACATCGACCACGGCAAGACGACGCTGACGGCCGCGATCATGAAGGTGATGGCGGACAAGCACGGCGGCGAAGTCAAGAGCTACAAAGACATCGCCAAGGGCGGGACGGTGCGTGATGACACCAAGACGGTCACGATCGCGACGAGCCACGTGGAATACCAGACTGGCAATCGGCACTACGCCCACGTCGATTGCCCCGGCCACGCAGACTACGTCAAGAACATGATCACGGGCGCGGCGCAGATGGACGGGGCGATCCTGGTGGTGAGCGGGGTGGATGGCCCGATGCCGCAGACCAAAGAGCACGTGCTGTTGGCGCGCCAGGTCGGTGTTCCGACGATGGTGGTGTACATGAACAAGTGCGACCAGGTCGACGACCCGGACTTGCTCGAGCTGGTGGAGCTCGAGGTGCGGGAGCTTTTGTCGAAGTATGACTACGATGGAGACAACATCCCGGTGGTCAAAGGCTCGGCGCTCGGCGCGCTCAACGGCGAAGAGCAGTGGGTGAGCTCGGTGATCGAGCTGATGGAGGCGGTCGATACGCACATCCCCGAGCCGCAGCGCGACATCGACAAGCCGTTCTTGATGGCGGTCGAGGACGTGTTCTCGATCAAGGGCCGAGGCACGGTGGTGACGGGTCGAATCGAGCGCGGGATCATCAAGGTCGGGGACGAAGTGGAAATCCTCGGAATCAAAGACCCGCAAAAGACGACGGTGACGGGGGTGGAGATGTTCCGCAAGCTCCTGGACCAGGGGCAGGCGGGCGACAATGTGGGGTGTTTGCTCCGCGGGATCGACAAAGACCAGGTGGAGCGCGGCCAAGTGCTGGCGGCTCCGGGGTCGGTGAACACACACACGCAGTTCGAGTGTGAGGTGTACATCCTGACCAAAGAAGAGGGAGGGCGGCACAAGCCTTTCTTCTCGAACTACACGCCGCAGTTCTACATCCGGACGTTGGACGTGACGGGCAAAATCGAGCTTCCCGACGACGTGAAGATGGTGATGCCCGGCGACAACGTGAAGATGAAGGTCAACCTCATCACCCCGGCGGCGATGGAAGAAAAGCAGCGCTTCGCGATTCGTGAGGGCGGCCGCACCATCGGCGCGGGCGTCATCTCCAAGATCATCGAGTAG
>JBFICQ010000243.1:0-5528 GCA_041581895.1 Polyangiales bacterium | reverse complement strand
GCAAGTGTTGAGCAAAGCGGGCGGCTTTCGCTATCGTGCGCAGATCACAACTCGGGCGTGCGTACGCCCGCCTCCTTGCGCAAGATGCCCAGCGCCGTTGCAAGCTCACGTTTGGTATCGGCCATCATGGGAAAGGGTAGATCCCGGAGGTCGGGATGGTCGTTTCGCCATGCTAAATGCACGTAGTGCGTATCGGTGCTGGCTCCCAGCACCTGCGCATTTCGATCGGCGAACTCGCGATGCTTGCGTCCGAATTCGGCAATCTCGGTTGGACACACGAATGTGAAGTCCATCGGCCAAAAAAAGATGACTTGCCACTGGCCGCGATGAGTATGGTTTGTGATCTCCGCAAACTCTTCACCGGGCTTCGTGCTGACCACGGCTTGAAGCGTGAATTCGGGGAATGGCTCACCAACGGTACGCATGTTTCCTCCTTCCAATCATTGGTTTCCAAAAAGATGTTGCAGAATCTGCCGGGGTGACAGACTCATTCTGCGCGAAGTGCTTCATCGCTTCTTCCCGCGAAGGAGCACTTGGTAATCTTGAACGTCGAAACCCTCGATCTGCTCCAAGCGAGATACCTTTAGGGTTTCCCAGGGAAGGTCGTAGATCTTTCCTGTGTCTTCGTCGATCAAGTGGTGGTGCCGGTCGACATTCGAGTCGAAGACGAGGCGACCCTCGGTCAAGACCAACTCACGCAGCAACCCTTTTGCGACGAAGAGATTGAGCGTGTTGTACACGGTGGCGCGCGAAACCATCGGGAACACGCGCTTCACTCGCGCCCAGACCTCGTCCGCCGAAGGGTGCTCGTCCGTGCTCAGAACGTACGCGGCGATGGCCACACGCTGAGCCGATGGCTTGATGCCGTGGGCCTCGAGGAGAGCTACCTGATCGGGTTTCATATTACTTAGACGAGATCTAAAGTTAGAGTCTGTCAAGTGTAAAAATCTATGAATTACGGGGCTTCCCCACCTCAGGGGCTTCCGTTACCTTCTCCCGGGATGACTCGTGGTCGGCAACCGCCGAGGAGGCTACTGCTCACCGGCGCGACGGGTTTCGTCGGGGGTCATCTCCACGCAGCCCTCGTCGAAACGGATTGGGAGGTCGTCCGTGCGACGCGAAATCGGAACAAAGCATCTCAGCCAGGTTGGGTCTATCTCGACGTCGAAGACGCGGCTTCGATTGAACCTGCGATCGCAGGGTGCGACGCAGCCGTCTATCTCATCCATTCGATCGACGACTCCAAAGACTACCCCGAGCGCGAAGCGCGCTCCGCGCGGGCCTTCCTCGAAGCTGCCGAAAAGGGGGGTGTTCGTCGCGTCGTTTATTTGGGCGGAGTCGCACCCGCCGGTAAGGCATCCAGGCATCTGCGAAGCCGCTTGCAAACTGGCGAGATTCTGCGATCGGGTGCGGTGTCGACCATCGAGCTTCGCTGTGGCTTGATCATTGGCGCGGGTGGAAGCTCTTGGATGATGGTGCGTGATCTCGCCGCGCGCCTGCCCGCAATGCTGTTGCCGCGCTGGCTCCAGTTTTCGTCGTGGCCGGTCTGGGTAGGCGATGTCGTCGTAGCCATCGTGCGTGCTTTGGAGCTGCCGCTCGAAGGAAGTGCCTGGTACGATGTTCCGGGTCCAGAGCGAATGACGCACGCCAATTTTCTTTCTCGTGTCGCAAAGACGATGGGCAAGGACCCTCGCCTCGTTGGTGTTCCCGTGCTTACCCCTGCGCTTTCGAGCTACTGGATTGCGCTTGTCACGCGTGCGAACTTGGCTTTGGCGCGTGAGCTCGTACAAGGTTTGCAGAGCGATCTCGATCCGACCGGCACGGTGTTTTGGGAATTGCTCGAAGACGAGAAACCCACCGAATTCCAAACCTCAGTATATCAAGCGCTCGAGGATGAGCTTGCCAAGGAGCTTCCGACGCCAAAGGTCGTGAGCCAAATGCGACTTCGGTTGAGGGGCCAAAACTAAGTGAGACGAGACACGAAACGGGCGCATCTCGCTCTCGCGTGTTGCGTAGGAGCATTTTGTGTCGCCATGGGCCTCCGTGAGCAGGTCAACGTCTGGATCGGCACCGGCGCTGCAGCCGTAGTATCCCTCATGCTCCTTTGGCTTCTGGCACGCCCAAGCATCGACTCGATCTCCCAAAGGCCAGTTGCAAGGAGCGTTATGGTCGGAATCGGTGTCGGAATTGCCATGTCGTTTGCGACCTGGTGGCTTTATCCGTTGAGCATCACCGTCCTTCCCATGATCGAAGGGGAGGTCGAAATGCTTTATGCGTTGCTTCGTCAGCCGCCGGGTCCGATTCGCGCCTTCCCATTGCTCGTTTTCGTAGTGGCAGCTGAAGAGCTCGTTTGGCGAGGTCTCGCCATCGATGTGTTTTCGAACAATATCGGTCGCTGGCCAGCGGTCTTGGTAAGCGCATTGCTCTATGTCCTGCCGCAAGTGGCATTTCGCTCGCCCCTTCTGATGATCATCGCGCTGCTCTGCGGATTGCTTTGGGGTCTTTTGCGCGTCTGGTGCAAAGGCCTTGCCGCGCCCTTCACCGCTCACCTGATCTGGGATGTGTTGGTATTCATCGCGTTCCCGGTCGCGTGAGAATCACCGGCCAGCCCATCGCGTGCCTCTCGCTCAGCCGCCTTCGCAGGCCTCGCGTGTGACACGATGACGAAACTCGAAGAGTCGCTCGAGGTTTCGTTTCGCAAACCACCCTCCGAACGTTCGGCCAAGGAGACCTAACGGTAGCTCGTATTCGATCTCATCTGTGAGAAGACACTCGTTCTCGCCCCGGGGCGTGATGATGTGTTTGTGGAGCCACTTCGGGAATGGCCCTTTGATCATTCGATCGGCGAACATCTTTCCGGGCTCGTAGGCGACATGCTCGGCCACGATGGTCTGCCATAAGGGCCCGACCTTGATTTTCAAGATCACACGCGTCCCGACTTCGAGCGATGTAGGAGGCTGCACGATCTCGGTCGTCTGCCATGGAGGCTGAAGCCGCTCGAATGCGTCCGGTGCCTCGTGGAACGCAAACACGGTCTCGGCGCTCGCCGGGATCACGCTCTCCTTGACGAAATACATTGGGCGCAACCTAGCACGACCCACTCACTTGGAGTGGTTGCTCAAGGTCGCCAGCTGACGGCGAGCTGGCTCGGCACCGCGGCGAGCCTGGAATAGGCTCGCTGGTAGAGCTCCAGGTCGCGAGCGGGAGAGCTTGCCGCCTCGATTCGAAGTCCGAATCCGGGGGGCGTCGACCTCGCGCTCTCGCCCGGTATTGCGCGCCAGATCAGCTTGCCGCGTAGATGCACCGTCTCCGTGAAACCCGGGGGTCGGAGCTCGAGCCACAACCGCGCGTTCTCTGGCGGCGGATCGAGGGTGCGGACATAGATGCCTGTTTCACTCAAATTGTACGTGAGCCCGTACTCGGGTGAAAAAGCGCCTTCCGTGCGGAAACTGCAGATCGTGTCGAATAGAAATCTCGGCGATTGGCGCTGATGGCCGCCGCTCGTGAGCAGATCGTTCGCAAGGAACAACAGATGATCGGGTGGTGCGGCTCTCGACACGATCGCCACACCGTCGAGCATGGGTTCTTGCTTGGTAGGAGTCGCCGTATTCGAGGTTACGACGATGAACGGAGTCTCTGACTGCACCAATCGTCGCGGACGGTCAACGTCATACACCGAGAGAAGCTCGTCGGAGACGACGATTAGCTCGGGCGGCACCGCCGAGGCCATGGCTTCGATGATCTCGTCCGCGCCCACGGCGAATTGAACGTCAAACCCAGCGTTGCGCAGCACACGACCGAGGAGCCTCCTGTAGTCGTCGGAGGGATAGCTGATCAATACACGGCCTTGATTGATTGGGGGTCGGACGGTGGGATCAAAGCTTTGGAGATTGGCGATGCGACGCGTCACTCCCCCGATGTTCGACCGGACGATCACATCGTCCGCTCCGTGCCGATACGCATCGACGAACGAGCTGTCGCGCAGGTCCGAAACCATCGCGATGACCGGTGTCGAAAAGAGGTTTGCATGCTCACGAATCCAAGTCGTGGTCGTCACGAGCTCCGCACTTTCGCCGTCCACACAAATACATTTCGGCCGCAATCGGATGAGCGCCTCACGCGCATCGACAATCGACTTCGACACATGCGCGTCCGAGCTCGCGCGCTCCACCGCCCTTCGAAGGATCGCTCGTTCGGCCGAGTCGAACGCGCCGATCAGCGCAGAAGTTCCAAGATCTCGAGCTGCCCCCACACTCTCAGGCTACCGAGCCGCTACGGTCACGACAACGTTTCCGCCGGGGCGACCACACACCCACTCGGTTCGCCGGCATGCAAACGGCCCGTGGGAGCCTACCCCAATCGAGGGAGGGTGCGCCCGGCTTCCGACAAGAACCAACCCCAAAAGCCGCTAATTCATCGCCATGCGATGCCGGCTCTTCCCTGCCAAATGCCAGCGCGGGCGCCGCCAAATTGCGACAGATCGGGGTTTGGCTAATCTCGACTCGTGGCCAAAGGTGCTCGCAGCATGCTCCGCCGCGCCGCGAAGGGCACTTCGTGGTCGCAGTTTCTCGACTACGCGTCCCCGGCGCTCTTTGATGTTATGCCCGTCCGCGCGCTTTTCGCTCAAGGCCGGGAATTTCTCTCGAACGGTTCGGACGCGGAGCGGTTTGCTCGAGTGCGAGAGGAGATGGCGGCGTCGCTCGACCAGAGGCGTGTCCGCGTCGAGATCGGCGGGGAACCAAAAGACAAAGTTGAAAAGGCACTCCCCGATCTCCCCGACCATCAAAGGCGAGACATCGGGCATCGCATTCTCGAGGTTTACTTTGCGCAGGTCTTTGCGAGCCAACACGCGCTTCTCGACCTGCGCACCGAGTCATTCTTTTGGTCGCACGATGGTCGCCTTCATTGGAACCCGCGGTCTATCTACGTTGGATGGCAGCCGGAGTTCTTGGCGGGTCTACGCGACCTTTATGCCGGTTTCTACCTCGATGACGAGACGCAATTCATGCGAGGTCTAGAGCAGCTTCGTCTGGAGGGCTCCGGAGATGCGCTGCGGAAGCATCTCGGGAGCGGCGACCAGCGAAGTGTCCGATTCGAGACGAGCGCGTTTCATTCGAACTTTCACGCGATCTTCTTGAGCTGCCGCGACCGCGGTGTTGCGCTTCATCGAAACTTCCTGGCGCTTGGGATCTACTTGGTCTGCCTCTACGATGTCCTCGAGGCGCTCGGGCTCGAGTTCGATGTCCGCGGCGCATTTGAGCGAGCTCACGCCTGAGCTTCGAACCACTTTACTTCTGGCGAAAGACGATCATTCGCTCGATCGTCATGTCCCGCATCGAATGCTCGATGCCGCCGAGGTTCAACCCCGAGTCGCGATGGCCGCCGAAGGGCATCCAATCGACTCGGAAGGCGGTGTGGTCGTTGATCATCACGGCCATGCCGTGAAGCCGACGGCCGAGGTCGAGAGCCCGATCGAGGCGATTGGTGAAAAGGGCTGCCTGAAAATAGGCATGCTCGAGGTTTGCCCG
>JBFICQ010000242.1:0-5631 GCA_041581895.1 Polyangiales bacterium | reverse complement strand
GAATCTGTTGCACAACCTGGCTCGTCTCAAGCAGTTCGGCGTCACGACGTTCCAGGCCGAAGACGAAATCGCCGCTGTGTCGGCGGCGGTCGGTGCTAGCTTTGGCGGCGCGATCGGCATTACGGGAACTTCGGGTCCCGGTGTTGCGCTCAAGTCCGAAGCGATTGGGCTGGCGATTGCAACCGAGCTCCCCTTGGTGATTGTGGATGTTCAACGAGGTGGTCCCTCGACTGGTCTTCCGACCAAGACCGAACAGTCCGACCTGTTCCAAGCGGTCTGGGGGCGAAACGGAGATGCCCCATTGGCAGTGCTGGCGGCGGCGACGCCTGGCGATTGTTTCTACATGGCGGTCGAGGCGGTGCGAATCGCGTTGAAGTACATGACCCCGGTCATGCTCCTGACCGACGGATACCTGGCCAATGGCGCTGAGCCTTGGCATCTCCCGGACATCGATGCGCTCGAGTCGTTCCCCGTCGAGTTCCACCGAGAGCCGGAGGGCTTTCGGCCCTTCTCGCGGGACAAAGAAACCTTGGCCCGCGTCTGGGCCATCCCCGGCACTCCAGGCCTCGAGCACCGTATCGGTGGGCTCGAGAAGCAGCAAGACACCGGGCACATCTCGTACGATCCAGAAAATCACCACATGATGACCAAGCTCCGCGCGGCGAAGGTGCAGCGGATCGCCAAGGATTTCCCGCAGGCCTCGATCGACCAAGGCGATGCCCGTGGCGACATGCTCGTCGTTGGATGGGGCTCGACATACGGCGCGATCAGCCAGGCGGTGCGATCGCTTCGAGAGCGGGGCCACAAGGTGTCGCACCTTCACCTCCGCAACATTTGGCCGTTGCCTACGGGGCTGGGCGACCTCCTCCGCTCGTTCGGCAGCGTGTTGGTTCCTGAGCTCAACAACGGCCAGCTGGTGAAGCTGCTCCGGGCCGAGTACTTGGTCGACGCCGAAAGCCTCACCAAGATCGCTGGGCAACCCTTCCGAATCGCCGAGCTCGTCGAAGCGGTGGAAGATCGGTTGAATCGGAGTTTGCAATGAGCCCCAACGTTCCCGAGAAACAATACACGCGCAAAGACTTCTCCAGCGATCAAGAGGTTCGCTGGTGCCCGGGCTGCGGCGACTACGCAATCCTCGCCGCCATGCAAAGGATCCTGCCGGGTCTTGGCTCGACCCCCGAGAACACCGTGTTCATCTCTGGCATCGGGTGCTCGAGCCGCTTCCCCTACTACATGAACACGTATGGGTTCCATACCATCCACGGACGTGCACCGGCGATTGCAACTGGGCTCAAGCTGGCGAATCCGGAGCTCGACGTTTGGGTCATCACTGGTGACGGTGATGGCTTGAGCATCGGCGGCAATCACCTGCTCCACGTCCTGCGTCGAAACGTCGACCTGCAGCTCCTGCTCTTCAACAACCAAATCTACGGGCTCACGAAGGGCCAGTATTCACCGACGTCCCAGGTTGGAATGGTTACGCCGTCCAGTCCTTTCGGTTCAGTCGATCAGCCGGTTGTCCCCGCGCGGTTTGCTCTCGGCGCTCGCGCGACGTTTGTAGCCAGAAGCTACGACACCTCGAAGAGGCTACCTGAAACATTGACCGACGCCCGGAACCACGACGGTGCAGCCTTCGTCGAGATTCTTCAGAATTGTCCGGTGTTCAACGACGGAGTGTTCGATCTCATCACCGATCGAAAGACGGGCCCGGCTTACCAACTCTGGCTCGAAAACGGGCAACCGATGTTATTTGGCGCCAACGGTGAAAAGGGCCTTCGCATGAACCTCGAAACCCTGATGCTCGAGGTGGTGACCGTCGGAGAAGACGGCGTCACTGAAGCGGATATCGTCGTGCATGACGAGACCAACCCGTCACTTGCATGGATGCTCACCGATCTGCCAGGCGTGGTTGCGCTAGGTGTCCTGTACCGACAGCCGGGGCCGGTGTACAACGAAAGCGTTGCGAGGCAGCGTGAGCTGGCGAAGGAACGGTTCGGAACGCCGGATCTGGAGGCACTGCTACGAGAAGGACACACCTGGACCGTGACTTAGGCGCTAGCGCGGGGGTGGTGGGGCGGGACGAACTGCCCGCCGAAGGCGATCCGGGCGCTAGCGCGGGGGTGGTGGGGCGGGACGAACTGCCCGCCGAAGGCGGTCCGGGCGCTAGCGCGGGGGTGGTGGGGCGGGACGAACTGCCCGCCGAAGGCGTCGAGGCGATCGAACGTCGTCTACGACTCCTGGCTCGCGATGGGCAGCGTCAACACGATGCGAAGCCCGTTTGGCTCGCAGGCAGCGGCTGACACGTGGCCTTCATAGCGCTCGGCAAGATGGGCGAGCTTCGTCAGCTCGAGCCCTGTTTTCGGACGCCCGTTGAGCCTCATGAATGGTGCGAACAGGGTCGCGAGCTCCTCGTCGGTGGGGCTCGGCCCGTCGTCCTCGAACGTGAGCATCGCCGCCTGACCGAGGATACGGGTCGCAACTTTGACCGACGTGCTCGGTAGGGTGGAGGACAGGAAGCCGGCGACGCTCGAAAGGGCGTCTTGCGCGAGCCACACATCCAAACGCACCGCGGGGTCGACAGCGCTCATTTCGGCACCGACGGGTCTCGGCAGACCGGAGACTGCTTGATTGGCCAAATCATTGAGCGAAACCACCCGGGCACGAGATGTTCCGTTTGTCGTGAGCATCGAAAGCTGCCGCATGATTTCGCGCCCTTCTTCAGCCGCGTTCCTGACTTCGACGATGTAGCGCTCGACCGCCTCTGCGCTCGAGAGGTTCTTCTTGGCGAGATGGGCATTGCCGATGATGACGCCAAGAACATTGTTGACCTCATGAACGATTCCTGTGGCAAGGGTGCGAGCCGCGCGCATTCCTTCCGGATGCAGAACTCCCTTACCGGTTCGATCTCGATCGTCACTATCTGCCTGGCTCATCTTTCGACGCCTCCAGTAGTTTCTTGACCGCTCGAATGACGCGCGGAGCTTGGATCGGCTTTTCGATATAGGCATTCGCTCCGAGTGCCATGGCGCGTTCGCGATCGTTGGGTGCATTCTCGGTCGTGATCACCACAATTGGCGTATCGGCGTGACGAGGGTCTCCTCGCACGTGCCTGACCAACTTCAACCCGTCCATGACGGGCATGTTCACATCGGTGAGAACCAAGTCGAATCGGTGCGACGCCAGCGCACGGATACCGGAAAGACCGTTCTCGGCCGTGACGACTTCCATGCCAGGAATCCGGAGAAGAGACTCGGCCAACATGTTGCGCATGGTCTGGGAGTCCTCGACGACTAGGCAGCGGTACTGGCGCATGCTCAATTCATCGTACGACAGGGCTCCAGCCTCCTCAAAGTTCACGCCTCCTCCTTGGTCGCGCGGGTTAGATCAGCAAGCGCATCTCCGAGGGCCCAAATCCCCAGAGCCCGATGGCTCACGCCCGAGCGCTGTGCGGCCAGAGGCATACCTGATACCACCGCGGTCTCGGGGGCCTCGATCAGGACCTGGCCCTCCCGCTTCGCGATCTCGCGCACCCCGAGAGCGCCGTCATCGCCCATGCCCGTGAGAACGACGGCAATGGCCTTATCGCCAAGCACCCGTGCCGCCGATCGAAAGAGTTGATCGACGGAGGGTACATATCGGACGCCTGAGTCAGGAGGAACGACTCGTAACGCTGGCCCGCGATCGGACGGAACGATCTCGATGCAACGGCCACCCGGACAGACGTAAGCGTGCCCCCTACCCAGACGTTCGTATTGCTTGGCCTCCGAAACTTCCATGACTCCCGTCTTGTCCAAGCGTTGTGCAAACGTGTGCGTGAAACGCGGGGGCATGTGTTGCGCAATCACGATTGCGGCATCGAGATCGTCATGAAGATGACGAAACAGAGTCAACAGCGTCTTCGGCCCCGCCGTGGACGCGCCGATCACGATTACCTTGCTAGGAACACGTCGGATCACCGTGGGCTCTCGCTGGAGCCGCCTTGAGGCATTGTGTTCGAGATTCAGGTCGAGCTTGCCAACGGTCGTGCGACGCAGAGCCAACGGCGAAAGCTGCTGCACGATCCGGACCTTCTCCTCGAGTTGCTGGCGTAGTCGTTCGAGCGGAGCTTCCTCGCCCTGTGGCTTGGGCAAAAAGTCGATCGCGCCGAGCTCGAGCGCGCGAAAGATGTTTTCCTTGCCAGAGTGCGCCGAGATGACAACGACCGGAAGGGGGTGTCGGTCCATCAACAGGTGGAGAAACTCAAATCCATCCAACCGCGGCATTTCGAGGTCGAGCGCGATGAAGTCCGGCGGTTTGCCTTCGACGAAACGAAGTGCTTCGGCCCCATCCCGTGCCATGTCGACGTGGGAGATACCCTCAATCTCATTCAGGATCGCGGCTATGGTGCGACGATTGAGCGCCGAATCATCCACCACCAAGGCGTGCAGCTTTCTCATGTCACGGCCTTCTCGGCGGAAGGTCGGTGTAAGGAATCGGCCGGCGGTAGACGATGTCGGTCGTGAGCTGTGTGATTTCGAAAGCCGTGCTCGTTTGAAGCAGAGACTCGCTGTGACCCAACAGCAGGTAGCCGCCACGATGGAGCCGTTGGTAAATGGTATCTAGCACCTTGCGACGAGACGCGTCGTCGAAGTAGATGAGAACGTTGCGACAGAAGGTAACGTCTACCCGACCCACGATCGCCGCCCGTCTCTCATTCATGAGGTTTAGGTGCCCGAAGTGGCACATAGCTCGAATTCGGGGTTGCACCTGCTTCCCGTGTTCGGTCGAGATGAAGAACCGCTCGTAGTCTGGAATCATCGCCCTGAAGCTGGCGGCGGTATACGTAGCGTCGCGAGCCTTGCGCAAGACGCGGCGAGATATGTCATTGCCAAAGACTCGTACGTCCCAGCCTTCGAAGAGCCTGGACGCCTCGATGAGCATGCCAATGGTGTAGACTTCCTCTCCGCTCGAGCATCCGGCGCTCCAAACGTCGATGCGCTTCGAACCTCGCGCAAGCGCTCTCGCCCGCACTGTCGGTAGGACCTCATCGACGAAAGCACGCAGCTGGTAGGCCTCTCGAAAGAAGTATGTTTCGTTCGTGGTGAGAACCTCAGCTGCCCTTTCGAGCTCCGACTCAGCTTTGGGATGGTAGCGAAGGTACCTGTAGTACTCTGCGAAATCCTGGATACCGAGCTCCCTGAGCCGTTCGCGCAGCCGGCGTTCTACAATGTAGGCCGAATCATCGGCGAAGTAGATACCGCAGAACTGATTGACGTAGTCGCGAAGAAGGCGAAAGTCCTTCAGGTCGAGCGTTGGCCCTTCGTCATAGAGCAAGCTCACGTCAATCTCCGAACGGAAGCCCGCTTTCGATCGCGTGTCGCACCATGGCGTCGTTTTCGTTTGCCAGCGCGTCTGTCAAAAGCTCACGACTCCGGTCGGTACCGAGCTCGCGAAGGAGCTTGATCGCAAGCATACGAACGTGCCAACCCGGGTGAGAAAGACCGCGACCAATGAGCGTTTCGGCGTCACGGGTTGATAGAGTACGAGCAGCGCGAAGCCCCGCCTGAAACACTTCGTCATCCGGCTGCGACAGAGCCATATCCACTGCGGCCGCAACCTCGGAATCCCCGAGCCAGGACAAAGCGTCGAGAG
>JBFICQ010000241.1:0-5669 GCA_041581895.1 Polyangiales bacterium | reverse complement strand
CGAGGGGGTCGGCGAGGTAGCGCTTCGTCAGCGCGGGGAAACTCTCACCGGTCGCCTTTTGCAAGACCTCGCCGATGACCCAACCACCCGTCCAAGCGTGGTAGCCAAAGTCGGCATCGGGCGCGTGAACCGGGGACATGTTCTCGACCACCTCGACCATGTGCTCCCAGTCAAACATCTCTTCGGACGACTCGATCAGGCGTCCGATCGAATACAAACCTGCCCGATGCGAAGCCGCTTGACGCACGGTGATCCGCTCCTTGCCGTTCTTGGCGAAACCCGGCCAGTACCTCGCTACCGGCGTATCGAGCTCGACCACACCCCGATCGACCAATACGTGAAGCAGGGTTGCCATCACGCCTTTGCCGGTCGACATGCAGAGCGACAACGTGTCGGGGTCGAAGGGTCTCCCGCTTCGATCTCGCGTGCCCGCGGCGACCTCTGCGACTAACTCTCCGCGGTGGTAGACCGCGATCGCCGCGCCACCCGAGCTTTTCGGCGCACACCATTGGACAGTGTCGCGCAGCGACCGGAAATCCGGATGTGTGAAGCCGTAGACGTCCATCGTTTCGTTATTGAAGGTTCTTCAGTATAGCCGATGCCGTCTCGATATCTCCTAATGCGCAGAAAGTGCGCGGGCCCCACACACGCGATGCATGCGTTTTGCGGAAGCTCACGCGTCGTAGCTGCAGTACGTGCCGGTTTTGACGGCGCGATCGAGGTGTCGCGCAAGCTCGGGGTGATGTGACTCGACACGACTGACGTGTCCGTTCCGCGAGCGCTTCAGGCAAAGGGCCGAAAGACGGCGACGGTGACGATCAGCACTCCAAGGATGCCGATCGCCCAGGCGAGGCGCCCGAAGGTCGTGGCTTCGATTTGCTGCCCGCTCGCCCACCGGCGCAGCTTGCCCGTCAGCACACCGGTGGCGCCGGCTAGAAGGATCAGCAGGGTGAGCTTGGTATGCATCCAGCCCGCCTTTGCGTAGACCGCGCTGAAGTTCGGGATCAGCATGCCAAAGCCACCCGCAAACGCGACGAGCATGGACGGAGTCGTCACCCGGACGGTTACCTTGCGCAGCGCCTGGGCGACTGGGCTTTCCCATTGCGTCGAGGTGGCAGCTCCAATCGCGACACCCACCGCGCTTCCTACCCAGAAAGCCATGCCCAGGAAATGAAGGTACCGAAAGACGATCATGCTCATGTGAGGTTCCTTTGCGGGGCGGAGTCTAACTGCCGTAGACCAGCGGTACAAAGATGCACCGACAGAGCTCTTTCTCCTGGAGCTTTCCGTCTTGCTTTTTCATTACCATTAACGATTGCCCCCAACGACCGCCGACCGGAATGACCAACCGACCGCCTTCCTTGAGCTGCGCGACCAAGGCAGGGGGGATTTCGTCCGCGGCGGCCGCGACGATGATGCCGTCGTAAGGAGCTCCGTCGGGCCAGCCTTTTCGGCCGTCGGCGCAATGGATCTCGACGTTGTCGTAATCGAGAGACTCCAATACCCGCCGAGCATTTTCGACGAGGGCAGAAATGATCTCCACGCCGTGAACCTCTTTGGCGAGGCGTCCGAGGATCGCTGCCTGATACCCCGAGCCGGCGCCGATTTCGAGCACAGTCTCATCGCCCTCGAGCTCGAGCGCCTCGACCGACATCGCAACCATCAGCGGCTGTGAGATGGTCTGACCGTGTGAGAGCGGGAGGGCGCCATCTACGTAGGCGTCGCGTCGCTGTGCTTCGGGGACGAACTCCTCTCTTGGAACCTCGCCCATGGCAGCGAGCACGCGTTCGTTCGCAATGCCGCGCCGGCGGAGCTGGTGCTCCACCATGTTTGCCCGCTCCCGCTCGAAATCCACCGCCGCCTCATACCATTCAAAGCGCGGTAAAGCGACCGCGTCGCCACGGGGTTGCGTTCGACCTGGCCCCGCGTAGAGTCCGACCCTCCAATCGAGGAAATCCATGGTCAAAACCAATCCCGGCAACTTTTTCGAGGATTTCGAGGTGGGCGCAGAGCTGGTGCACGCGGTGCCCCGCACGATCACCGAAGGGGAGGCCGCTCTTTACATCGGGCTCACGGGATCTCGATATCCCCTCCACTGCTCCGCCGAATTCGCTCGCTCGCTGGGGTACCCACGAGAGACGGTCAACGACCTCCTCGTCTTTCACATCGTATTTGGCAAGACCGTGAACGACGTCTCGCTCAACGCCGTGGCCAATCTCGGCTACGCCGGCGTGCGCTTCCTCCAGCCCGTTTACCCAGGCGACACCCTTCGGTCGATCTCTACCGTGATCGGCAAGAAGGAAAATAGCAGTGGCAAGACCGGCGTGGTCTGGGTGAAGACGGTCGGTACCAATCAGCGCGACGAGCCCGTTCTCGAGTTCTATCGCTGGGTGATGGTGAACAAGCGCGACCCGGCGACCCCCACCGGCGCCGCGGACCGACCCGAGATGCCCAAGCAGGTCGCGCCATCCGAGTTGGTCGTCGCGCCGAGCCTCGATCTGACGAACTACGCAGCATGGCCCGCAGGAGGGAGCGCGTACTTCGACGACTACGAAGTCGGCGAAAAGATCGACCACATCGACGGGATGACGATCGAAGAGGCTGAGCACGCAACCGCCACGCGCCTCTACCAGAACACCGCGAAGGTCCACTTCGATGCCGTTCAAACCAAAGACACACGGTTTGGGCGTCGCCTGATGTATGGCGGCCACGTGATCAGCATCGCCCGCGAGCTCTCGTTCAATGGTCTCGAAAAGGTGCTCGCGATCCTCGCTTGGAATGGGGGCGCACACGCGAACCCGACTTTTGCGGGTGACACGATCTATGCCTACAGCGAGATCTTGGACAAAACCGACCTGCCCGGACGTACCGATTGTGGCGCCCTCCGCGTGCGTTTGGTGGGCTTAAAGGACGTTTCGCCGACCCAAGCTGGCTTCCCACTCAAAGTCTCGAAGGACGGAAGAGACGTTTACTCCACCGATGTTGTATTAGACTTGGATTACTGGCTGCTCGTGCCTCGGCGATAGCGCTTGCAAGATGCGATTGGAGTGACCTGTGATTCGATTTGTAGCGATTGGCTTGATGGGGGTCGTGGGAGTCGTTGGCTGCGGAGGTGGCGATGGAGATCAGGGCCGTGATGCCTCGATCGGGGGCGCTGGCGGCGGCGGCGACGCGGGTATCGGCGGCAGCGGCGGCACTGGTGGCGCTGAATGTTTCGAGACGCCCGCTCTCAACCGTCAGCTCGGCGGCGAATGCACCGGCGCTACTTTCGACTGCGCGCCAGGCTTGGAGTGCATTCCCGAGCAACCCGGAACGATCGGCGGGCCCGACGATCCGATCATGAGCTACCCGCAAGGTGAAGATGTGGCCATCGATGCGCCTTTCTTCGTTCGCAGCTTCTGTACGCAGCCCGTTGCCAATACCCCAACGGGATGTGATCCTGATCTTTGCGCCGCAGATTGCGGTTTCTGCGCCGCGTTCGCACCCCAGGTGGAAATCTGCATGAACGCTTGTCTGCCGGACCTGAGTTCGAACAGCATCTGTCGGGATGGGTATCGATGTGATCTTCTCGAGTTCGTCTGTTTCCCCGGATGCACCTCGAACGACGAATGCCGGGTTTCCCGGTTGGACACCAACGGCAATGGCCAGTTCGATCCGTGGGATCCAACGATGATGACGGGCGACCGTCTCGCCTACAACACCGCCTCCGAGGCCACGTGCAATGTGGAGACTTACCGATGTGAGCACCCGGGGACACCGGGAGCGGAGGCGGGCGCGCCTTGCGCGTTCGACGACGACTGCGAGGCGAACGGGGTGTGCTTAATCGGCCCCGATGGATACTGCTCGAAGTTCGGCTGCGACGTTGTGGGCAACGAGTGCGTAGGTGCCGGTGTTTGCGCATTTGGCCAGTGCCTCGCGCCATGCCAAGTGGGCTCGGACGCGACCACGCCGCCCGTGAACAACACCCAGGGTTGCCGCGAAGGCTATACTTGTTTGTGGGCTCGCGGCGAAGGCGATCCGGCCGGCTTCTGCGACCTCGGGGTCTTCAACGACGTCACGGTGAACAACATCGGTGCGGAATGCACGAGCAACGACGAATGCTACTCACCCTATGGCTACGGCCGCTGTGATCCCGACTTCGGTTGCACCGTGATCGAATGCGGGGTTCCGGGTCTACCCGCGGATGTCTGTGGTCCGGACGCCACCTGCATCGATTTCCTCGAGCTTGGCATCGACGCATTTGCATGCCTGAAGACATGCGTTTCTGCAGACGACTGTTTACCAGGGGATGCATGCGCGGACCTGGATTTGGATCCCATGACGCTCGACGACATCGTATGCTGGCCATTCTGCCTAAGCACGGACGAGTGTCGAACGGGGGAGGTATGCGACGTGAACAATCAGTGCGTGACGCCTTGAGGAGTTGCCAATCTGAGAGGCATCCCGTAGACCTCTGCGGTAGGAGCAGGCCATGTACCTTCATCTCGTAAACACCGACCGTCCCCGCAAGCGTAACAAAGCCGCCCGGCGCAACGCGAAGCGAAAGGCGAAGAATCGCCGCCGCATAAACCGCATGCACGGGCGCAAGCTCGGGCGTCGCCTCTAGCCGTGTTCGATGGAGGCGAAGGTCATCTACGTCGTCAGTGACTCGACCGGTGAGACGGCCGAACGCGTGACCCGCGCTACCCTCCTTCAGTTCCCAGACCACAAAGTCAGGCTTCGAATCGAACGCCGCGTCCGAGACCGACGCGGTCTGGCCACCATCCTCCAGAGGGCGAGCGAGCAAGAGGCCATGGTCGTCTTCACGCTCGTGCGCCCTGAGCTCCGTGCGCATTTCCACGAGCTCGCGGATCAGTTCAACGTCCGTCACGTCGACGTGATCGGAGCGCTGCTCAATCAGATCGGGTACTACCTCGAAGCTGATCCGGTGAATATCCCATCTGCCGAGATGCCGCTGTCAAAGGAGTACTTCCGGCGGGTCGAGGCGATCGAGTTCGCCGTAAAGAGCGACGACGGCAAGGAGCCTCGCAACCTCAAGAAGGCTGACCTGGTATTGGTGGGCGTCAGCCGAACCAGCAAGACTCCGCTCTCGACTTACCTGGCGGGTCGCGGGCTGAAGGTCGCCAACGTGCCGTTGGTGCTTGGCGTCGATCCCCCTGAAGAGCTCTACCAGTTGCCAGGGTATCGCGTCGTCGGTTTGACCATCGAGGTCGATCAATTGATGGACATTCGAAAACAGCGCTTGCAGCAGCTCGGCATGCCAACCGACGCCAACTACGGCCTCCGTGACCACGTGAAAGCCGAGCTCGAACACGCGCACGGGATCTTCCGCAGCAATCCCGAATGGATGGTCGTCGACGTCACCAACTGCGCCATCGAGGAAACCGCCACGATCATTCTGGACGCGCTCAAAGAGCGCGAAGAGCTCCAAGGCCTCACGGGCCCACCCCCGCGGGTTCTCTAAGCAGCGTCGCCGATATTGCGCGCGGCGCCGTCTGGGACGGGCGTGCTCGCGAGCGGGATCAGGTGAATGTCGCGGGCGAGCGCGGCACGCAGCTCCGCGGCGGACGGCTCGCTTGCAATTGTCGGCCCGGTTCACGGATGGGCTAAGGCCGACGCAAGCTCGCCTCGTGACTCGTGACCAACCCGAGCGAGTTGCTGTTAGACGG
>JBFICQ010000240.1:0-5703 GCA_041581895.1 Polyangiales bacterium | reverse complement strand
GGTGGTGGAGCAGTTTGGCGCTGAGCGCCTGCCCAACCTCCACCGCGTGATGAGTCATGGCGCGTACGCGGCACTCGAGTCGGTGAAGCCTCCGGCAACGCTACCCAACTGGACGACCTTCTTGACGGGCGTTGATCCCGCCCGTCATGGCGTCTTCGACTTTACGACTCGGCGTGGATACCAAGTGCGGTTCACAGCGGGCACGGCACGAGAGGCGCCGACCATCTTTCAACGGCTCGATCGGCTCGGCTTTCGTTGCGCCTGCTTGAGCTTCCCCGCAACCTGGCCCCCCGAGAGGCTCGCGCGGGGTGTGTTCGTCAGCGGCTGGGATGCACCGGTGGCTTTCGAGGCGGATCGCTCGTTCATGTGGCCGCCGTCGCTCTACGACGAGACGCTAACGCGGTTCGGGACCCCAACTTTCGACGACATCGACGAATTTCACGCGGACGCGCCGGGTTGGATCGACCGCCTTCCAGACGCTTTGCAGCAACGCATCGCAAAAAAGGAGCGATGGGCTCGGTGGTTGCTCGATCGCCAAGAGTGGGACCTGTTTGCGGTCTATTTTGGCGAAAGCGACACGGCGTCGCACTACCTGTGGGCGCACCACGACCCCGAGTCACCGCGAAGACCGACAGGCACTTCGAGCGACCAAAGCGCAGGACTTCTCAGCGTCTACCGTGCACTCGATCAAACGGTGGGTCGTTTAATTGAAGCCGCAGGCAGCCAAGTCGAGATCACCGTCCTCAGCGACCATGGCTCCGGGGGTTCTTCCGACAAGGTCCTTTATCTGAACCGGCTGCTGGCCGAGAACGGGCTGCTTTTATTCAAACCTCGAAAACTGTGCGGCGGAGCGTGGCTCAAGGAGCTCGCCCTGCGACGCCTTCCGCCCCGTCTCCGCGAGCGCGTGTTTCGGCTCGGCAACGCCTGGCTTCCGAGTCGGCTCGAATCCCATGTTCGGTTTGGCGCGATAGACATGGAACGCACCACCGCGTTCAGTGACGAGCTCAACTATTTCCCCGGCATCTACCTCAACATGGCGGAACGCGAGCCAGAGGGGATCGTGCGCCAGGATCAAAAGCAGGAAACGATCCTCAGCATCCGAGCTGCTTTGCTCGCCGTGCGCGATCCCTGGACGGGTCGACCGGTTTTTCGTGACGTCGTGCGACGAGAGGAGCTTTTTGAGGGTCCTTACCTCGAAAGAGCACCGGACCTGCTTCTCGATTTACATCTCGACGAAGGGTACACCTACAACTTGATGCCAAGCGCGGGTGCGCCTGACGAGCGCGGTGCCTGGCGCCTACTCACCGCAGAGGAAAAGCTCGGGAAAAAGGGCAGAAGCCTCCCGGGCAGTCATCGCTCGCACGGCTTCTTGGCGATCGGGGGCCCGCGAGTGCGCTCGGTTGGGCGAATCGAAGCACACATCGCCGACGTTACCGCGACGCTGCTTGCGCGCCTCGACGTCGCGGTACCATCGTCGTTTCAAGGGCGCGTCTTGTGGAATGCCCTCGACGTCGCGGGGGGCGCCGAAGCGCTTCCCGAGGGCATCAAGCAGAGGTCGCGGCAGCGCCGCGACGAAGCGGCACTCGAAGCGCGTCTGCGGGCGCTGGGGTACGTCGAATGACCATCCTCCACGTCGCCTGCCTGCCGTTCCCCACCTACCAGGGCACTCAGGCCGCTTTGGCATCGATGCTCCGAGCGTCCTCGGAGCTCGGTAGGCCGGTCCATCTGCTCACCTACGCGCGGGCGGCGTATCGGCTCGACGCGCCCTTTCCCATCGATCGCGTCCCGGATTTCCCCAGGGTGCATTCGCTCCGCTCCGGACCGTCGTTCGGGAAGCTCGCAATCGATGCGCGCTGTGTCGTCGAGCTCGATCGGTTGTGCGAGCAACTCACCCCCGAGGCGATCGTCGCGCATCATATCGAAGCGGCGCTGGTTGCGCTCGCCGCCAAAGTGGCCCCCGTCTACTACGTCGCGCACACGTCGATCGAAGGGGAGCTACCGATCTACTTTCCGCGATTCCTCGAATCGCCGATGGCTACCATTGCACGGCACGTCGAGAGGCGGGTGTGCCGAACGGCCGCCGGCGTCGCGGCCGTCGCTCCCTGCCTCTCGACACTGCTCGGCGAGAGGGTGTGCTATTTGCCGGTGCCATGGCGCCGGTCGATTGGCATCGCGCTCAGCCCACGCCAAGCGAGAGCAGCGCTCGGGCTCCCGTCGGCGGGCCCCCTCTGCCTCTACGCTGGCAACCTCGATCCCTACCAAGGTTGGGAGGATTTGATCGCAGCGCTTGCCGCCTTGCGCCGCGTGCACCCGAGCGCGCGGCTCTTGATCGCCACCGAATCCGACCCCGCTCCGGCTCGCCTTCAGGCCGCCCACGCGGGGCTGGGCCACGTCGTCGATTTCCGCCGATTGGACGGGGAGTCTGCGCGTCGCCTGGTGCATGCAGCAGCCGATCTCACCTGGATCCCTCGCCGCACGGTGGGTGGTCTCCCGATCAAGATGCTGGACGCCCTCGCCCGCGGCCTACCAGTGGTCGCGATGAGGCGGGCAACGGCGGGTCTGCCGATCGACGCAACTTGTGTCTCCGTTCCCGATGACGACCCACGCGCGCTCGCCGAAGCCGCTCACCAAGTGCTGGTCGACCGGGCGCTTGCCGATCGCCTGCAGTCTTCCGGTCTGACCTATCTCGATCACCACCACTCTGCCGAGAAATTCGATGCTGCGATGCAACGGCTCCTCAACCGCCAAGGCGATGCTGTGGGCGCGGTGAGGCGGGACGAGCTGAGGCCGCAGGCCGTCTAGACGATCGTCAGCGCACGATGCACCGCTTCGATCAACCGGGCAGGCACACCGAGCTCGGCGAGCTCGTCAAGCGCGCACCATCGGTAGGCGTCATGCTCGACCGACAAGGCGACCTCCCCGTCCTCGTGATCCGCCCGAAAGACGATCACCGTCATCGGCTCCCCGCATCGACGCGCCGCATACGTGTCCACCGGGCGAGGCTGCAAGCGCACACGAAGACCGCTTTCTTCGAGCACTTCGCGCTCTGCGGCGGCAAGCGGGTCCTCCCCGGCATGGACGCGTCCCGAGACGCCCTCCCAAATCCCCGCACCCGCCGTCGACACCGAGGCGCGTTGCATCGTGAGAACGCGATCACCACGGAACACCAAGACAGTCACTGCGACCCACTGTTTCGACTCTGAAGTCACGACCCGAATCCTGCTGTCAACATATAGGAAAAGGACGCCTTTTATTGGATCCCCAAAGAACGACCCAAGTACCATTTTCTCTCCAGCTCGCGTTGGAAAACCAACATGGTCGCGCATTTGGACGAATCGGTCTCACACGCACGGAAACGCTCGAATTCCGGGGTCTCGCATCTTCTGCTCGGCGGAGAGCTCGACATCGAAGTCCCGACGCTCGCGGAGCTCACGGCGGCCACGTCGACTCTGGCGATCGGCGCGAAACGCAAAGTCCTTCTGCCGCTCGCGACTTCTGCGGTCGAGTACGCATTGGTGCGCCGCGGGGACTCGGTTCTGGTGAGTTGCTACGGCACGGCAAACGCCCCGGTGGTGTACCAGCTCGACCGCACGGTTCCACTCACTTTGCTCCTGCACACTTGTGCACAGGCCATGCTCGAGACCGCAAGCCAGGAGCTCGATCCGACGGCCAGGCAAATCGCCATTCGAGTGGCGGAACGGGCGCTCGCCACCAAGCTAGCGCCGGACCCAGAGGGACCGACCGCCGCGACCAATCAGCGCGGAGGTGAGCTCGACGCTCCGCCCTCCGAAGTCCCTCTCGCATTTGGATACGAGGCCGCGATCTACCCCTCGTCGTCGTCGTCGCAAAGCCGGTCGGCTCAGGCCGACGTGCATGCGCTTTTGTTCCAGGGCCATTTATGGGCATTCGTTCGCGGACGCCGGCTGTCTCTCGTGCAAGGCCCGATCATGCTGGCGGCGCATCGCATGGTCGTCGCGGTGCGAACCCTCGTCGAATCCTGGGATAGCGCCCAGCCGACCCACGTGCGTCTCCGCGCGGGCGGATTCCAGATCGCGATGCGCAAATCTTCGCACCAACTGGTGAGTGTGGAGCTTTCCTCCAAGGGCCAAGGCGATCTCACCGCGACCTCGCTGAGCATTGCCGAGGCCGCGCTCCCGATTCTCAAATTGGCGAACGATCTCCTTCGCAGCCTGGTGGCCTCCGATCGTGGGCAGAGCCGCAACCTTCGCGTGCGCGCGCTACGACAGGAGGTGCGCGCGTTGCGGCGGGAGATCCGAGCGCGGCGAACCGCAGACAGCTTCGTGAACCTCGACCCCGACCGGCTCCGCATGCACAACGAGGCTGACCCCGGACCGACGAACCAAACCGGCAACCTCCCGTCCCTCCAGTTCGACGAGCGATGGCGGATCTGCCTCGAGGGCCTCGACGCGAACTCGGTCTTCATGTGTGGCGATAGGCTAGTGATCGCGACGCAAAACCACATGGTCGCGATCTCGCGCGACGATGGGCAGGTGCTTTGGGCGCGGCCCGGTCAGGCCGCGACGACCCTCATGGCCGGCTCGGTGCTCATTCGGCTCTCCCCCGATGGTGAGGTCGAGCTCTGCAACGTCGAAGACGGCGCAGCCTATTGCTCGACGCACATCACGCCACGAATTGGTGGGCCCCCGAGCGGACTGATGGCCGGCGGTGGCAGCATTCCCCCCGTCGCCGTCATCACCGAAGGCAGCGATCGGTTGGTCGCGCTCGACGTCCGGACCGGGGAGCCTCGTTGGCGCTTCGCCTCTCGAACCGGGGGCGAGTTCCGAATGACCAAGATGGGCCGCGTGCTGCTCGTGACCTGCGGCGAAGAGGCGATTCACGCCATCGACCTCGCGACCGGAGAAGACGTCTGGAGGTTCGCCGAGCGAGGCTGTTTCCAGTTCAAGCCACTGGTTCAAGACGAGACGGTGGTGGCTGCTGCAGTTCGCGGCCGCCGCGAGGGTGCGCTCTATGCGATCGACCTCTACAGCGGGCAGCCCAAGTGGAAGCACGAGCTCCAAGGCCCGCCCACGTCGGACCCCTCAGGCGCCGCCAGCGTCGTCCTGGTTTCAACCGCCGGAGAGCAGGCCACGCTCACCGCGCACTCGCTCGACCGCGGAGAGCCGCTTTGGGATATCCGGGACCCGGGCCTCGGCATCGGCGGCGCGGGCATGACCATCGATGATACCTGGGTCGTCAATGCGCCCTTCGGGCAGCTCAGCGCATTCGACCTGCACACCGGCCGCGTGCAGTGGTCGACCAGCCTCGCCGATGCCTTGGCAGACGAGATCCCGAGGCGGCTCGAGCCCGTTCTTCGAGGGGGCGCTCTGTTCGTGCCTGCGTCGTCGGTGCACGTCGTTCGGCCCGTCGACGGAACCCCGCTATCGGCGAGCCTTCCCTGCGACCTCGTTCCCGACCTCATGCGAGTCGACGAGCGCGGCTGGATCTATGTCGCCGAGGAGAGCGGGTATGTGGCCGGCTACGCACCAAAGCCGATGCTGACCTTGGTGCATGGCGGAGTCTAATCAAACGGAACGCAGTGGAACTCCATCGACCATCCTTGGAAGATCGGTGTGCTCAGGGCGTCGCTCGAGGCGTTGAGCTTGGCTCGCACGCGAAGGTAAGGCAGGAAGTTCGTCTCGCCATTTGCAAGAAGCTCGGCACCGATATCTTAGGTCTGCCTTG
>JBFICQ010000239.1:0-5711 GCA_041581895.1 Polyangiales bacterium | reverse complement strand
TAGAGCTCGACTAGGTCACCGTATCCAAAGCTCACCGCTGCAACGTCGTATCGCCCAGCCTCGGTCGTGGTGCGCCCGTACCACTGTGCGATGTATTCCATCACTGAGGAGTCCATGTGGGAGTCGATCCCTGCGAGCTCCCTTTTCTCTCGCATCGCGTCGAGCGCATTTTCGAACGCTATCTGCTCGTTGGCGTTCAACCCAGCCGTGCCATCCAGGTCGTAATCGGCTGGGTCGGGAAGAGGGAATCGTTGCGCGATTTGATAGTATTCATCGTCGTAATTCCCGGTATCAGCCGAAGCGCCGAAGTCGTGTCGAAGCCCAAGACAGTGGCCGAGCTCGTGTAGCTGCGTGTGGAAATAGAGAAGCTGATTGAGTGCGATCTCGACACGCGCTCGCGGCCAGTCTCTGTGCTGATTGACGAAGTAAAGGACCGAGTTGTCGACGAACTCATTCGGCATTAGCACGTTGTTTCGAGAGGCCGCCGTCTCGAGGTCGGCGAGCTTCCGCATCTGCTCATGCATAGGCGCGCGGAAGGGCGATACCTGGTCGAGGATGTCGTCGCTGATGTCTGCTGGGCCATAGCCATCGGGGACGACTTCGATGCCAGCAAGCATCAGTGTCTCGAAGCTCTCCATGACCCGGTACTCGATGTCGGTGCCGACCAGATCGGCGCGACGATCGATGAACGTGGCGGCTCGCCCAGCTGGGCCGGCGAGTGCCGCCGCGCGGCTCGCGAAGGCCGCCATGCGGTTGTCGACACTTTGCAGGTCAATGGGCGACGCGCTGCCGTGTTTCAGCGCGGCGTTGAAGTCGACGCGGGGTCGGGCAGGTAGTTGAACGCGATCGAGATTCTCGAGATAGAGGCGAACGTCCTCCCCAGTCAGGAACTCCTCGTCGGTAAGGTCCCCGTTTATGAGATCGAACATTTGGAGCGCAGTCGTGCGATAGCGGTCGAGCGCTGGACCGCCGATGTTGGCGTCTCCGACCAGGATTTCACCGGTGACTGGATCGCCTCGCAGCGTGGCAATCCCGAGGAAACCCGTGCCCGGTTGGTCGACGTAGCTGAGGAACTTGAACCGTGAGTCCCCGCGCTCCTGACACTCGAGCCCTTCGACCGTGTCGTCGTTGGCCGCGATGGTGGCTTTGTTGCAGCTGTTGACTCGGAGCTGCAGAACGCACTCCGAGCCTATCTGCTCTGCGCCAAACCATCCGTTGAAATGCGCGTCATTGAGGTCGAGCCGATCCAGATCGGGCCGGGCGTCGTTGGGTACGTCTACATGGCAGTCGTACGGATTGACGACTCCGCGAGCTTCGGCTTGCGCCGGCGTCTCGAAGGGATCGTATCGCCCGGGGCAGGTCGGGTTGAGGACCGTCCCGGTTTCCGGGTCGCGAACACAAGCGCAATACCGATCCGGATCAACATCCTGACATGCCACATCGGGGAACACCGCCTCGGGGGTGCCCTGAAGACGGCGCACGGTCTGCATGAAGACCTCATTCCAACGAGCTGCAACTTCGAAGCTGGTCCCAACCAAATGCGCGGGAAGCTCCGGCGTGGTGTAGAAGATCACCGGTCGCACGCGCCGCTCGGCATGAGGGACGGGAGCGCCGTCTTCGTCCCACCATTCGTACCAGATGTTCTGGCGGTTGATGTTGTAGTTCAGGAAATCGGTTCCAAAAAAAGCCGGGTCGTCCGGGCTGGTCGATCGGTCGACGGTCGGCCGCTCGAGACGGAAATAGCCCGCTCGTTCGAAGCGGGAGTCGACCCAGTTGACGGGCTCGTACTGGCGCTGGTCGCTGACCCGCAAGAAACTGTTTCGCACGTACATCGCCGCGCTCGTGCACAAGGGCGCGTTTGTGAAGTTCGAATCACAGAAGTTGACCGGAACGCGCTCGAAGGGATCGATGACGGTACCTGGTGCGAGGAGCTCTTGTGTCACGAAGTCGAAGGCGTAGAGCTCGTCTTTCGGATAGTCGGCTGCCCATGGCCTTTCGTGCTCTCCGCATTCTTCGCTCTCGTCTTCGAGACTGTCACAGGGCATGAAATGGAACCGTAGCCGCCAGGAATCCGGGAATTCTGACTCTGCTTGAATGAACAAATTGGCGGATTGTCTCTCGAACAACCCGAGCAGCTCGTTCAGCTCGCTGACCTGTCCGTAGTAGCCGGGCAAGATATTGTCGGCCCAGTTCACACGCATGAACTCGCGCTCGTACCAAGGTCGGTCTGTGTCGTTTTCCTCGATGATGTTGAGCTCTTCACCGGTGGAATCCGTGTACGCGCGACGAATGTCGAAGTGCTTCTCAATTTCGAATGCGGCCACGGGTTGACCGAGGATCGTGCCCGGCTCGGGCGAGCCAGGGTTGGCGCCTTCGAGGAGCTCGTAGTCGCGGAAAGCCAGAAGTGTCTTCTCTTCGATGACCCAGCGAATGCGGGGCATCGCCGCGAGGTCGGAGCCTTGAAAGTCGAGCGCCGTGTCGCCGGGGAAGCTGCCAAGAAGGCCGCCCTCGTAATCGACGTCGATAACGGTGCGACTGAAGTACCAGGACGAGTTCTGAAAGAAACGCTTCTCGACCGCGTTGGTCCCAACGCGATCGATCGGTTGCTTTTGCTTTCCACAGCCCGCGTTGGGGCTAACTAGCGCAAGAAAAAGCAGCAGGGCGTATACACGCTCGCATCTCATCCAGGCCCTCCAACCTCACGGTCCTTTATTCTACGCCGTATTCAAGTCAAACGTTACCTACAACCCACTACAACTCCATACTCGATTGGCTTGTTCGACTCGTACTTTCTACGATTGAAAGGTGCGGATTCACACCTTGAGGGGGGCGAAGCTCGAGGAATCCGTTCTCGGGGCATCGAGCTCCCGGGCGCGGTCTGTTGTTCGTGTCCTCGAAGAGGGGCTCGAGGCGGCGGCGGTTGGCGTGCGAGCGACTGCGGGGGCGATCTTCGTCGGTGAAGGTGCCGATGCGTTACGATGTGTGGCTGCGTTTGGCCCCGAAGCCAAGCACGTCCTCGAGCACGCTCAGCCTTTTAATCTCGCGCTTGCGAAGCGCGCCCTCGCTCGGCGAAGGCCGCTCGTCGTATCGACACCTGACCCTGACCCGCAGTTTCGGTCGCAATGCTCGAGGCGCACCAAACAAGCTGTGATCGGCCGGTTGCATGACGAAGACCAGAGCCTCGGTCTACTACAACTGGTCAACCCCAAAGTGCACTTCGATGAACACACCGCCCACGTAATTGCGGGTCTCAGTCGGTACATCACGACTTCGCTCGTTCAAACGACCTCCCTGCGGAAGCAGAAGCTTCTTGCTGCGCATGATCCGCTCACGGGTTTGCGCAACATACGCGAGCTCGATAGCGAGCTTACGCGAGCCGTGAGCTCGGCCCGGCGCGCCGAACGAGACATGGCGCTGATGTTTGTCGACGTCGATCACCTAAAGAAAGTGAATAGCAAACTCGGACATGCCGCCGGCAGTGAGGCCCTGAAACGTACCGGCAGAGCACTCGACGAGGCTGCAGCAGGTGTCGGTTCGGTCTTTCGTTTCGGCGGCGATGAGTTTGTCGTCGTGCAGAGGCATGCCTCGAAGGAGAGTGCACGGGCCCTTGCCGATCATCTGAGAAGCCACGTCGCGGCTAGTACCGCAGGACCGATGCGCCCTGACGGGGTGCTCCCGAAAATCACGGTTTCTGTCGGTGTGGCGACCCTCAGCGGGCTGCGTCACCGACGGGGTCGACGCCCAAGTGACCTTCGAGCGCGCTTGATGACGACTGCCGACCGAGCGCTCTTCCGCGCCAAAGCCGCAGGTAGAAACCGGGTGGTGCTGGCCACTGGCCGCGACGATCGCCTCTAGCGTGCCCGCCTGCTTCTTCGCGCGCCGCGTTCTCGCGTACCACGCTCCCCAGGATGAAGCGATTAGGCGACCTTGCTCAAGTACTCTTCTGTAATCGTCTCGACCCGAGCTTGAAGCTTCGCGGGATCGACCTCGACGAACGTCTCGTCAGGCGTCACTTTGAACAGGGGTTGACCCTTGGCGACGATCGTGCCGTCGGTGTCGACGAGGATCTTGTCGATCGTACCCGAGAAGGGCGCATACACCTTGTTGAACATCTTCATCACCTCGACGACGTACAACGGGTCGCCCGCCTCGAAGTGCTGGCCCTCTTCGACGAACTTGGGCATCCCTGGGGCTTCTTGCGCGTAATACATGCCGCCCGTGATCGCGACGATTTCGTCCGCCTTGTTCGCTGGCGGTGGAACGAGAACCTTCTTCATCTTCGCCTGGTGGTCCGCATCGAGGAGGCGCTCGGGGATCGTGATCGTGAGGTCGTCGTTGACCCGCAGGTCGTAAAATCCAACCTTTTCGGCGAGCAGGGGCAGGAGCCCGAGAAGCTCAGTCCCGAGCTGAAACCCGACATGAGCCTCGCGCACTCGCTTCCATTCCGCCGCTTCGAAGCCCGCCGCGGGTGCTTCGCCTCGAAGCAACGCATCGAGCTCCGGCCACGGACGGTCGCCAATTCGTTCGTCTATGGCTCCGTAAAAAGCCTGACCTTCATCGAGTACGAGCTGGTCTTGCTCCCAGACGCGGTGAGCAGCCGGCGCAGCGACGGTCGACTCCATGTGCAGCAATCGATAAGTGTCGGCAAGAAGGAAGAGCGGGTTTCGATGCCACGTCACACGCCGGTTGCTGACGTCGTAATCCCTGCGATGAGTGCTGAGCCAGGCCGAAAGAAGATGCGGCTCGCGAAGCAGGCGGCGAAGAGGCCGCCCGAGAAGCGTAGCCTTCAGCTGAACGATTTCGTTGGTCGCTTTCGCCGCGTCGGGGTCGCCGGCGGTGACCCCGAGATACTGGCTCGCTAGCCGTTTGTAGGCGTAATCGACGTCGATGTGGTTGGCTTCATCGAGGAGCTCGCCTATCGACGTCAGGTACGGCACTACGAAACGGGTCGTCGGTTTGGCGTCCACGCCGTTCGCAAGGAACCAACTGACGAGCCCGTAATGAAACTCGAGGTTCGTTTGAAGGTCCGGTCCACGAAGCACGGTCTGGCGAAGAACCTCTCGGAGCTGCTCGTAGCTCGCCCGCCGATCCTCGCCGGTGGTCACCAAGAGCGCGATGTTGCTGTCGTAAGCACCTGCGAACTTGTAGCGCATGAAGAGCCCCGTATCGGGGTTCTTGAAGCAGATCCCTTGATCATCGCGCACCTCGCCTTCGATCGGATCTGACCAAAATATGATCTCGCCTCCCGCGTGCGGAGACAAGGACCGATCGGTTGCATTGAGGCGAGCTTCGACCGCAGCGGCTGCCCGTCGGATGCGTTCAGGCCGGGGCAGCCGCCCTTTGTGTTTCGCCAAGAGAGCCATGGCCTCGACGATCGATGTCACGTCGAAGTAATCCTCGGCATCGTTCGGATTTCGGAAGCGAAGAGCGTAACACAACTCCGACACGCGGTGCTCGACTTGAATTCGCGTATTCACTTCCATGAAGTAGTGCCTGGGCCCGTCGACGATGCATTCGAAAGTCGAGGCGGAATCGAGTCCGACTTCCTGACCAAAGCGCTCTGCCTCTTCCTCCATCCGGCGAAGAATGGTGAGGTCTTGGCCGACCGCGTTGGCGTGCTCTTCGTTTCCGACCTTGCGCTCGCGATCGACCGCTTCAGCCAGGGTCTCTTGAGTGATCGAAACCTCCAGCAACTTCTGTTCGTGCATCTG
>JBFICQ010000238.1:0-5731 GCA_041581895.1 Polyangiales bacterium | reverse complement strand
TCTTTTGGATCCTGGCGAGCCTGTTGACCAAGAGAGACTGGCTATTCCGGTGGATCGACAACCGGTTCGTTCGAGACATGGTTCGCCAGCTCTCGCGCGTCGTGTTGATCGGAACTGGTGTGCTCATCGCGCTCGAGCTTCTCGATGCGACTGCTCTGGTTGGCGCAGCTCTGGGTGCCGCCGGTGTCGTCGGCGTTGCGGTCGGGTTTGCTTTTCGCGACATCATGGAGAACTACCTCGCGGGTCTGCTTCTCAGCATGAGACACCCGTTTGAGCCCAATGATCTGGTCTCGATCGACGGGGACGAGGGCAAGGTCGTACGACTGACATCTCGGGCAACGGTTCTTCTCACGCTTGCAGGTAACCATCTGCGCATTCCCAACTCGAAAGTGTTCAAGGCCGTGCTCGTGAACTACACCCGAAATCCACTCCGACGGCTCGACTTCGTGGTGAGCATTGGAGTGAACGAAGACGTGGGCGTCGCGCAAAAGCTGGGAGTCGACGTGCTTGCGTCCATGGAGGCGATCGTTGATGAGCCGCCACCGCTTGCCTTGATCGAGCGTTTGGGCGACTCCAGCGTGCCGATCCGCTTCTTTGCGTGGGTTGATCAGCGAGAGACCGATTTCTTGAAGGCGCAAAGCGAGGCGATCCGATTCGTCAAGATCGCGTTTGACGAGCGCAACATCGAAATGCCCGAGCCGATCTATCGAGTGTTCATGAGAAAGGATGCTGAGAGTCCTGCGCAACAGGTGATCCCGCCCTCGGCCGAGAGTCTCGAGCCGGCAGACACCGCGGTCGATGTGCGTCTCGACGCGCAAGTCGAGTCCGAGCGTGCGGCCGAGGGGCCAGACCTCCTCGACGAGGAAGCGCCCCAAGAGTGAGCCTCACTCGCTCCTGACCGTACGACGATCTTGACATTGCAAGCTCGGCTGCGTCAGATGCAACTGCGGACCCAGAGGAGGCTTCCAATCGCTAAGAAGACACAGCGCAGGCGAAAACGAGCGTCTCTGCGCAAGCGCAGATCCCAAACGCTCGGGCTTCCCCCCGGAAGTATAGTCCCCGTCCCTGGCATGCCGCCTCCCGTCATCCGCGTCATCGCCTACGACGCCGAGCGGATCGACGAGCGCGCGGTGGGCCACGTTTCGGAGCTGAAATCGCTCCGCGACACCGGTGCTGAGGTTACCTGGATCAACATCGACGGCCTCGGCGATCCTGAAACTTTTTCGCGGCTCGGCGAGCTCTTTGGCCTGCATGCGCTCGCGCTGGAAGACGTCGTGAACCTCCACCAAAGGCCCAAATTCGAGGATTACGACGATACCGACTTCGTCGTGTTACGCATGCCCTCGTTGAGCCCGCACCTCGACCTCGAGCAGGTAAGTATGTTCATCGGAGAGGGCTTCCTGATCACCATCCAAGAAAAGCCAGGCGATTGCTTTGAAGCATTGCGCGATCGAATCAGGAGCAACAAAGGTCAAGTTCGGCGACGCGGCAGTGCCTACCTCGCCTACGCGGTGCTCGATGCCATCGTCGAGACGTTCTTCCCCGCCATCGAACACTACAGCGACCGACTCGAGGAGCTCGAAACCCGAGTGCTCGCAAATGCCACCGAAAACGTCGTCCCGGAGATACATGCAATTCGTCACGACTTGCGAATGCTGAGGAGGTCCGTCGTGCCGACGCGCGAGGTTTTGAGCGCAATGGCACGGGTGGATGCCGGAAACGCGCAGGACGACACCCAGATTTTCCTTCGTGACTGCCACGACCACACGGTGCAACTGCTCGAGGCGCTCGACACCAATCGCGAGCTCGCCTCGAGTCTCATGGAGCTTCACCTCTCGAACGTCAGCATGCGGATGAACGAGGTCATGAAAGTGCTGACGATCATCGCTACGATTTTCATCCCGCTTGGTTTCCTCGCGGGGCTTTACGGAATGAACTTCGACGGGGGTGCTTCACCCTGGAACATGCCGGAGCTTCGATGGCGCTACGGGTATCCCTTCGCTCTCGGCCTGATGGGCCTCACGGCAGCCGCGCTCGTGCTGTTCTTTCGAGCCAAGGGATGGCTCGGGGAGCGCAATGGCCCTGAGCAGACCCTTGGCCAGCCTGGCAACACCGACGGACGCGATCTACCCCGGTGATGCGAATGAGCTTGCTCGTCAACCGCCTGCGTATGGAAGGCCGTCGAGGTAGTCGCGTAGCTCGTGTGTAGAGCGTGCTCCCGGCGACCGGAGGCTGAGCCTCAGCCACGTTGCCGTCGCCCGGACGACGAGCGCCAGTTTTTCGGACCAGGGGACTACGACGCGGCCGCGCAGCGGATCGCTCTTGTAGCGCCGTCGCAGTCTACGGCCGATGCCCCGATACAACCGGCTTGCGACGAGGATCGCCCACCGTGCGCGCGATGACAAGAACCGCATTCCTTCGTCGCCGCTCCGGTAGTAGCGTTCCGCCATCTCGAGAAGGTCGCCTACCACCAAGCTGACTGCTTGCGGATCCGCATCTCCTCGCACCAGATCCTCGGAAGTGACCCCGTACCTGCGGAGCCGTTCGTCGGGGAGGTAGACCCTCGATGCCTCGGCATCTTCGAGGACATCGCGGGCGATATTGGTCAACTGCATCGCGATGCCTAGGTCGATCGCGTGGCGCCAGGCACGCCGATCGCGGACTCCGAGCACGCAGCACATCATCAAGCCCACGGTGCCGGCAGCGCGATAGCAGTAGCGCACCAAGTCTCGATCGGACTCGATTCGAACCGCGCCCAAGTCCGAGGCCATCCCTGCAAGAAGCTCCTGGACGATACGAAAATCGATGCCGCATTCCAGGCAAAGGTCGCGGAACCAAAGGTAACGGTCAGGCCAAAGCGACCTACCTGCAGGCTCGGCTGCGAGCGCTCCGTGAAGCCTGTGGAGGTCTTGCCGCGCATCCGGCGTCACCCACTTTGCATCCGCAAGATCGTCCACGGAACGACAAAACGCGTACAGCGCCGCCACCCGGCTGCGCTGAGCGCGACTGAGAAAGACCGACGCCCATCGGAAAGAACGCGCGCGAAACGCCAGAACCTGCCAGTGCTCGCTTTCGCGTGCCGGCTCTGCACCCGCACTCATGCCGTCACCGCCTCCGGTACCGAAAGCCGCCTAGCGTCGGTTGCGGGTTGGGGAATGACTTTCTCCAATACTTTCGCGGATGAAAGCACGCCAGGAAGGCCGGCCCCGGGGTGCACGCTCGCACCGACGAAGTAGAGGCCTTCAATGTCTTCAGAAGTGTTGTGAAATCGGAAGTAAGCCGACTGCCGCAAGGTGGGTTCCAAGCCAAACGCCGCGCCTCGATACGAGCGAAGCTCGTTCTCAAAATAGGTCGGGTCGACGTGAAAATGTGTGACAAGGTTTTCGCGAAGGCCTGGAAGGTGATGGCGATCGAGGGCCTCGAGAATCCGGTCCATGTAGTGTGGCCCTTCGCTTGACCAGTCGATTCCGCTTCTCTGATTCGGGACTGGGGAAAGCACGTAAAAGCTCTCTCCGCCCGGGGGCGCCAAGCTGGGATCGGTACGTGTGGGGGCGTGCAGGTAAAGGGAGAAGTCGTCCGCGAGCCTCTTGCGATCGAAGATGTCGGTCAAGAGCTCGCGGTAACGCGGGCCTAGAAGGATCGAATGGTGCGCGACCTCCGGATAGGTCTTCTTCGTGCCGAAGTATCCGACGAACAAGCTCATCGAGTAGCGCCTGCGCGCGATGGAAGCGTCCGAATGCTTTCGGCGTGCCGAGGCATCGACCAGCTTCGTGTAGACCATTGCTGGGTCCGCGTTTGACACCACGATGTCAGCCTCGAGGTACGTTCCGTCGCCAAACACCACGCCCTTGGTACGGCCGTTTAGAACGACAATCCGCTCCACTGGCGCGCTCAGGCGTAGATCGGCTCCGACCTCCCCGAGCAACCGTGTCAATCCGCGCACGATAGCCGTCGTGCCTCCCATCGCGAAGTGTATGCCCCACTTCCGTTCGAGCCAGTGAATCAACAGGTAGATCGCTGGCGCTCGGAACGGGTTGCCGCCGATCAGCAAAGGCTGAAACGTAAACACCTGTCGGAGGGCGTCGTCCTCTATGTAGTGCGACACCAGACCGTAGAGGCTCTTGTAAGCGCGAAGCTTCACCAAGCTCGGGACGATCCGCATCATATCTCCAAAGCGCGAAAAGTCTGCGTCGACGAGCTCGGTATAGCCGACGTCGAAGATCCGCTTCGAGTGCTCTACGAGCTTCTTGTAACCGTCGACGTCGGCCGGATTGAACTCTGCAATCTGGGCGAACAGACGCTCCTCGTCACCGACGTAGTCGAACCGGCGGCCATCGGGAAACACGACGCGGTAAAAAGGATCGACGGGCACGAGGTCGAAGTACTCCCGCCGGTCTTTTCCGAAGAGCTCGTAAAGCTCGTCGAATAGGTAGGGCGCCGTGATGACGGTCGGCCCCGCATCGAAGTGAAACCCCTGACGCTCGAACGCCCGAGCGCGGCCTCCTACCTGATCGCCGGCTTCGAGAACGGTAACGCGATAACCCATGGCACGAAGCCGCGCGGCGACGGCGAGTCCCCCGAATCCAGCCCCGATGACGACGGCGTGCTCACTCACGAGAGCTTCCTTTCGGGCCGATCCACCGATCGAAGGAGAGGAGCTGCTCCGGTCGAAAGCCCCGTTCGCAGCAGATGCCACTGAACGGATAG
The DNA here is from genome assembly GCA_041581895.1 of Polyangiales bacterium. Classification (GTDB taxonomy): domain Bacteria; phylum Myxococcota_A; class Polyangia; order Polyangiales; family Houyiibacteriaceae; genus SG8-38. The sequence goes on along the minus strand of JBFICQ010000238.1, from coordinate 1,024 downwards.
TGGAAGGCTCGCAAAGAGCCGCGTCATCACGAGCCCGAGCTCGGAAGGAGGCAGCGTTCCGGCGAGAAAGCCCGACCACCCGCGCCGCGGAAGCGCGAAAAACGAATCGAAGAAGCAGGCGATCTCTTTGGCGTTCATGCCGACCAGGGTTTCGAGGCCAAAGCTATAGAGCTCCCAGACGGTCCGCTCAGCGCGCGGCCACAGAGTTGCATTGCCCAAGGCAATGGCAAGCGCTGCGTCGTTCGATGAAAGGCCCTCCAGAACCGAGTCTGCTACTGGCTCGACCTTACGAAGGACGTGCGAAATCAAATAGCCCGACGAGGGATGCACCATCGCCGCAGCTGCGCCAAAAGGAACCAACGGTTGCTGAGGAACCGGAAGGCCGACACCCATTGCAATCGAGCAGAGCTCCTCGCCGACTTGTTCGCAACGTTCGAGGCCGAGTGCTCGTAAGCGGACTGCGAGACGCTCTCGAAGCACGTCGAATCGCATGGCCGGGCGTCGCGCCAAAGACGTCTCCTCGAGAAACAGGCGACCGTCGCCCATCGGAAGCGCATAGAGAAAGGATGGGGGATCGGTTTCGTCGCCCGAGGCCGGACGGTAGTCCATCAAGACCATCCTATTCGAATCAAACCCATGACCAGGCGCGCGCAGCATCAGCCCGAATGCGGTTTGGAAAGCGGGAGGTCGGCGATGCGCGCGTTGCACGAACGGGCTTCGTGCGCCCGACGAATCGATGACGACCCGGGCCCTTACCGGCGCGCCGTCCTCGGTGTGGATTCGGGTCTCCCCGGGTCGATGCTCCAAACGAGTCGCCCGATCCGAAATGACCTGCACCCCGGCGGCGCGAAGTGTGCTCCAGAAGAAACGTTGTAACTCGCGGGTGTGGAGCTTGGCGTAGGGCCGTCCGAGGACCCGGCTACCAAAAGGGGTGACGACAGAGGCTTCCGGCCACGAATGCTCGACCAAATGGTTGAACGCGGAAGAAACCTCGTCGGCCCAAAGACAGTAGTTTGGCTGCCAG
>JBFICQ010000237.1:0-5735 GCA_041581895.1 Polyangiales bacterium | reverse complement strand
TATCCAGGTTTCCGAGTGAGCTGGATCCTAGGACCCAAGCGGGTGATCGAATCCGCGGCCAGCGCAGGCTCGTTCTTGGATGGAGGTGGGGTTGCCCCCATGCAGCGGGCCGCGATCGACCTCGTTCAGGAAGCGCCTACCCTTGCCGAGACCGACGCGGTTCGAGCTGAGTTCCAAAAGAAGCGCGACTTCCTGGTACAAGGCTTGAAGGACATCGGGGTGCGCTTCGACCTCGAGCCTGAGGGCACGTTCTACGCCTGGGGGGATTTGAGCGGGCTTCCAGCCTCGATTCGGAGCAGCGACGACTTCTTCAAGGCCGCGCTCGAAGAGCAGGTGATCTGCGTACCCGGCCACTTCTTCGACGTGAACCCGGGCAAGCGACGCACCGGCCGGCCCTCCCGGTTCCTGAGCCACATGCGGTTCTCCTTCGGCCCGCCCATGCCCGTGCTCGAAGAGGCGATCGACCGCCTCCGGGTCATGGTGGGCAGAGCTCGGTAAGCCCCTGGAATTCGGTCAAAATTAGCGTGAAGCCCGCCGGTTTTTTCGGTTTTGTCCTCTATGTAGGCAACCATACTACATATGACGACATCCGCAGCGGTCGCGGCGAGGATCGAGCAACAGCCAAGGGAGGCAGCCCCCTTCGTGAAGTGGGCGGGGGGCAAGGGCCGGTTGCTGAGCCAGCTGCGACCGCTGCTTCCCCCTGGAGTCGCCCGGATGCGCCACGTCGAGCCCTTCGTCGGCGGTGGCGCTCTTTTTTTCGCACGCTTGCCCGAGCGTGCCCTATTGACCGACATCAACCCGGCGTTGGTCGCGACCTACGCCGCGGTTCGCGACGACGTGCGGAGCGTGATCGAGGACCTGCGCAGGCTCGCAAGCCGCCATTCGAAGGAGAACTACTACGAGGTGCGAGAGCGCTACAACACGGAGGGCTGCGTTTCTATCCCGAAACGCGCGGCGATGTTCATCTACCTGAACAGGACCTGCTTCAACGGCCTTCATCGTGTCAATCGCAAGGGGGAGTTCAACGTTCCGGTGGGGTCGTACAAGAACCCACGCATCCTGAACGAAAACGGTCTCCACGCCGCCAGCGCAGCCTTGCAGGGCGCGGAGCTCGGGTGCGCCGGCTTCGAAAGCCTCCTCGAGCGGGCGAAACCCGGCGACTTCGTCTACTTCGATCCTCCGTACGAGCCGGTTTCAGAAACGGCGAGCTTCACATCGTATGCGCGCGACGGCTTCTCACGAGAAGATCAAACCCGTCTCCGCGAGGTCTATCGTGCCTTGGACCGACGAGGCTGTAGGCTGATGCTCTCGAACAGCAACGTCCCTTTCATCCGGAAGCTATACAGAGGTTTTCGGATCGACGCCGTAGCAGCCCCACGCGCGATCAACTGCAATGCGAAGAAGCGGGGCAAAGTGACCGAGCTGGTAGTAAGAAACTACTGACTGGGTGCGAAGGCGGTACCAACTCACGTCTGCCGCGGTTGCCGTGACGCGAGCTGTCTGCGGCGCGCATGTCTTCGGAACCACCCGCGCGCGATCACGAAAGGGATGACAAGAAAGGCGTCGCGAAGGCGGATGCCGCTCTCCTCCGATCCATAAACCGGTCGCACGGGAACATCCTGCACGCGCAAACCCCAAACGCATAGCCAGCTCAGCAGATCGTTGGGATATCCGTAGCCCTTCCATAAGCGCTCCCAATCGAGGGCCTGTTGAGCGCGGCGATTCATTGCCACGTAACCGCACTGCGAATCCTGCACCTCGACTCCGAGGGTTTGCCTCGTCAGCAAGGAAAACATCTGATTTCCGAGCCATCGATGCCATGGCATGGCCCTTCTTGCCGCGGGCCAGCCGGGGCGATTGCCTTTGACGTAGTCGGCCTCCCCAGCAACGAGAGGCGCCAGCAGTGCCGGTAAATCCACCGGGTCCATCTGTCCGTCGGCCGCCATCACCGCTGTGTAGTCCGCGCCGAGCAGTTGCGCGCGCCTGCAGCCGGACGCGATCGCTGCGCCAACACCTTGGTTGGTTTCGTGCTCGATCAGCTCCACGGGTCCATGAAATGCGCGCGCCGTCGCTCGGGTCGCATCGATGCTTGCGTCATCAACGACGATGATGTCGTCCACGAAGCTTGGAATGCCTTCGAGCGTCTTCCGAATCAACTTCGCTTCGTTGTACGCCGGCATGACGACGGCGATTCGTCTACCTGCGAACACCGTCGCTCAGTCGGGGGAGATGGGAGTCGGGCATGTGACGAGTGCTTATCGCCTCGTGATTCGCGGGTCAAGCACTTGCGGGACACCCGCGCGCGGCGTAACCCCTGATGCCATGTCGGAAGTTCTCTTCGTATCCAAGCCGGTCGCCCCTCCTTGGAACGACAGCAGCAAGAACCTGGTCCGCGACATCGCTGGGCACCTGAAGCGTCACACGCCCATCCTGATGGGGCGGACGGGTGAAGCGAACCCGATCGGGCAGGGGCGCGTCGAGCCGGTGTACGGGCTGGAATCCTCGGGGGGCTTTGCCCCGAGCTTGCGGGACAATCTCGGTGTGTTGCGGCATCTGCTGCTGGCAAGCTCTGTCGACGTTTGGCACTTCTTTTTCGCGCCGAACCCCAAAAGCTCCGCTGCCGCTCGCTTGGCCGGCTCGGTTCGACGCGTACCGAGCGTTCAAACCGTGTGCAGCGTGCCGGCCGAGGGACTGGCCGCAAGAAAACTTCTCTTCGCGGATGCGACCGTCGCGCTCTCCCGATTTTCCTACGAACACTTCGTGCAAGAGGGCGCGAGCAAAAACGCTCTAAGGCTGATTCCGCCTTCCGTGCCGCCGCTTGCACAGCTGACCACAGCTGAACGTGCTGCTCTCCGAAAAAGGCACGAGCTTCCCCAGGCCGCGACGGTTTGGATCTATCCCGGGGACCTCGAGTTCGGTGGTGGTGCTCAAATCGCATTGGAGGGCTTCGCAGCGTGGAAACGCAAGGATGCAGTGCTCTTGATGGCTTGCCGCCGAAAGACTCCGCAAGCGGACGAGGCGCTATCCCGGCTTCGTGGGCAGGCGAAGCAATGGGGCATCGAGCCCCAGGTGCGATGGGTCGGAGAAACCCAGCAGATCCACGAGCTCCTAGGGCTCAGCGACTTCGTGGTGATGGTCAACCGCACCGCCTACGCGAAGATGGACTACCCTCTCGTCGCGCTCGAATCGATGTGTCTCGCGCGCCCGGTTCTGGTCGGAAAGGGAACCCCGTCCGAAGAGCTCGCCGAGCATGGCGGGGCGATTGCCGTGGAGACAAGCGGAGAAGCCTTGGCTGCGGCGATCGAGAATCTGAGTGCCGACGAAGGCTATTGCAGGGAGATCGGACGGAAGGCCCGAGCACTGGCGACGTCGAAGTTCTCACCGCAAGAAGTCGCCGGTGCGTACGAGCTGCTCTATGAGGAGCTCCATGGCTGAACGATCCGAACAAGAAGCCCGACGATACTACGACGACTTCAGCGACTCCTACGAACGCGGGCGGGGCTACGGCTATCACCAATTGATCGACGACCTCGAGGTTCAGTTCACTGTGCCTTATGCTCGCGGGGCGCGTGTGCTCGAGCTCGGTTGCGGGACAGGTCTGATCTTGGCTCGAATCGCGGAGGTCGCTGAGCAGGCCGTGGGGATCGACCTCTCCGAAGGGATGGCGCAACTCGCGAAAGACCGCGGCCTCGACGTGCGCATTGGAAGCGTTTGCGACCTCCCATTCGACGACGACCAGTTCGATCTCACCTACAGTTTCAAAGTGCTCGCACACATCCCCGATATCGAGGCGGCGCTTCGGGAGGCCGCGCGCGTCACGCGGCCAGGCGGTCATCTCCTGTTGGAGTTCTACAATCCGTGGAGCCTTCGCTATCTTGCAAAGAGGGTCGCAGGTCCTCAGCCGATCAGCGACGACCGAACCGAGGCGGACATCTTCACTCGGTGGGACTCACCGCATGCGATCCCGAAGCTGTTACCACGCAACGTGGAGCTCATCGACTATCACGGCGTTCGCGTGCTGACGCCCTTCGCAGCCGTCCACCGCATCCCGTGGCTCGGACGCGGCTTGCGCTGGGCCGAAATTCGAGCAGGCCACTCGCCGCTCCGATATCTCGGCGGCTTTCTGATCGCAGTGTTGCGCAAGTCGCGCTAGCGCTCGAGCACCATGACCAAGTAGCGGGCGATGCCTCGCGTAGCATGACTGCGAACGATATCTTCATGCGCGATGGTCAGGCCGGCGCGCGCGACCAAATCGCGATAGCCCTCGATCTGCCGAACGAATCGACCGCGGTCGAGCCGCGCGAGAAGATTGTTGAGCGGCTTGCCACGAAGATAAACGGTGTCGTTGGTGACAATCCTCTTCACGGTGTCGGCGGTGCCACACATTCTCAACAGCTGACTGGCGGCCTCGTCATCGAGGTGATGTAGTAGACCGTTCATCATCACGCAGGTGGGACGGAAGCTCTCGAAGGTAGCGGTCGTCACTGGCGTCGTCTCGAAACGAACGCCGGGCCGTGCAGCTTCCGGCCGGCTTTTGGCGAACGAGATCGCTATTTCGTCGGTGTCCACTCCATGATACGCCTCGAAGCTATCGAGGTAGCGGAGCGCGTCGCCTCCGCCACACCCGATGTCTAGAACGCGATCGTCCGCATGTGCGTCGAGCGCTTCGTATTGCCGCGTATAATCGATGCCGACAACCAGCGGGCGAACGTGATGGTAGACGAACGGATGCCCCAGAATGCGATCATAGAGCGTCACGCTACTGTGCTCCCGGACTTTTCTTCGGCATGACCGTGGGCGACCGCACCGGATGCTGTCTCAGTCGTTGCTTTCGAGGCGACCGAATGCGCTCGAGAACTTCAGCATTGCGCTCGGTAGAGTGGCCACGCTTGGCAAGAGCGAACTCGCCCGCCACCGCCACTACCCCAAACGAACCAGTGGTAAGCTGAGGGTGAATGCGGTCGACATCGACACCGCCAATGTGCACGGGAAACAGAATGTACTCGGCATCCCGGATGCCTACGGTGCGAATGGTGTAGGCATCGGGTCGATTGGACAGGTGCGGAAGAACGCGTTCGGTCCCGGCGACCTTGGCTTCCGGCGGAATCAGGCCGCGCAGTGAGATGAGCTGATCGTAGCGCTCGATGTCTTTCTCAGTGCGATCGAATTTGAACGCGGTGAAGCCGCCGCGAGCGGTATTGTGCTGGAGAATCGCGCCGTATTGATAGGACGTAGCGGCCATCGCCAAGGCCAATGCGATCAGCCAGGACCGAACCCGAGTTTCCCCGTGCCGGTCGGCGGCCTGCTCAGGCTCCTTGATCATCGTGAGGATGACGATCGATGCGATAAACATCTCGAGCGCCCAATGCGTCGTGTACTGAAACGCGATGTCGTAGCTTGCACTGCGGCTCGATAGCAAGGTCATCACCAACCCGGGCAAGCAAAACACAAAGCCAATCGCCCTTCGAAATGGCAAGAATGCGAAAGGAACCATCACTTGAAGGAAGTATTTCAGCTTCGTGCTCTTGAGGAGCGTGCCCAGGGTGTAGTCCGGGTTGCCGACGATGGTGAGCAAGACGCCGGCGAACCCCTCCGGTCCCCCCGCGGGACGCAGCTTGTCGTAAAACCAGACGAACGAAGACTTCCCGTCGCGAATGTAGGGCATGAAGACCATCTTCATGGCGAGGAAATAGCCTAGGCCGACGATCGAAAGCACCAAACCCGCTTTTGGCTTG
>JBFICQ010000236.1:0-5790 GCA_041581895.1 Polyangiales bacterium | reverse complement strand
TCAGCGCCCACGCAGGGCAGGACGATCTCATCGACTACGCCGAAGCCGTTCGCGAAGCGGGCAGCCTACGCACGATCGCGTTGGTCCATGGAGAGGACAAGCCGCGCGATACCCTCAAAGAGCTGCTCGAGGCAAGGGGCTTTCCAAGCGTGCTCACGCCGAGGCAGGGCGATCGCCTCCGACTCTGAGTATCGAGGCCAGCGCCGCCAAAGATCGTCGAAGGCGTGAAGCAGCGGGACCTTTGCGTCACGAACGATCCCCCCCGCTGAATGGTGCCTCGCAGCGTGCGAATCGTCGACAGTGCGGGGTGAGCCGTCGCTTGCCCCGAGACCGCGCGCACTCGGTAGCTTGATACTGCGAGCACACGAGCGCATCGGGCTCACATTTACTTTGCAGGGGTCGATCAGAGTCGGTAAATCTCCACCCATGCAGGGCAGAACCTTGGTTCGCCTACGGGCCAACGAGAAGACGACGCGTCCTGGGATCGCACACAAGGCGCGCCAAGTGGGGATGAACCCCAACCACTGGTATCCCGCGGCGTTCAGTCGTGAGGTGAAGCGCGCGCAGGTGATCGAGACACGGTTTTCCGGCGAAGATCTGGCGGTCTTTCGCGGCGACGATGGCGTCGCGCAAGTGCTCGAAAACCGATGCGCCCATCGACACATCAAGCTCAGCCACGGCAGTGTCGAGAACTGCAATCTCGTTTGTCTCTATCACGGTTGGACGTACGACCGTTCCGGCAAGCTCGTCGCGACCAAGCACGACGACTTCGGCAAGAAGCTCCCGGTTGCTCGCGTGCAAAGCTACCCGACCCGCGAGCGGTACGGAATCGTATGGTTCTTTCCCGGCGACTCGGAGCTCGCGAAGGTTACCCCGCTCGTCGAGATTCCAAACTTCGATGGTCCAGACGCCTGGGCCTCGCTCTCGTTTGCCTACACCTGGGCCGCCCATCATTCGATGGTGATCGACAATCTGTGCAACCTGACGCACCTCTGGGTGCACGGGAGATGGATACCGTATGCCGACACGTTCTTGACCGATCACACTCTCGAGGGCGACAAGATCACGCTCACCTGGAGCCACCAACTTCGGCGCGACTACATGTACCCGCTCACCAGACGAATCCTGGGAAAGCACCAAGGACCCGAGAGCGAGACCTTCATGGTTTACGACTATCCTTACCAGAGCGCGTTCAGCAACAAGCGGGTGCGGTCCAACAACTTCATGCTGCCCATCGACGACACGCACACGAAAGTCTTTTCAATTCAGCAGTGGAAGCCTGCGACGATTCCGTTCACCAAGGGCCGTCTTTTCCCGCGCAGCATGGCGCAGCTCGTGATGCCCTTGCTTCGACCGTACGTGAAAGAGGTCTTTCGCCAGGACGGCTTCACCGTCGAACAGGAGCAGGTCGCCTACCTGCAATACTCCGACAAGGCCATCCCCGAGCCCAATCCGGCGGTCAATCGCTTCAACAAGCTCGCGGTCCAGAAGTGGAACGACTACCTCGAATACGGCGAAACCGGAAAGCTCACCGACTCACAGATGGCCGAGCAAACGCGCGTCAAGCGGCTTTAGGCCCGCGGCGCGGTCACGAACCCTGTGCTACGGATCAACGATGTCGATCGTCGTCTATCAGTATTCGAAGTGCGGCACTTGCAAGAAGGCGCGGCAGTTCCTCGAAGAAGCTGGAGTGGACTTCAAGTCGAAGGACATCGTCACAAACCCGCCGTCGAAGATGCTTCTTGCGAAGGCATACAGGGTGTCGGGGCTTCCCATCAAAAAACTCTTCAACACCTCGGGTCAGAGCTATCGAGATGGGGGGTTCAAGGAAAAGCTGCCAACGATGACCGACGACGAGGCGCTGACCGCGTTGGCAGAGGACGGCAAGCTGATCAAACGGCCTTTGGTTTTGGGCGACGGTTTCGCGCTGGTGGGCTTCCAAGAAGACCAATGGCGGGAGGCGCTCGGAATTTGAGCCCTCCGGCGAACGTCCATTCGTAAGCAATACCGGCGCGCCGCGGTCTACAGAGCTTCGCAGGCGCTGAGCAGGCTGGCGGCCGCGGTCTCGAGCCCCTCGATCGACAGATTGGCTTCCGCAGCGTCGAGATCGGCCTCGAGAGCATCGGCTGCGCCCGCATCGAGGTCTTGGTCCGTCACGGCGCGCGCAAGGGCGGCGCGGCTCTGGTCGATCAGCACCTGGATCTGAAGGATGTCTTGTTCGGCAGAGGCGGGCGCCGCGGTTGCAATCGTGGCGGCGTTTTGTGCCCGCGCTCCGGCGGCACAGGTTGCGTCGCGCACGAGGAGATCATTGCGCACCGGTTTGTAGCAGGAGATCCCCCCAATGACGTCGTCGGTCAGGTCCGGGAAGAGCGCCTTCCCCGACACGCGTCGCACGGGGGAGTTCGCGGTGCAGATCGCGCCTTGGGGCGTGACGCTGGTGACTGCGATCGACTCCTCTCGACCCTCGGCAAACGACACGAGCTCGCCGGTCTCTCGGTCGAGCAGACCCACGCCGACCCTCAACATCAGCGCGCGGCCGGCTATGCTCTTGCCACCGCCCACGCTAACGGCGATCCCGTTGGCCGTGATGGTGGGCGTCAGGGCCTGGAACACCACGTCGATCTCCGGGTCATCGGTGAACGCCTCGAGCTGAGCCGCCCAATCGAGCGTCGCGCTATCGCCCTTGTCGGTGAGCTTGAAGACGTCTGTGCGGGTGACCGCGAAAAGCTCGTCGTTGTCCGGAGAGACCGCGATCGAAGCCGCAAGGGGCTCACCCACGTCGAGTCGCCAGAGCTCGTTCAGCTCGCTGTCGAGCGCGATGACATTCCCGAGGTTGTCGGAGACGAAAACCCGTTGGCCGTCTTCGCTGACCGACGGTGTCGAGCCGGTGCCGCCGTCGAAAGTCGCGGAGTCGAGCAACTGAAACTCGAGACCGCCCATGCCGTCGTCGAACAGATCGAGGGAGTAAATCGCGCCGAGCTCGGACTGGCCATCCGCCGTTCCGTCGTCGGCGTCATCTGCGGTTGCCGCCACGTACATCAAGCCGGTGTTGGGGTCGATCGCGAAGTAGTTGGTCACCAGCGAGCCCCCGCCGAAGATCACGTCGATGATCAACGACCAAAAGCTCAGCCCGCTTGGGGTTTGGCCGAAAACCATATCGGTCAGCGCATTGCTTTCATCGATGACGTTTTGGGGAAACGCGATCTCCACGCTGGCTGCAGGTGCCCCAGGGATTTGTCCGTTGGCTGCCCTCTTGTCGCCGGTTGCCCGGTCGAAGGCGAAGATCTTTCCATCCAAGGTGAGCCCGACGACCGAGTCGGTCTGCGGATGATAGTTGAAGCCAAACGAGTGACTCTGGGAGCGTACGCCTTGGACGACCGGTGGCAGCGTCAGCCCCGTATCTACCGGACCCCAGACCAGGGTGCCGTCGGGCCTGAGCGCCATCGCCTCGGTGTAGGTCGCGTGATAGATGATCTGCGCGCCGGGGTTATCGGGGTCGTTCAAGATCAAAATGGCGCCACTGCCCGCGTCGCTTCCGTTGGCGGGGATGGCCCAGTTGCGTGTTCCAGTTGCCACGTCGAGCGATACCAACGAGACATCTTCCTGTGGGAATAGAGGACTGAAGTAGAGGTTGCCTTGGTTGTCGTAGGTCGGCCCCTCGGGCACGTAGAAACTGGTCTCGGCGAACCAGTCGAGCTCCAGCCGCGGCGCCAGCGCGACCCACACGTTGTCGCTGTTGTTGGGCCCCACGTGCATGGTGTGAAACGCGTTCGGTTGGGGGATGATCTCGTAGCTGTACGTACCGACAGTCCTCGCGCCCGGCGGGTCTTGGTCTGCGCTCGAGGAACATCCGATGCAGGCGACCGAGCCGCTGGCGCAAGCAAGGAAGACCAGCAACCAACAATTACTTCGCATCGGGGCGAGCCTAGCCCAGAAACTCTGAAACGCGAACGGTCTAATTAGAAGAACCCTCGACTGTGACGACCACGCGCCCCGGTCCCCGGCGCTCTTCGATGAACGTGTGAGCTTCCGCGATGTCCGCAAGGTCAAACCGCGCGCCGACCGGAAGCCCCACCCATGCCTTCTGAATCGCGTCGTTCAAGTCCCGCGCCGCTTGGCGCTTCGCGTCGAGAGGAAAGTCATCGCTGCCCAAGAAGAAGACGCCGGCATTCTTGAACACCAGAGGCCAGAAGGGAATCGTCGGATCAGGGGCGTTGCTCGCGTACGCAGCGATTGAGCCACCAAGCTTCAGCATGCGCTCGTCGCCCGCGATGTTCGCGGCGAATGCAACCTCCACGATGTGGTCAACTCCGCCCGGCGCGATGGCTGCAACTCCTTCTGGGGCCCCCTTTCCTGACTGAATGACGTGGTGAGCTCCGGCTTTTCTCGCGACGTCTGATTGGGCCGGCGTCTGCACCGTTGCAATGACGGTAGCGCCAGCGAGCTGCGCAAGACGAACCGCGCAGGTTCCAACCGCGCCCGCGCCCCCCTGAACTAGAACGGTGCGTCCCTCGACAGGGCCGCCCGCATGGACCGCCCGATGTGCAGTCAGTCCCGGAATGCCGAGCAGAGCACCTTGCTCCAGGCTCACGCCCTCCGGCAGTTCCAATGCGTGGGCTTCTGGGATGACGCACAGCTCGGCGGCCGTTCCAAAAGGTCGGTAGCTCTGCGCGCCAAAACACCACACGCGCTTGCCGATCCACTGCGGGTCTACGCCGTCTCCGACTTTGTCGACAATTCCCGATCCATCGCTATGCGGTATGACTCGCGGGTAGGGCATCCCGACGCCGAATGTATCCTGCCTTTTTTTGACGTCTCCCGGATTCACCCCGGAAACGGCGATGCGGATGCGGAGCTCGCCGGGTGCGGGCATCGGTTCGGGCATTTCTGCGACGACGAGCGACTCGTGGGGGGGGCCTTGTTTTTCGTACCACGCGGCTAGCATTGATGCCTCTCGTTACCGCGCAAGCTATCACGAGACAATCATTCGTCGTCGTAGAACATCGGTCCCGCGCCTCTTTCGCGACCCGATCTTGCCCCAATCTGGCGCCGCCCCCAAACGCCGCATCTCGGGGTAGACTCCGGTCCCTGTGACCGACGAAAGGAGAAGCCCATGTCCAGAACCTCATCGGGTGTTCTTGCGCTTCTGAGTCTTGCAGCTTGTGCCTCCACTACGAAGCCGCAAACAGCGGCCGAGCTTCCACCCCCGCCGATTGTGACGCATTCCCCCTCCGAAGGCGCAGAAGGTCCAAGAATCGAGCATGGGGAGCTGATCGTCGATGTCACTGCGGAGCGAAAGAAGCTGCATGCACAGCACCATCCGCATGGGGTGTTGGAGACGCGGAGGCTGCCGCCTGGCTTCGAGGCCCCAAGCATGGATGCTGTCGAGGACTTCGCCCTCTCGAAAGACGACTTAATCGTGATCAATCCGGGGCCGGGCGAATACGTCCACGTCATGGAGGGGCAGAGGCACGGCTACCAGAACCTGACGGTCGGCATTACCTACACCGCTCCAGGGGGCGCGCCGCCGATGCACACGCACGTCGGTGAAGAGGCGCACGTGCTTCTCGAAGGCACGATCTTGTACGCGCTTGGCGACGAGATCTTCGAAATGAAGGCTCCGTACATCGTCAACATCCCGCCGATGGTGCCTCACTCGTTCAAGAACTTGGGCGATGAGATCGCCGAGCTGGTCGTCATCTTTCCGACCAATGTCTGGGAATACGACGTCCTAGACGACTTCCCCTTTGCAGAGGCAAAAGGCACGGCGGGAGCGGAGTAGGGCAACGC
>JBFICQ010000235.1:0-5814 GCA_041581895.1 Polyangiales bacterium | reverse complement strand
GCGAGGGCGTCGACTATCGGCTCGCCGCCGTCGACTTCAATGACCTCGAGGTCAGCGGCGATTTCACTGGGTCCGGCGCGCAGCAGACCTGCTTCCCGGCCTGGGGTTACTCGTTTGCAGCAGGCTCCACCGAGGACGGCGGAGGACATCCTCTTTTCGTCGAGGGCATGCTCGAGCGCAACGAGACCAGCGACTTGCTTACCGAGGCTGTCGTGCAGCCGCCGCCGATCAGCGATGAGCTTCGCGCTTGCCATGCACCGAAGCCGATCCTCTATCCAAAAGCGCAGCAGGACCCGCTTCCGATCGGTGTGGCCAAGCTCGGGCAGCTCGCGCTCGTGTTCATTCCAAGCGAGGCGACGACCATGTCGGGTCGCCGGATGCGCGACACGATCCGCAGTGTGTTCGGGGACGAGGTAAAGCACGTCGTGATCGCGGGATACAGCAATGACTACGCCGGCTACATCACGACGCCGGAAGAATACGCCGCCCAGCAGTACGAAGGCGGCCACACGCTCTTTGGCCCTTGGACCCTGCCCGCCTTCCAGCAAGAGCTCGATCGCCTCGCGCGGGCCATCGCCGAGCAATCCGCGTTGCCGGCGGGGCCTGATCAGGGTGACCTTCGCGACACCGTCGATTCCTCGTCTCTTGGCAATGAGTTCGACGAGCCCCCCCAAAGCGCTTCGTTTGGCGACATCGCGACGCCTCCAGACGCCTCCTACGCACAGGGCGCAACGATGGCGGTGTCGTTTTGGACCGGCCACCCCGACAACGCCCTTCGCCCCGACGCCCCCTATGTCGAGATTCAACGGCTCGTCGATTTGAGCTGGTCGACCGTAGCAACCGAGGCCAGCTGGTCGACGCAGGTGCAATGGGCGCAACAGAGCCGAGTGATTCCACCCTACGACCCGCTCGATCCGTTTGCCGCGCCGCCCCCGCCCATCAACGAAGCATTTACCGTGTCGATCCGGTGGCAGATCCCGAGCGATGCCGAGCCAGGCAGCTATCGTGTGCTCTTCCACGGCAGCGAGCTTCGAGAGACCGAGCTCGAGCCTCGAGCGTTTACCGCGCAAAGCCCAGAGTTCACCGTCGAGACGCCCTAGGCGAGCCTCCATGTTCGCTCGCCGCGGCCTAAAAAGCGGAACCACAGCGCCTCGATTCACGACCGCATCCTCTCGGAAATCTTGCTAGCCTGAATCGGGGGGAATATGGACAAAGAAGACGTCGCGCGTCTCGCCAGCCTTTTGCAGGACATTCGCGACGCGCAGCAAGAGCAACTCCGACGGCAGGATGCAGCGCTTTCCATACAGCGCGATCACTTCGAGATGGCCAAGACGCAGTACGATCGGGCCAATGCGATCAACGATAGGGCGGAGCAAATTCAAGCGAAGAGCGCCGCGCTCATCGACCGCTCGGGGCGAGTTTTCAAGATCGTGATTCCGATTCTCTTGGTCCTGCTGGTTGCCGCAGGCTGGATGGCCTTCTGCATTCGCTAGCAAGCACAGCTCGGCCTCGCCGCGCATAAAAAATTTCGGACTCGCGTGAGCTCGGGGCAGGGCTGTGATACACGTGGGCCTTCGAACGGGAGGAAGGTCAAATGCGGGCAGCGATCCTCGACAAGAACGGCACGCTTGACAGCGTGAGGATCGGCGAGATCGATCCTCCCAAGGTCAGGCCGAGCACCATCGTGGTCCGTGTCCGTGCCGCGTCCGTCAATCCCGCCGACCTCAAAGTGGTCCGTGGCAAAGAGGGCGGAGGCTTTCTTCACGCGAAGAACTTTCCGACGGCGGTTGGCTTCGACTTCAGCGGCGTCGTCGAGAAGGTGGGTGCGAAGGTCCAAGCGCGCTCCGTCGGAGACGAAGTGTTTGGACACCTCGCGTATTCGCCAACGACCAAACAAGGGAGCTTTGCCGAGTTGGTCGCGGTGAAACCCGAGACGGTCGGCATCAAGCCGCCAAGTGTTTCTCATGAGGAAGCGGCGGCGACCGCCACCGTCGGCTGCACGGCGCTTCAAGGTCTCCGAGACAGGGGGCGTTTGAAACCAGGTCAACGCGTGCTCGTCAATGGCGCCTCGGGTGGGGTTGGCAGCTATGCCGTTCAGATCGCCGCAGCGCTCGGCGCCGAAGTCGTCGGCACGGCAAGCGCAGCCAAGGCAGGCTTCGTGCGGGGCCTCGGTGTGGAGCGTGTCCTCGACTATCGCAAAACGCCGCTCTCGTCCTTGAACGAAACCTTCGACGTGGTCTTCGACGCGGCGTCGATGTCGTCGTTTAGAGAGTCGAAGCCGTTGCTCGAGCGAGGTGGCGCCTACGTCACGCTCCTCCCTTCTGCCCGGCTGCTAGGAGGCATGTTGACGAGCGCGTTCACGAGCAAGCGCTGCAGCTTCGTCACCGTTCAATCTCGCAGCACCGACCTCGAGCAACTCGCCGCGTGGATCGTTGAGGGGAAGCTCCGGCCTTCGGTCGAGCAGACCTTTTCCCTGTCAGACATCGGCACGGCGCTCTCGACCCTCGACTCCGGCAACGTCCGCGGCAAAATCGCGGTACGAATCGGCACGAAGAACGCGTGAGACGCGGCTCAACGAGGGCGGTTGCGCGTCGGCCCGGTTTCCGACAGGGTTTGGCGGCGTGACAAAAGAGCTCTTTCTAAATCTCGAGGGTCGAGGTCGCATTCGGGTCATCGAGTTCAAGGGTCCCGAGAACGCTCCAACGGTGATTTTGCTTCACGGCCTTGCCGCCACCGGTCTCCTCAACTGGTTTACGGCTTTTTCCGACCTTGCTGAGCGCTACCACGTGCTAGCCGTCGACCACCGCGGCCACGGCCAAGGGATTCGCACACGTCACTTTCGCTTGAAAGACTGTGCCGACGACGCAGCCGCCGTGGCGAATGAGCTCGACGTCAACAGGTTCATCGCCGTCGGGTATTCGATGGGCGGCCCGATTGCGAAATTATGCTGGAGCCGGCATCCAGAGAAGGTTCGTGGCCTGGTGCTTTGCGCGACGGCAAAGCATTTCACTCCGCCGGACTACCCGATCCTGACGCGCGCGATTCTGCCTGGTGCGGTGGTCGGTGCACGCCTCGCACCCAAGCTCGTGCGACGGCAGATCATCGAAAACATGATCCGTGACGTGCCCACCAAGAAGGGCAGAGACCTGGTACGAAGAGAGATGTCCAGCGCCGACCCTGCGACGCTTGCCCAGGCGACTCGCGCGGTGATCCGTTTCTCGTCTCGCAATTGGGCATCGAACATCACCGTGCCGACGGCTGTCGTCGTGACCAACCGAGACAAAATCGTGCCCACCCGACGCCAACATGCACTTGCGGCGGCCATCCCGGGAGCGAAGCCCTTCGAGGTGAACGGCGATCATTTCGCCTGCGCCGATCGCCAGACCGACTTCGTGCCTCAGTTGGTAGCAGCGTGTGACCACGTCGACGCAGCCGCCGCCGCTTAACTGAGCGCTCCGGGGCAACGCCGCACCTCTGCGGCCGATATCTGGGCATGCTCGAGGATCTGTCGGGGCGCGCGCAGGTCGTTGCCTCCACGGCTGACGAGTATCCGGAACGGTTGCGCGATCTCTCCGATGCACCCGAGCAGGTGCGCATCGTGGGCGACCTTCCCGATCTTTCTTTTGCGGTTTCGATCGTCGGCACACGCCGCGCCGATGACGAGGCGCTCGATTTCGCCTATGGCCTTGCGCGACGGCTGGCATTCGAGGGGGCGGTGGTCGTCTCCGGAGGGGCCGTTGGCATCGATCGGGCCGCCCACGAAGGGGCGCTCGATGGGGGAGGGCAAACCATCGTCGTTCTGCCGATCGGGTTCGACAAGCCGTACCCGGCCATTAATGCCGATCTCTTTGCGCGCGTGATCGCCGCCGGATGTCTGCTCACCGAGGTGCCCGATGGCGCCGACATGCAGAAGGGTCGGTTCTTGACGCGCAACCGGCTCGTCGCTGCGCTCGGTCAGTCCACGGTCGTCGTCCAGGCACCGGCGCGATCGGGGGCGTTATCGACGGCGCGGCAGGCGAGCCTCCTTCAGCGTCCCGTGTTCACGACGCCCGCTTCCCCTTGGGATCCGCGGGGATCGGGCAATCTCATGCTCCTCCAAAAGGGTGCGAGGATTTGCATGGGACCCGGCGATGTCCTATCCGGCTCGGCTGTGGGCGTGGGCGTTCTGGAGGCGCCAGGCCCTGAAAACAGCCAAGACAACCCTGATTACGGCAACTTGAGTCCATCGGAACAACAGATTCTCGACGCCCTTCGCGGCCGTGCCCGGCACGCGGAGGATCTGTGTCACCGCACCGGAATTCCGGCGTTCGAGGTCCAGCGGTCTATCCTGAGCCTTCTCGTGCGGGGGCTGGTCGAGGAAAAGCCGGGTGGGCGGTTCCAAAGTTGCCGGCGGAGCCCCAAGCCTTACTAAAGGAGATCGATGTCCAAAACTCTGCTGATCGTGGAGTCCCCAGCCAAGGCGAAGACCATCAAGAAGTACGTCGGCGACGGCTACGAGGTTCTTGCGTCCAAAGGCCACATCAAAGACCTGCCCAAGCGCGGCGGGGTCGACATCGAAAATGGCTTCAAGGAGACCTACGAGCTTCTCGAAGAGAAGGGCAAGCCCGAGGTGGTCAAAGCGATTCGGGCTGCCGCCAAGAAGGCCGACAAAGTCCTCCTTGCGACCGACCCCGACCGCGAGGGCGAGGCGATCGCCTATCACTTGATGGAGGTCGCCAAGAGGGCCAACAAAAACGCCGAGATCAAGCGTGTCCTATTCGAAGAGATCACCAAACGAGGGGTGAAAGAAGGCCTCGAGCATCCTCGGGACCTCGACTCGAACCTCTACGAGGCTCAGCGCACCCGTCGCGTCCTCGACCGCATTGGCGGCTATCCGCTTTCGAGCCTTCTATGGAAGAAGCTCGCGTTTGGACTCTCGGCAGGCCGGGTGCAGACCCCGGCGCTTCGCATCATCGTCGACCGTCAGCATGAGCGCGATGCGTTCGTTCCCCTCGACTACTGGTTGGTGGATGCTCGGCTTCAAGGGGTCAAGCCTCAGTCCTTCATGGCGAAGCTCCAAAGCGTCGACGGGGAGAAGCTCGAAAAAGTCGGGTCCCGTCTTGCGACGCTCGACGAAAAGGACGCGGCGAAATACGTCGCCGAGCTCAAGCGGGCGGATTACCAGGTCAAAGGCATCACTAAGCGCAAGGCGACGCGCAGGGCCCCAGCGCCGTACACCACGTCCAAGCTTCAACAAGATGCCGCCAACCGACTCAGCCTCCAGCCCAAGCGCACCATGCGAATCGCGCAACAACTTTACGAGGGCGTAACGCTGGGCCGCGGCAAGAACGCCGAGACCGTCGGCCTGATCACCTACATGCGTACCGACAGCGTGCGTCTCTCGCCCGATGCGGTGAACGAGTGCCGTGACTACATCGTCGAAAAGTACGGGAAAGATGCGATCCCCGAGAAGCCGAACGTCTTCAAGTCCAAAAAACAAAATGTCCAGGATGCTCACGAGGCGATTCGCCCGACGCAACTCGACCACCCGCCCGAGGTCGTCAACAAATACCTAAAGGACCCGCAGCGCAGACTCTACAAGCTGATTTGGGATCGGTTCGTCGCTTCGCAAATGATTCCTGCCGTGTTTGACCAAACCAGCGTGGAAATCGAGGCGACCTCCGGCGGTCACACCTACGGCCTTCGCGCAAGTGGTAGCGTGCTCAAGGTCCCGGGCTGGCATGCCGTGTACGGCGTCACGACCGAACCGCTCGCGGGCGAAGAACAGGATCCCGAAGACGACGACCGTCTTCCGGAGCTTCAGGAGGGCGAGGC
>JBFICQ010000234.1:0-5824 GCA_041581895.1 Polyangiales bacterium | reverse complement strand
TGCTCTTGTTGCTGCTGTTTTTCTTCCTGTTCTCGAATACGCTGCAGTGCGTACTCGAGATTCCATGCGGCATCTCGGTCTCCCGGCCGCAGCCGAAGAGAACGCTTGAACGCATCGGCCGCCTCACGGAAGCTGGCGGTGGCACGCTTGTGGTCTTCCTGCTCCGCCAAGGCGTCTCCTTCGCGGGCGTAGGCAACTCCGAGATCGTAGTAGGCATCTGCGCGTGTGTGGGTCGGCGCCGACGGATCCGCAGCAGCCAAAAACGCTTCCTTCGCGAGCTCCGTCGAGCCTTGCGCAAGAAGCGCCAGGCCCCGATTGAGCTGGACGCCCTTGGAGCCGGGCAACTCCTCAGCTGCCGAGTCGTAAGCCTCCAAGGCTGCGGTATATTCCTGTTTGGACATGAGAGCATTGCCGCGCCTGACGTCGGGGTTCTCGCTTCGAAGCGGGCTCCAGGCGAGTGCGGTCGCCGGCGTGATCACGGCGACGGAGCAGGCCAACGCCAGCAGAGCACGTCTCATGCTTCCCTCCGTCGCCGTCGAATGACCCAGGCTTCTGGAAGCAGGCCCTCGAGCACGATGAAAAGAAAAGCGGGTAAAAGCACCAACGCGAAGCGATTCTCGTGGACCGTCACCCGCCGGGCCTTCTGCTCGGATGCTTGAAGCCTGGCGAACGCGGCGCGAATCTGGTCGACCCCAACGGTGCCTTCGCGCGCTCGAAAGTATTGCCCCCCCGTAATCGATGCAATCTCTTCGAGCGTATTTTCGTTTTCGCTGGTGAGCGCAGTCATCACGAGGCGGCCGGTCGGGTCTTTCATGTGGCCCGTGAGCGTGCCGTCCGCAGTGTAGCTCGGGATCGGCTCGCCGTTACCCGAGCCGAGTCCAACCGTGTAAACGTGAATACCCGCGGCTTTGAGCTCATTGGCGGCCTCGATGGGGTCGCCCTCGTGGTCCTCGCCGTCCGTGAACAAAACGACGACCCTCGACCGACGATTCACCTCGTTGGCGTCGTTCTGGTCCTCGTTCGAGCTCTCGATGAGCCGCTTGGATGCGATGAGGGCTTTCCCGATCGCAGTTCCACCATAGGGCATGTCCATTGGCCCGAGATCTCGGAGGAACAAACGAATCGCCGAGTAGTCGACCGTCATTGGGAACGCCATCGCGTCGCCTGCGAAGGCTACGAGGCCCACACGGTCGCCATCGAGGTCGTTCAGCAACCGCTCGAGCTCCGCCTTCGCGCGTTTTATTCGGCTCGGATGAACGTCCTGTGCGAGCATGCTCTTCGAGAAGTCGAGCGCGATCACGACGTCGATTCCGCGCTTGCGAAGCACTCGGGTCCGACTTCCATACTGTGGCCCCGCAAACGCGATGATGAGCAACGCAATCCCGGCGATCACCAGCAGGCCTCGCGCCAACCGCCACCATCGCGCGTCGCCGATGATCAAAGGCTCGATGGTGGCTTGATTTCCAAAGTTGTCAGTCGCGCGGCGCCTTCTCTGCGCGGCCCACCAGTAAACGCCCGCAAGCGCCGGAATCAGCAGTAAGAGCCAAAGCGCTCGCTCATCCGCCCAGCTCATGGCCACCTCTTCAACCAGAGGAGGATCAGCACCTCGATCAACAAGAAAACCAGCGCCGGCCCGACGAATGCAGGAAAGAGCTCGGTGTACATGCGCCCGGCGTCCTCGATTTCGGTCTTTTCGAGCTTGTCCAGGATCTGGTGAAAGCTCCGCTCGAGGCCCTCACGGTCGCTGACCGCGAAGAACTCACCCTCGGTCTTGTCGGCCATTTCTTCGAGTAGCTCCGGGTTCACCGGGTAGTTGCCTCTACTCCATAGGGACCGGCCAAATATGCCAACGCCTTTCTGCACGGGAGCCTCGTCGCTCACCCCCATCAAGATGGGGAAGATCTTCACCCCCATCGCGCTTGCTAGGTCCGCCGCTTGTGACGGCGACACATTTCCTGCATTTGATTCCCCGTCAGTAAGAAGGATGAGCACTTTGCTCTTGGCTTGGGACCGCTTGAGGCGGTTGAGGCCAACCCCGACCGCGTTTCCAATCGCCGTGCCCCGGCCGTCGATTTGATCGAGAGCCAAGCCCCGAAGCGCGGTCCTCAGAGCTTCCCGATCAGTCGTGAGTGGAAGCAGTGTGTATGCCTCGATACCGAACACGACGGCACCAATGCGATCGTTTGGTCTCCGGTCGATGAATTCGCGGACCACGGTCTGTGTCGCCTTGAAGCGCGTGGGGCGAATGTCCGCGGCTTCCATCGAACGTGACATGTCGAGGGCGAGCATGATGTCGATTCCTTCCACCTCGGCCGTGTCACGCGCGTGTATGCTCCGCGGGCCCATCAGACCGACCACCAAGAGCGCTAGGGCCACTGTACGAATGGCGTTCGGCAGGTCGCCGAGCCGCGCCCGCCAACTCGTACGTGGCGCCCGCAGCGCAAGCCCCCGACTGAATTGTAACCGGGGCCTGGAAAGTCGCTGGAGCCAGACGCGCGCGAGCCACACCAAGGCAGCGCCGATCAAAAGCAACCCAGCCCAGGGGCGCTCGAACTCCAACTGCTCGTCGGTAATCAGGATATGGTAGCGTGTTTCCAGGTATCGCAGGCTGATGACGAACCCCGCGATCGCCATCGCGCCCAACCACGCAAACGCCCACAGTCGTCGTTGTGACTGACTCATGCGCGCCCTCCCACTGTTGCCGTCTCCGGGACTGGTCGCGTACGGTCGACGAGCGCGAAAGCCTCGGCGATCAGATCTTGGGACGCTTCGTCAGCAAGCGAGGCGCGGGCGAATTTCACCAGGTCGCACTGACCGAGGAACGCGATGGCTTCCTCCGGCTGGATCGTCAATGCTTCGGTTTGGCCGAGCTCGGTCGCGATCTCGTAGGTCGTGCTTTCGAGACCATGGAAGCCGTACCGAAGCCCGAGGTAGTTGCGAATGGAGTCGCTGACGGCGTCGACCCACTGCTCGGTGCGACCCTTCTCGATCTCGGTCGCGCGCCGTTCGTGTAGAGTGCGAAGCTCGGCGAGTGCAAGCTCCCAGGGAGGGGGCGGTGGAGGGGGCTCGGGCTCGGGTCGCTCGCGCCGCTGCCACCATCGCATGACGAGCCACGCCAGCAGCGCGCCGACAAGAACCGCCAAGAGCGCACCGAGGACGACCAATAGCGTGTAATCGTCCTGCTCGACCACCACGGGATCGGTCGGCGGCTTGAGCTCCGCGTTCGGCTCGTTGGCCAGAACCGAATGCACTTCGACGGCTCGCGCTTCGGACTCAGCATACTCGAGCTCGCCCGCAACGTTCGAGACCCGAACCCGGATCGGCCCGAGTTGATGCGTTCCAACCTCGAAGCACTGTAGTGTCAACTCGAAGGTGAACGTCTTGGTTTCGCCGTCTTCGGAGGGCTCGACTGTGACTCCCCTCTCGAGCATCTCGAAGGGAGCGAATGATTGGTCCGGAACCGCGGCGTCGCTCGACGCGTCGGTCGTCACTTTCAGGATGAGTGGGATGGGATCACCAAGGGTCGTTTCCAGGGGCACTTCGAGCTCGACCGTCGGCACTTTCGCAACGGCCGAGACGGCGATGAGCATGCTTAACGCAAAAACGACACCCGCGCGCCTCACCGAAAACCCGTCAGTCGTCGCTGCCGGAGGCGAAACAACTCGGCTAGAGGTCGGACGTAATCGCGATCGGTGCTCACTGTGACGTGGTCCAATTGAAGCCGCTTGAAGAGATGCTCCCGACTCGCACGTTGCTTTTGGGCCTCACGTGCGTACTCGGCCCGCACATCCGAGTTTGCCGTGTCAACTTCGACGATCTCCCCGGTCTCCAAGTCTTCCACGAGGGCTAGGCCGAGGTTAGGGAGGTCGGCCTCTCGCGGGTCGACGACTTGAATCGGAATGAGATCGTGCTTTGCCGCAACGACCTTGAGGGGCTTTTCGTAGTCTCCCGCGATGAAATCGCTGATCAAGAATGCGACGGTGCGTCGTTTGCCGATTCCGCCGAGGAGGTCGAGCGCCACCCCGAGATCGGTGCCGCGTCCTTCCGGCGTCGCGTTCAAGATCTCCGTGACGACGCGCATGACGTGAGAGCGCCCCTTTTTGGGCGGGACGAAGCGTTCGATGCGGTCGGTAAACAGAATGAGGCCGACACGATCGTTGTTCTTGATCGCGCTGAACGCCAAGAGCGCTGCCACCTCGGCAACCGTTTCGATCTTGGGCTTGGCGACCGACCCAAATCGCTCGCTGGCGGACAAGTCGACGAGCAAGATCACCGTCATCTCGCGTTCTTCGGTGAACACTTTGATGTACGTGTCGTTCATCCGAGCGCTCACGTTCCAATCGATGAACCGCACGTCGTCGCCCGGCTGGTACTGACGCACTTCGCTGAAGGCCATGCCGCGGCCCTTGAACACGGAGTGGTAGCTTCCCGCAAGCTGATCGTTGGCGAGCCTCGAGGTATAGATTTCGATCTTCTTGAGTTTCTTGACGAGCTCGCGAGAGATCACCGTAGACCTCGATTACGGAACTTCCACGGTTTCAAAAATTCGCCGAACAATCTGGTCGCTCGTGATTTCTTCGGCTTCGGCTTCATAGGAGCGAATGATCCGGTGTCTCAGCACATCCGGGCCAATCGCCTTGATGTCCTCGGGCGTCACGTAGCCGCGATGGCGCATGAACGCGTGAGCGCGTGCCGCGACGTTTAGACCGATCGACGCGCGGGGCGAGGCCCCGTGCGCGATCATGTCGGTGAGGTCGCCGAGGCCCACACGAACCGGGTGGCGGGTCGCAGTGACGATCTGCACGATGTAGTCTTTGATCTTCGGATCGATGTAGACGTGGCCAACTGTCCTGCGCGCTTCGAGAAGCTTGGATGTGGTGGTCACCTGTTGGACCCCGCGGCCCGCCGATGCGTCTTTGCCCAGCAACACGTGGTCGGAGATCTGGTCCATGATCTTTCGCTCCTCGTCCTGGCTCGGGTAGTCCACTCGGACGTGGAGCATGAATCGGTCGACCTGCGCCTCCGCTAGGGGGTAGGTACCTTCCTGTTCGATCGGGTTCTGCGTCGCCATGACCATGAACGGCTCGTCGAGCTTGTGCGTGGTGTCGCCTATTGTGACTTGAAGCTCTTGCATGGCCTCGAGCAGAGCGCTCTGGACCTTGGCCGGCGCTCGGTTGATCTCGTCGGCAAGGACGAGGTTGGCGAAGATGGGGCCGCGCTTTGCGGTGAACTCGCCCCTCTGCTGGTTGTAGATCACGGTGCCGATGACGTCTGCGGGCAAGAGGTCAGGCGTGAACTGAATGCGCTGGAACTTTGCCGCGATCGTTTGGCAAATCGTGTTGACCGTGAGGGTCTTGGCAAGGCCCGGGACGCCCTCGAGCAGGATGTGCCCGCCGGTAAGCAGACCGATTAGGATCCGCTCGATCATCACGTCTTGGCCGACGACGACCTTGTGGACTTCGTGGAGAATCGTATCGATGAATGCGCTCTCGCGCTGAACCATTTCGTTGATGGCACGGACGTCGTTCGGCATGGAGTTTCCTTAGGGCGAGGGGCTAGCATGCAGGCCCACCCCCGACCAACAGCAGCGGCAACGGGTTTATTCACTGAATTTCGTGGCCTGGTGCCTCGGTCGAGGACACAGGCACGCCTGGCACGGCGCGGGAAGCGGCCATCGGTCGGACGGCTCGCTTGCACTCATCGGCCCGGTTGACCGGTGGGCTAGGGCCGACGCAAGCTCGCCTCGTGACTCGTGTCCAACCCGAGCAGACTGCTGTTGGACCGGTTGGCACTCCCCACGCCGCCGATGACCGCATCCCACGCC
>JBFICQ010000233.1:0-5883 GCA_041581895.1 Polyangiales bacterium | reverse complement strand
GGTGTCACCCCTTGTTCCTTGCCGTCGAGATAGATCTTCGCACCCGGAGGCGATGATGCGACCAAGATGCGAGCCCCATGCTGCTGAAGCAGTGGATTCTCATCGAGCGCAATCTCCGGCGGACCTTTGTCGGGCAAAAGGCCACGAACGTACCTCATCCCGTCGAGCTGGGTCAGCGCGTACCCGCCTCCAGCTAAGAGGATGGCCAACAACACGACGAGACTCTTCCAGTTTCGCTTTGGAACCGGCCTGGCTCGAGCACGCCCGCTCGTCATCCGTTTTGGTGGATCCGAGACCGCTTGTTTGCTAACGCGCGGCCCCGAGGCGTCGTCGGGTGAGGAGGTCGCCCCCGGCTGGGGCACGGTCGCAGATGCCGAGCTGGCATCTAGCAAATGGTTCAAATCGAGACCGCCGCCAACGTCGACTTCGAGCTCCCGTATGCCAGGGATCTGAGACACGTACGATTTTGACGAGTCGTTGGCATGATGCATGTCCACGCTATACGAAGAGCCGAAAGGAACCGTGTCGACCCGAGGCCCCCGTGCAAACTCCTCTGGGAATATCTTTCTGATGAAGTCCGAGACTTCTCGTTGGCGAGCAAACTGCTCCGTCGACTTTCCGAACTTCTCGAGCGCGTCGGCGAGCTCTTCGGCGGTCGCGAACCGGTCACCGGCATCCTTTGAGAGCGCCTTTTGAAGGATTTGGTCGAGCTCGTCCGAAACGTCTGGAAGGCGCTTCTTGAGCGAGGGAACCGGATCCATGATGACCGCACGCATGGTCGCAGCCTCAGTCTGCCTCCGGTAGAGCGAGCGCCCTGTCAGGGTCTCGAAGATACAAACGCCAAGCGCAAAAACGTCGAGGCGATGGTCGGCCTGCGCCCCGGTACATTGCTCGGGGGCCATGTACGCGAACTTGCCCTTGACGACACCGGCCTGAGTCTTGTGGGCACGGTGGTCCGCTTTGGCAATGCCAAAGTCTAGGAGCTTCGCTGACCCGTCGTAACCGATCATGATGTTGTGGGGCGAAACATCGCGGTGGATCATGTTGAACGGCTCACCGTGCTCGTCACTGGCGGTGTGTGCGTAATGGAGGCCACGCGCAATGTCGGTTCCGATACGAATGGCGATTGGGAGCCCAACGCCTCCTTGCTTGCGGGCCTTTCGAATCAGACGACCTAGCGGCATGCCGTTCACCCACTCCATCACGATGAAGTGTGAGCCTTCATCAGCGCCGAACTGATGGAACTTGCAAATGTTGGGATGATTCAACTGCATTCCGATGCGCGCTTCGTCGAGGAACATCTGGACGAAGTCGTTGTCTTGCTCGAAGTGGGGCAAGATGCGCTTGACCACCAAGAAACGCGTATCGCCATCCGTGTCCTTGTGCCGCGCCAGCAGGATCTCAGCCATGCCGCCGAGAGCCAGCCTGCCCAAGATGTCATAGCCGGCAAACCTGCCGAGGACCGGAAGGTCCACGGGGGGCTTCTGCGCTCCGACATCGGCTGTGGCTTGCTGTTCTTGCGTCACGAGTGTCCTCAGACACTTCCCGCCGGGCAGGTTCCGCCGTGCTCGAAGCGGCAACCGTCGTCCCCCCCCGAGGAGTCATGTCCCAAAGAACAGCATACCCCTTCGTAACGGCCATCGCCTACTCAGTGGGCCGAAAAGATTGGCGATTGCGGGGAGTTGTGGTTTTCCTCACAAAATGCGCTCGGTCCGACCGAGCTCACGACACATGTTCTTCTGATGTGCCTCGAGTGTGCCACCGCCGATTTCCAAGAGCTTTGCATCTCGCCACAGACGTTCGACGCCGTATTCCGAGACGTAGCCATAGCCCCCTAGTACTTGGATGGCGCGATCCGCGATGTCTTTGCCCATCGTCGACGTGAAGAGCTTGACACCGTCGGTATCCAGCCGCTGCCCTGGGCTGTCCAAGCTCATGGTCCCCGCCGTGTAGTAAGTGTAGGCGCGGCCGGCCATGAACTCCGCATAAGACTGAGCGATGTAACGTTGGACCTGACCGAACTCTCGCAGCGGCTTACCAAATGAGCTGCGCTCGTCGGCGTAGCGATTCATGACCTCGAGAGACCTTCGTGCAATCCCGAGGCTCATCGCTGCGAGCGTCACGCGCTCGATCTCGAGGTTACGCATCATGTGCCTCGTCGCGGTGCCCTCTTCGCCCACCAGGTTTGCCGCGGGAACTTCGCAGTCCTCGAACACGAGTTCCGCCGTCATCGAGGCACGCATCCCCAGCTTACCTTCTATCTTTTGACCGAGACTGAAACCTCGGAAACCCTTTTCGACGATAAACATCGACAGCTGGTTGCGACTATGACCCTCCACGCGGGCGTAGACCAAGAACACGTCTCCGAGCTCCGAGTCGCTCACCGCTCCATTCGTGATCCACATCTTTGCACCGTTCAGGAGATAAACTTCGCCCCGGCGAACGGCGGATGTCTGCATACCGAGCACGTCGGTCCCCACGCTCGGTTCGGACATGCACATGCCACAAACTTTTTCACCGCTACACGCCCTCGGGAGGTATTTCGCTCGCTGGGCGTCGCTCCCGTTGATCTGCAGGTTGTTGGCAAAGAGTATGGAATGCGCGAGAAATGCGAGCGCGAAACCGGGATCCGCGGCGGCGATTTCCTCGTGGGCAATCACGGCGGCCACCGCATCGAGCCCCGAGCCCCCGAAACGCTCTTCAACGGTGATCCCGAGGAGCCCGAGCTCTCCCAACTTCCGAAAGAGCGCGATGTTGAAACGCTCGGCGCGATCGAATTCCTCGGCTTGTGGATCGACCTCTCGCTCTGCAAAGGAACGAACGAGCTCTCGAAGCGCCCGATGTTCCGGGGAGGGGTTGAACAAGTCAGTCACTTTGCGGGCCTATCACACCCACCCGGCGACGAAAAGCGCGACACGCAAAAGAACCGCGTCTAAGCGGCGTCAGCGACCCCTTTGTCGGACAGGATGCTGGCGATGATCGCGCGCGACGCGACCGAAGCGGCATGGTCGAGATCGTCGATTCGCTGGTCGAGAGACGCTTCGGCGAGGCCGAAGACGATGCTGACCAGCAATTCGGCATGCAGTGCTGCGTCAGCTGGCGTGGCGTTCGGGCGTACCTGCACCACCATCTGGCGCATCCGTTCGCGCAGGGCGCCGGTGAGCTCCGTCCAGCGGCGACCAAGAGGGCTCGTCTGATCCCTGCGATTGGATAGAAATACTTGGGCGACCTTCTGATCCTCGACTAGCGCGTGTATGCACTTGGACACCGCTTCCTCGAGCACCTGAGCTGCCTGGTCGCTTCCGGAGGACACCTCCGGCTCGAAGGCCGGCCCGAGCTCCGTCGCGACCCATTGGGCCACCTGCTCGAGTGCTTGATCCATGCTTCGAAAGTGAACGTAGAATGTAGGCTGGGCCAGCCCCGCAAGCTGGGCGACCCGCCCTGTTGTCAGCGTTCCGTGGCCGTAACGGTGAATCGTCTTGAGGACCGCGTGCAGCAGACGACGCCGCGTGCGTTCCTTGTTCATTTGGCGAGACATGGTCGGTGATGTAGCAGTGGAACGGACCCGGTTCCATGCGAAACTCGTCACAACCGTGGTATTTACGCAAATGAAACGTGTACGGCAGATCGCTGTGCAGAAACTGCGCGCGTCCCCATGACAGAACAGCCGCCACAGCAGCTCAGCTCAGATCTCAGCGAAAACTTCGCGCCTGGCTGGTACGTATTGGCGGCGAGCGATCAGGTAAGCGTTACACCGAAGTCATTTCTGTTAAACGATTTACCACTCGTTACATTTCGCGACGCAAAAGGACGTCCTGGCGTACTGGTGGACCGCTGTGCCCATCGGAATGCGCCGTTGTCGTTGGGTCGAGTCGTCGGGTCGAACATTCAATGCCGCTACCATGGCTGGCAATTCGATCGCGGCGGCAAGTGCCGCGGGGTGCCGGGCTTGTGCGGGGACACGGAGCACCCGAAGCGTCGCGTTCCTTCCTACCCCTGTCGCGATGCGCAAGGCTGGCTCTGGGTCTACTCGGCGCCCGACGTAAAGCCCGACTCGAATCCCTATGAGATTCCATGCGCGGATCAAGAAGGCTACCTGACCGTACGCGAGCGAATCGAAATGCCCGGGCCGTTGGACGCAGTCGCAGAGAACGCGCTCGATGTCCCGCACACCGCATTCGTTCACGCAGGTCTCTTTCGAAAGAACAAAGACAGGCGTCCGATCGAAGTCATCGTCCGTACGTCCCGAGATCGCGTGGAGGCCGAGTTCGTCGGGGAAGAAAGGCCCAAGGGGCTCGTTGGGCGGGTTTTGGCACCGAAGGGTGGCGAGGTATTTCATTGCGATCGCTTCATTCTCCCCTGCATCGCCCAGGTCGAGTATCGACTCAGCGAGCGCAGCCACATCATCACCACCGCGGCGCTTACTCCGCGAACCCCGACCGTGACGGATCTGTTTGCAACCGTCGCCGTCAAGGTCCCGGTTCCCAATGCCATTCTGAGGGCGATCGTGAAGCCTTCGGCGATGCATATCGTCCGACAGGACGCCGAAATCCTGAAACGACAGACCGAGCAGGTCCAACGCTTCGGGGGCGAGGAGTTCGTCTCCACCGAAATCGACGTTCTCGGGCTACGAATCAAGAAGCTGCTCCGCGACGCTGCAGCCGGACGTCTTCGCGAGGGAGGCGAAGAGCGAAGGATCAAAATGCTCGTTTGAGGCGTTTGGTGTACCCTTTCGCAGGTGAGCTCACGAAAGAATCGCGACTCCACATATCTGATCAAGAATCCGCCATCCGATCGGGTCGACGCGCCGAGCTCCAGCACCGAACCTGAATCCAAGCCCTCGAACGAGCGTTGGCGCACGTCGAATCCGCCGCCAGGCGAAAGCCTCGAGGCGAAGTGGTGGCCGGATGAAGAGCTTGGAAGGGCCTTTCGAAGGTGGACCGACATTCCGCCCGCCGCTGGCGAGAGCGGACGTTCGGTGGCGCTCAAGTTCTTGGTGGAGCATCTCAACGTCACCGGTTTGACTGCCATCGGAACGGCTCCACGGACCGCCCTGCCCTCCATCGCACCTCCCGACTTCGCGTCGCGTGTGAAGGTGATGGTCACGCGGCTCGGGCTGCACGGCCCGAACGAAGACGCCCCGGACCACCGGGCGCTGCTCGACCTCGGCGAAGAGGTGCTCCCCACGTTGCAGGAGCTCTTCCCCGGGCGCCTCTGGTTCAGCCGTTGGGAGCCTCACGTGCGGCCGCCGAAGGGTCGAAGCATCTCGGGTTTATGTAGGACAACAGTAGCGTTCGGCGACGCTGCAGTTCCCTACGTCGCCGAGCTACTGCAATCTGATAACGCGGACGTCCGATACTACGCCGTCCTCGTCGCCGCCGAGCTGCCCCACCCGCTCTTGATCGAACCTGTCGCCGCTGCGCTATTCGACGACGACCAAGGTGTCTCCCGAAGTGCGCTCTACGCTCTCGAGCTGTTTCACGAGTTAAGGGGCATCGACAGCGTCAAGGAATCGCTTTGCGCTCTCGCGACCGAGCCGAACACCGATCAACGTACGCGACTGCTCGCAATGCGGGCGCTGGCGGTGCTTCGAGACCACGAGTGCGTTGGAGCGTTGATCCCCGCCCTTTCTGAGCACGGCGTGCTTGGCGAAGCCGCCTGGCGCATCCTGCGCATGCTAACCGCACAGGACTTCGGCACCGACACCGATGCTTGGCGTGCATGGTGGGATCGAAACAGCGGACGCTCTCGAGTCGAATGGTTGATCGAAAGCCTGGATCACGACGACGAGGAGATCCGCGAAATCGTCGCACGCGACCTGGCTCGCCAATCGAAACAAGACTTCGGCTACCGCGCGAGCTTGTCCTCGGAAGAACGCCGAGC
>JBFICQ010000232.1:0-5891 GCA_041581895.1 Polyangiales bacterium | reverse complement strand
CGTGAGCGGTGCGCTCCGCTTTGAAACGAGCTGTGCGTCGAGAAGAAAGAACGGAAGGCCACCAAAGTGGTCTCCGTGCAGGTGCGTGATGAGAATCTTGCTCACGTCCCTCGGCTCGATCTTCTGTTGTCGCATGGCGATTAGCGAGGAAGCTCCACAATCGACTAGAAAGAGATCATCGGAGCTTCGTACCGCAATGCAGGTCTGAAACCGGCCTCCGCTGCCGAACGCATCACCGCTACCCACGAAATGCACTTCCACGGAACCCATTAGCGCCTCCGCAACGAGGCTACCACGATACGGGAGCCGGCTGACTCTGCTGGTTGTTGACCAGACTCACCATTGACTCGGGATCGAGTTGACGTCACCGGAAGGCGCGCCAAGGTTTGTGGTGATGAAGCGATGTCGCGTCGTTCTGTTGGGTCTGCTGCTGCTGGCGCTCGGAGCCTGCGATTCCAAACGCGGGCCCGTCGCTTCCGGGGTATCCACCGGTTCGTCTTCGCTGAAATTGCCGAGTCCGGAGACCTTTGCCGAGCAACACCCGACGTTCGACAAGTACTGGTACCAGGGCAAAGCCGAGCTGACGCGCTATGCGCTCCGCCAGGCTCGTTATGGGGACTTGCACGACGGCGAAGCTGTCCTGGTGTTCGTCACCGAGGACTTTTTGCCCAAGCTGCAGGTCAAGCTCGAACATGGCGAGTCGCTAGATGCGATCTCGGTGCTCAAGCTGAACGCCTATCGACGATTTTACACGGGGATCTATCCCTACACCCTGATGACATCGTCGTTCACCCCGGCGCGACCGCCTGGGGCCGGAACACTCAAGGTTAGTAGCACCATCCAAGAGTGGTGCGGCCAAGTATACAGTCAGATCAATCGTCGAAAAGACGGGCTTCGCGCGCTGATGCATTCTTACTTCCAAGACGACGCGGATCAGCAAATGACGATTCCCGAGGCGACTCTGGAAGATGGGCTCTGGGCGCAGATCCGAATCGACCCGTCCCGCATTGAGGAGGGCAAGCAAGAGATCATCCCAGCCCTCGACTACATTCGAATGCGTCACAAAGCGTTGCGCGCGTACCCGGCGAAGGTCACACGCACGGCGAACGCCGAAACCGACTTGGTCGATCATTCATTGGCAGCTCTGGAGCTCAGCTACCCTGCATTGAGTCGCACATTGATCATTTACTACGAGCCCGAGTTTCCCTACATCATACAAGCCTGGGAAGAGAAGATCGGGCCGCATCGGACTACCGCGGTTCGCACCCATGCGATCATCGATGACTATTGGAATCACAACGCTGCCAGCGACGGGGCGTATAGAGGTGCGCTCGGCCTGACGCACTAGGTGGCGGCCTTTTTCCGTTGTGTGTGCAGAAACAACTGCGACGCTTCGCTCGCCCCAGACGTTTGCGGCTCGGCACTCCGGGGCTTGCCCATTGACACGAGCGGCCTCCGCCAGACATAAGGGCGTGTCCGTTCGAGTTGTTGAAAGGATTGAGTCATGGCGCGTATCGCGACGTCAAGCTGGGCGGTTCTGATGCTTTTGCCTTTGGGCGCCTGCATGGAGGCCAAGCCTCCCAGTGAGGAAGCCCCCACTGAACAACCCACTGCTGCTCCAGCAAGTAAGCAAATGGAAGCTCCGCCACCCCGCAACTGGGAACCGCGAAAGCGGGCCGTCCCACCGAGCGAGCTCGCTCTGGTGAATACCGACGACGTCATCGAGGAGGGGAAGACGAAGAAGCCGAACATCCTCGTCATTTGGGGAGACGATGTGGGCTACTGGAACATCAGCGCATACAACATGGGCATGATGGGTTACGAAACGCCCAACATCGATCGGATCTCGAACGAGGGGATGATCTTTACCGATGCCTATGGCGAGAACAGTTGCACGGCTGGGCGCGCGGCTTTCATCACGGGTCAGAGCCCGTTCCGGACGGGGCTTCTCAAGGTCGGTTTGCCTGGTGCCGAGCTCGGGCTGCAACCCCAAGACCCGACCATCGCGGAGCTGCTCAAGCCGCTCGGGTATGCGACGGCGCAGTATGGGAAGAACCACCTCGGCGACCTCGACGAGCATTTGCCGACCAATCACGGCTTCGATGAATTCTTTGGTAACCTCTATCATTTGAATGCCGAAGAAGAACCGGAAAACCCCGACTACCCGAAAGACCCGGCTTTCAAGGAACGGTTTGGGCCGCGTGGCGTCATCCGTTCGAGCGCGGATGGCACGATCGAAGACACCGGTCCGCTCACCAAGAAGCGAATGGAGACCGTGGACGAGGAGTTTCTAGCTGGGGCGCTCGATTTCATCGATCGCGCACACCGCGACGAAAAGCCCTTCTTCTTGTGGTTCAACTCGACTCGGATGCACATTTGGACGCGGCTCAAAGAGGAGTCTCGGGGCGCGACCGGCCAAGGTGTCTACGCCGATGGCATGGTGGAGCACGATGGGCACGTGGGACAGCTGCTACAGAAGCTCGACGAGCTCGGGATCACAGAGAACACGATCGTCTTCTACTCCACCGACAATGGCGCCGAGGTCATGTCGTGGCCCGACGGTGGCATGATTCCCTTCCGCTCAGAAAAGAACGCCACATGGGAAGGTGGCTTTCGGGTTCCGGCGATGGTGCGTTGGCCCGGCAAGATCCCCGCCGGGGTGATCTCGAACGGGATCTTTTCGCATCAGGACTGGTTGCCGACCGTGCTCGCTGCAGCCGGCGAGCCCGACATCAAGGAGAAGCTCCTGCGAGGCCATCGCGCCGCTGGCAAGAGCTTCTTGGTCCATCTCGATGGCTACAACCAACTCGACATGCTCCTCGGTAACGGGCCGAGCGCGCGAAAAGAGATGTTTTACTTCACGGATGACGGCTCTCTTTCGGCGCTTCGGTACAACGACTGGAAGGTGTTGTTTTCCATCCAAGAGGCGCATGGGTTCGAAGTGTGGGTTCGGCCTTTCACCACGCTTCGTCTACCCAAGCTCTTCAACCTCCGGCGTGATCCCTTCGAGCGCGCCGACGAAGAAGCGTTCGGCTATGACAAATGGATGATCGATCGGCTCTTCGTATTCGTCCCCGCCCAGGCCATCGTAGGGCGTTTCCTCTCGACATTCAGAGACTTCCCCCCGCGTCAGAAGCCATCCAGCTTCACGATCGATCAGGTTCTCGACAAGCTTCAAGAACCAGCGACGCACTGATCCGGAACTCTACGAACACGACGTCGCCGTGCTGCCTTTCACCGGCCATCGCAGTCGTTCCGACCCTGCGAACGAAATAGTTTATGCTCACGCCCGCTGCCAAGGTAGCGTCTGACAGATCGATGAAAGCTGGCTGGACTCGAGATACGCACGGAATTCCGCAGATCGTCGCCAAAGACATCATCGGACTCTACTGGGGCATGGGCTATTGCCACGCCATGGATCGAGGACTCCAAATGCTAATCATGCGGATCCTCGGCCAGGGACGGGCCGCGGAGCTACTCGATGGCAGCGACGAGATGGTGGAGGTCGACCGGTTTTTCCGACGAATGAATTGGAGTGGCGGGGTCGCACCAGAGGCGCAAAAGCTCAGTACCGACGCTCGTGCGGTTTGCGAAGCGTACTGCGATGGCGTGAATGCGCGCTTTGCCGAGTCCGTGCCTTGGGAGCTCAAGCTGGCGAGGGTTCGCCCCGATCCTTGGGTGATCGGCGATACCCTGCTGCTCGCGCGGATGACGGGGTATCTCACCTTGGCGCAATCGCAGGCCGAGGTAGAACGGCTGTTCGTCGAGATGGTTCAGGCGGGTGTCAGCGACGCGCACCTAGAAGGGCTGTTTCCTGGGAGCACGGATGGTCTCGACCGAGGCATGGTCGCACAAGTCGCGCTAAGTGAGCACATCGTTCCCGAGGCCGTGAAGTGGGCGATCCCAGTGCCTCGGCTGATGGCGTCGAACAATTGGTGCGTATCGGGTTCGTTGACCGCGTCTGGTGCGGCAATGCTTTCGAACGACCCGCATCTCGAAACGAACCGACTCCCAAACGTTTGGGTCGAACAGAGCTTTCGTTGGCCGGATGGCTACGCGGTTCTCATGACGATGCCCGGCCTGCCGGCGCCGCTCGTAGGGCGCAACAAACACCTTTCCTGGGGTGCAACATACACGTTCATGGACGCTATCGATTCGTGGGTCGAACACTGCCGCGATGGGCAGTTTCGGCGCGGGGACGCGTGGGTCGACTTCGACCGCCGCGTGGAGACGATACGCCGAAAAAAGGGCGAGCCGGTCATCGAAACGTTTTGGGAGAACGGGCATGGCGTCCTCGATGGCGACTCAATGAACGAGGGGTATGCGCTGTGCACGCGATGGTCCGGCGCGGATGGAGGAGCGCAGTCGCTCGACGCGCTGCTCACGATGTGGACGGCGCGGACGGTAGCCGAAGGGATGGCCGCGTTCGCCAATGTCGAATCGGCCTTCAATTGGATTTTTGCCGATAGCGCAGGCGACATTGGGTACCAGATGTCGGGCTTGATGCCGCTGCGGACCGAGGACTGGTCGGGCTTCGCACCCCGCCCTGGATGGGACGAACGCTTCGACTGGCAGGGTTTCGTCAGCCCCGAACGGCTTCCGCGCCTGAAGAATCCGCCAGCCGGAATGATCGTGACCGCCAACCAAGATCTCAACCAGCTGGGCCAAGTGAACCCCATCAACGCGCCGATGGGCGACTACCGCGCACGACGTATCACCCACCTGCTGGAGGGGCGCGACGACCACGATGTAGACTCTTTCCGCGAAATTCAAATGGACACGTACTCGCTGCAAGCTGCCGAGTTTCTCGAGATCCTCGAGCCATTACTTGGAGAGGGCCCGATCGCCGATGCTATCCGTGCTTGGGACTGTCGCTATGAGCCGGAGTCGACCGGAGCGACGGCGTTCGAGATCTTCTACGCGCAGCTGCTCGTAGAGATGTTCGGCGAGGCATGCGGCGCTCCGGTCATCGAGCATCTGCACGATGCCACCGGCACATTCATCGACTTTTACCAGAACTTCGATCGCGTCCTGGTCGCCGAACGGTCACCTTGGCTCGGCGAGCGGACGCGGGAAGATGTGTGGAGGGCTGCCCTCGGTAAGATTGCCAACCGCGCGCCCGAGCCGTGGGGCAAACGAAACCAGATCACGCTCACCAACATGTTCTTCGGGGGCAAGCTCCCTCGCTTCTTGGGGTTCGATCGCGGCCCGATACCTCTCCGAGGCGGTCGCGCGACCCCGCACCAAGGGCAGATCTATCGTTCCGGCGAGCGGCTCACGTCTTTCGCCCCATCGATCCGCCTCGTTGCCGACATGAGCGAAACCGTGCTGCACTCCGCCCTGTGCGGGGGCCCGTCGGACCGCCGAACGTCGAAGTGGTACACGAGCGGCGTGGACGGTTGGCTTGCTGGCGCTTTGAAAGTGCGCATGCCGCCCGAGTCCGGAGAAGCGCCTTGACCTTGCTGACGTATGTGATCGGGGCGTTGTCGCTGGTCGTCTTGTTGCCTTCGCTCGTGCTTCTGGTCGAGTGTGTTGCAAGCCTCTTTCCGCTTCGTCCCCGCATCGATGAGCTTCCCGCTGGGGCTACGACGGTGCTTCTCGTACCGGCCCACGACGAGAGCGCATCGATCGTTGGGACCGTGGCGGCGCTCCAAGAGGATCTGGGCCCAGGCGATCGAATCGTCGTAGTGGCCGACAACTGCACCGACGACACGGCCGAACGAGCGAAGGCCGCCGGCGCACTGGCGATCGAGCGCCACGATCCCGACCGCCGAGGAAAGGGCTATGCGCTTCGGTTTGGCGTGGAATGGCTCGAGTCCAACCCGCCGAGCGCGGTGGTCGTCGTCGATGCGGACTGCCGTCTGCAACCAGGCTCGATCCGCCTCCTCGCT
>JBFICQ010000231.1:0-5918 GCA_041581895.1 Polyangiales bacterium | reverse complement strand
GCGGAAGCCTCTCGGCTCACGGGCGCCCGAATCATCGGAGGAAACCTCAGTCGCGGCGATTCGCTTTCGATCACGACCACCGTTTTCGGTTTGCCGACAGAAAAAGCAATCACCCGAGGCGGCGCGCAGCCGAGCGACCGCGTCTATGTCACGGGTGTCCTCGGCGCGGCGGCACTTGGGCTGGCGATTCTGGAAGCAGGGGCGTCGAACCTCGAAAACGCGCAGAACTTCGTCGAGAGATGGCGACGCCCGCCTGTCCATGGCCCTCTCGTTCGAGAGCTGGCCCGCACCGCCACCTCCTTGATCGACATCTCCGATGGTTGTCTTCAGGACCTGCAACACGTATGTGCAGCATCGGGCGTGGGTGCGACGATCCAAGCAAGCGATCTTCCGACGGCACCAGGTTACGGGGAGCTCTGCGTTTCACTCGGCCTCGATCCAATCGAGCTCGCGCTGACCGGCGGAGAGGACTATGAGCTCTTGTTCACCGCACCCGCAGACGCGGAGATCCCAGCCACTTCGATCGGTGAAATCACGGCAAGGAGCGACGTCCAGGTCCTCGAGGAGAACGGCCGCCCAATCCGATTCGAACGACCTGGCTACCGTCATTTTTCGTAGAGCCACGACGCGCGCCGCTCATCGTCGAATTGGGCAGCGCCACGCGCTTCGAACGCCAGCCCGTCCTCGAGCGAGGCGCCCTCATCGATCGCAGCACGGAACTCCGAGCCGCCTGTGAGGAGATCGATCGCCGGTCGATCCGAGACGAACTCGTAGGGCTCAGTCCGCCATCGCGTCTCGATCGGCACCGACTGCAGCACTGCCGCCAACATGCGCTGGTACGCTTCGTAGGGACGAAACACCCAAGCATCGGTCACGTGCACTTGGACCCCACGGCATGGTCGCCCGGCATGCTTTTGAAACGTCGGGGTAAACTCGATCAGGCGGAGGGTGGCGCCGTGAAGGTCGAGCGCCAACAGGGGAGCAATGTCCAAGCCTGGTCCGCCCCAGATCTCGAACGGACGAGTGGTGCCTCGACCCTCGGAAAGCGTCGTGCCTTCGATCAGACAGCCGCCGGGGTATACGGTGGCAGTATCGAGTGTCGGCATGTTGGGAGACGGCATGACCCACGAAAGCCCGGTCTGGTCCCAAGTCATCGAACGTTGCCAACCGCGCATCGGGACGACGCGCAAGGCGTCACGGGGAATATTCTCGCGGTTCCGGACCCAAGTGAGGAGCTCGCCTATCGTGAGACCATGCCGGACGGCAATTGGATAAAGGCCGACGAACGAAAGGTAGCCGTCCCGCTGTGGCGCTCCTTCGACGCGGAGACCACCGAGAGGGTTTGGTCGATCGAGCACGACCACCTCGACGCCAGCAGACGCCGCAGCTTTGAGCATCAAGGCAGCGGTCCAGACGTAGGTATAGTAGCGGGAGCCAACGTCCTGGAGATCGATGACGATCACATCGAGGCCATCGAGCCACTCGGGCTTGGGGCTGAGGTCCTCGGGCTCGTCCCCGTAAAGCGAGTAAGTTGGAAGTCGGCCTTCGGTGTTTTCAACGCCAACCATGTCTTGCGCAGCGCCGGCGAAGCCGTGCTCGGGACCAAAGAGCGCACAGACTTCAGCGCCGGCGGCCGCTAGGACGGCGGATGCGGCTCGAAGCTCGCGATCGACACTCGCCGCATGCCCGAGGAGACCCACCTTGCGCCCGCGAACCAGACGGACCGCGTCCGAATCATCGCTCGCAATACGATCGAGCCCTGTCTGGACGCTCGTCAACCCGTCTCACCTATTGCGGGCGACTCTGCAGCCTCACCCGCCAAGAGGTACAGCAATGCCATCCGCACGGCGACACCGGCTTCTACCTGATCGAGCACGACGCTTCGGTCGCTGTCGGCAACTGCGCTTTCGATTTCGACCCCGCGATTCATGGGGCCCGGATGCATGACGATCGCATCCGGCTTGGCAAGTGCGAGCGACTTCGGGCCGATGCCGAACGTTCTGGCATATTCGCGAAGGCTCGGCAGCAGAGCTCCCTCGAGGCGTTCTCTCTGAATGCGAAGCACCATCACCACATCTGCGCCCTCGAGCGCCTCGTCGAGCCGGTCGTAGACGAGCACTCCAAGCGAATCGACGGCCACCGGAAGGAGCGTGCGGGGTCCCACGACACGCACCTCGCATCCGAAGAGCCTCAGCAGCTGTGCGTTCGACCGCGCGACTCGCGAATGCGCGATATCGCCGCAGATGGTGACGACTAGATTCTCGAGTCTGCCTCGCTGTCTGCGAATGGTGAAAGCGTCGAGCAGAGCTTGAGTTGGATGAGCGTGCATTCCGTCACCTGCATTGATGACGCTGCAATCGACCCTCGATGCCACGTAGGCCGGAGCGCCGGCGGCCCAGTGGCGAACTACCACGACGTCGGGACGCATCGCCTCGAGTGTTTGACAGGTATCTTGCAGCGTCTCGCCTTTGCTCACGCTCGACGAGGAGACGTTCATGTTGATGACATCGGCGCTCAACCGTTTGCCGGCCAGCTCGAATGAAGTGCGAGTCCGAGTGGATGCCTCATAGAACAAGTTGATTACTGTCTTTCCGCGCAGGGTTGGAACCTTGCGAACCGGTCTGCGGGAAACCTCGAAAAAGGCTTCGGCCGTATCGAGAATGCGCTCGACCTCGGCACCAGTGAGGCCTTCGATGTCGAGCAAGTGTCGATGCGGAAACGGCTCCATCAGCCTCCTTCGCTGAGAACGACACGGTCGGGGCCCGCCGCGTCTATCCAGACATCGAGGCGGCCGCCCTCTTCCACCTCGACGGTTTTTCCGACGAAGTCTGGTGCGATCGGTAGCTCTCGGCCTCCGCGATCGCAGAGCGTTGCGAGCCATACCCTTGCGGGGCGCCCATGGTCTTGAAGGCATTCGATGGCGGCTCGCACGGTCCGGCCTGACTGAAGAACATCATCGACCAACACCACGTGCCTCCCGCTTACGTCGAACGGGATGTCGCTCGGACCGATCTTCGGATTCGGGAGCGCGGTCGCGGCATCGTCTCGATAGAGAGAGATGTCGACCGTACCGACGGGGGGCGCCTTGCCCTCCGCCTTGGTGATCTCGTCGGCAATTCGTGCCGCGAGGGCGACGCCGCCTCTGCGGATCCCCACGAGCGTGAGGTCCTCGATGCCCGAGGTCGCCTCCAGAATCGCCACTGCCATACGTCGCACGCTACGTCGAATAGCGTCCGCATCGAGGACGACCTTCTGAGCTCGAGCCACGGCCGCGGGAGTGTGTGAGAAAAAGCGAGACCCTTCAAGCCTCCGCAATCGAAAGGCCGCCGTCGATGGTGACGAGGCTTCCCGTTTGCCAAGGGTGATCGAGCAATCCTACGATCACCGTTGCCACCTCTTCCGGCCGCCCCAGTCGGCCGATCGGATGCCGCGACCGTAGTGCCTCGAGCTGAGCTGCGACACGTGCCTCGAGCTTTTCACCGACTGGAGCGGCTTCTCCGGCATGTAGCCGAGGCGCACGAATCATGTCGGTGTCGACAGCCCCTGGAAGAACGGCATTGACCCGAACGCTCGGGGCGAGCTCGAGCGCGAGCGCCTTGGTAGCCGCGTTGAGGCCGGCTTTGGTTGCTGCATACGCTGCGGTACCAGCCGCCACGCGTTCGGAGAGCGTGCTCGACACGTTGACAATCGCACCGCCTCGGGCGCGCAAATGCTCGGCGATGAGCTGCGACAACAAGAGGGGTGCCATCAGATTGAGTCGAAGTTGCGCTTCGAGTGACTGGAGCTGGATCGTCCCGACCCGCTCATGAGCCGCCATTCCCGCACTGTTGACCAGGCCGTCCACACCCCCGAATGCGTCGACTGCCTGATTGGCGATCGATGGCAAGCTCTCGAGCTGAGCGAGGTCCGCCTCGACGATGCGGACGCGTGCCTTTTCTTGCCCGCGCAGCTCCTCGAGCAGATCACGGTTTCGGCCGACGGCGATGACCTGACCCCCTCGCTCGAGAATCGCGTGCGCAGTGGCGCGGCCGATTCCCCGCGTCGCGCCGGTCACGATCACCCTGCCTTCGGAAACCCTCACGTCACCCGTGCCCCGCGATTGGACCCCATGGCGCCTCGGCCGGAACATCCGCCGGCTCGCCGTCCACTTCGATTTCGTCTTCCTCCATGAAGGGCGGGGAATCGACGCACAGGATGGTTTGATATCGGTCGGTCGGGTTGTGATACATGTGCGCGGCATCGCGGGGCCAGCGGTGCACGGTTCCGGCAGGACAAGGCTGTCCCTGGCAGAGCAACCCATCGGTTAGGACCATTTCCGATTCGCGCATCTTGCGGTGCACGTGCAAAGGAATGCCCTTGCCCGCAGCGACGTTCAGCCGGTAGATGCCGGCACCCTTGGTCTCGTGAATCACATCGACGAGCCCGAAAGGCTTCGTTTCCACTTCGATCGTGCACCACGAAGCCGGACGTTCGATTTCGAGCGATGGCACGGCGAAGCCACGCAGCGCACCCGGTTTGGTCAGCCGGACGACGACCGAGTCGACTTGGGCCCTTCGCTCCCCAGGAGCTGGCGGCGCCAAAAGGTATCGAGCCAGGACGTGGGCAGCGGTCTCGAGCAGACGAAAGCGACAGCTTCGGAGCAGAAACACCAGCTGCGATGCGACAGCTGCGTAGTCGACGGTCGACGAGAAACTCTCTTTCACTCCGGCAGCTTCGGTGTCGAGGCGAAGTTCGACATCGACTCGGAGCGGTTGGGAGGCATTGCGCTCGTGTGGATACACCCCGACCACGCAATCGACCATGAGCTCCTCGATCCGTAGAACGTCCATCGACCAAGGCTATCGCATTTCCGGACTTCTGCTAGAGTTCGCCAGCCAATGAACGAGGAGAGGACCAATCTCATCGATGACGTTACCGAGCTTGCCGCGTTTCGCCCTGTTCCGCGCACCGGCGTGATCTACGTAACGGTCGAAGCACAAAAACGCGGGTTCAAGGCGGACGCGCCGGGTTGGTGCAATCTCGGCCAAGGTCAGCCTGACACCGGCCCGCTCCCTGGCGCGCCGTCCCGAGTCACGCAGATCGACGTGCACAACCACGACCTCGATTACGCGCCCGTGCCGGGGGTCTGGGAGCTCCGCGACGCGGTGGCCAGCCTTTACAACAAGCTATTCAGGCGCGGGATGAAATCCCAGTATTCGGCCGAAAACGTCGCCATTGCAGGTGGCGGACGTGTGGCGGTCATGCGGGCCTGTGCGGCGGTCGCACCGATTCACCTCGGTCACTTCCTGCCCGATTACACCGCTTACGAAGAGCTTCTCGACGTCTTTCGGCGGTTCCTGCCGATTCCGATTCTTCTGGACCCGAAGTCCGGGTACCAGTTCAGTGCTGAAGAGCTCGGAGAGGAGATTCTAGGTCTCGGGCTTAGCGCAATTCTCCTCAGCAACCCCTGCAATCCGACGGGAAAGGTCATCGAGGGAGACGTTCTCGCGGGATGGGTCGACAAGTCACGAAGCTTGGGCTGCGCGCTGTTGCTCGATGAGTTCTATTCGCACTACGTCTGGACTGGCGACCGTGCGATCGTGAGCTCTGCTGAGTACGTCGAGGACGTCGATGAAGATCCGATCGTCATCTTCGACGGTCTCACCAAGAACTGGCGGTATCCAGGTTTCCGAGTGAGCTGGATCCTAGGACCCAAGCGGGTGATCGAATCCGCGGCCAGCGCAGGCTCGTTCTTGGATGGAGGTGGGGTTGCCCCCATGCAGCGGGCCGCGATCGACCTCGTCCAGGAAGCGCCTACCCTTGCCGAGACCGACGCGGTTCGAGCTGAGTTCCAAAAGAAGCGCGACTTCCTGGTACAAGGCTTGAAGGACATCGGGGTGCGCTTCGACCTCGAGCCTGAGGGCACGTTCTACGCCTGG
>JBFICQ010000230.1:0-5918 GCA_041581895.1 Polyangiales bacterium | reverse complement strand
GAAACGCGCGATGCGGCGAAGGCCAAGTACGCGTACACCGTCGGCGTCGTCCTCCGCGACAAGCTCGAGGACGAAGATGCCGCGCTCGAGCGGTTCAACGAGGCTCTCGACCTCGACAGCACTCAGCTCAAGCCCTTCGAAGCCGTCAACAGGATTCTAAACGTCCGAAAGGACTGGAAGGCTCTCGAGCGTGCCTACCGCAAGATGCTTCATCGCATCATCAATCAAGGCAACACCGATCTCGAGCACAACCTCTGGCATACCCTCGGCATCATCTATAGGGACCGCCAGCGCAATTTCGACGCCGCGGCCGAGTCCTTCCAAATGGCTGCGGCGCTCAAGCCGGACGACGCGACCGAGCACCAGATTCTGGCCGAGCTCTACGGCATGATGACCGACAAGACCACGGAGGCCATCACCGAGCATCAATGGTTGCTCGCGGACGACCCGAACCGACTCGAGTCGTATCGAGCGCTCTACAAGCTTTACTTCGACGCACGTGCCTACGACAAGGCATGGTGTATCGCGCGAACACTCACGCATTTCGCCAAGGCGGACGAGGAACAGCAGAAATTCTACCAACAGTACCGGCAAGACCGCGAGATTCAGCCTAGGGCGCGAGTCAGCAATGAGGCGTGGGTCAAGGACCTCATGCATCCGGACGAAGACATTTACATCTCCAAGATCATGGAGGTCATCGCTCCAGCAGTGCGCGCGTCGATGGCTTGGACCGACAAGAAGCTCAACCTGCACAAGCGCAAGCCCGAGGATCTCGCCAACCCGAGCCTGGCGCTCGCGCGGCAGTTCAAGCTTGCGCAGGATGTCTTGAACGTCTCAATTCCGGTTCGGCTTTTCATTCAAAAGGAGCTCTCGGGCGCGCTTCGCGACGAGCCGAAGAGCAATCCGCCCGCAATCATCACCGGGTACACGCTTCTCTCGGGCTATCGTCCGGTCGATCTAGCCTTCGTGTGCGGCCGGCACCTTGCGTACTATCGCGGTGAGCACTTCATTCGCACGATGTACAACTCGCATACCGAGCTTCGTACACTCTTGTTGGCGGCGATGCGTGTGGTTGGCATGGGCGAGGCCGAACCAAGCGTGGACGCGACGGCCAAGCAACTGGCGCGACACATGGACCAAGCTCACTTGGATATCCTCAAGAAGGTCGTTCGCAAGTTTGTCGAAGCCGGCGGGAAAGCCGACATCAAGCGCTGGATGCAAACGACGGAGATCACGGCACTTCGGGCGGGGCTCCTTCTTTGCGACGACGTGGACACGGCGGTGCGGATGACGCAACAGATCGCTTCCGAGTCGACGGCCGATCTTCCACCGCGCGACAAGGTCAAGGAGATCGTGCTCTACAGCATCTCCGAGAGCTACTTCAACCTGCGCGAGACTCTGGGCATCCAGATCAAGGTGTAGCGTCTCGACAGGATGCCATCGCGCCAAGGGAATGCTGACCAGCCACCCTAAGGAATGCTTGGTCGTATCTGCATGACTTGGCCTCTTGCAATGAATGTCGAGCCGGCCTGTACGGTGACGTCGCCACCGGTGCGGAGAAGGAAAAGCAGGCTCACCAGAACTGCGCCAGCAATCATGCCGCCCTTGCGGGACTTTCCTTCGAACCTCACCGGACTGTCGTCGAGAGGGATTTGAGTGCCATCGGCCAACGTCGTGGTCTGGAATGCGATTTCCACCCAGCCTGGACGCGCGAGCCGCGTATGTTCCTTTCGCGTGATCCTCGCTGCAACGGGGGTGCCTTCGGCGATGACCACGCTGCCATCGGCACCGACGAGATCTTCAGCGACCGCAAACGTTGCGGCGTGCTCGGTCGTCACGGGAGACTTGCTAGAGGCCCCGCGCGAGGAGATATCGCGACGCGCGACGATTGGAACTTCCATCCCAAGCACCAGGCCGTCTGAGCCCGTAGAGACGGCACCAGCACCCGCCCTCGTCGGCCGCACGGTCTTCATGGGCGAACCGCACCCAACGACGGCAATCGCGAACCCAACTAGAACCGCCGAGCCTTTCGCCCAACATCGGCGTCGATGATTGAGTGATGTGCATTTCGTCATGATCGATTGAACCTTCGCTTTCGCAACGGAGACCCCCTGTCAGGGGAACTGGTAGTCGATCTTGCACGGGGAAAGCAACTGGCTTTGCTCGCCCGCGCTCAGATAAGCGCAGAGCGCACGCGATCTCTGGAAAACCGCAAATTGTGCGATGCGACCCGGTCGCTGGCATCGAAATTGCGGCAAACCCGTGCGCAAGAATGCGGCTGCGGACGAAGCCCCAAACTCACGCTGTCCGAACAAGCGCGCCGTCCGGGTGGGTCACCGGTTGAGGCGGAGCCTGCTCTTGCCGCTGGCGCCACCGCACCGCCCATGGCACGGCTTGGGCGTGCTCGAGCTACAGCTCAACGACGAAGGCGAGACGCTGGCGCTTGCGGGCGCCCTTGCAGATCTGCTCGCCCCTGGAGATCTCATCCTCCTTGAAGGCAGCCTCGGTGCGGGCAAGACCACGTTTGCACGCGGGGCGATTCACGCGCTAGGGGTGCCGGCCGATACCCCCGTCACGAGCCCCACGTTCGCGTTGGTGCACCAATATCAAGGACGGCTTTCGGTCGTGCACGTGGACTTCTATCGGCTCGTCGATGCCGCTGAGCTGGAGGAGCTCGGAATCGACGAGCTTCTCGAAGAAGGCTCGGTGCTCTTGGTCGAGTGGGGCGGCAAGTTTCCGTCGGTGGCAAGCCGTGCCACGCTCTGTATTGACTTCGAGATCGTGTCGGACGATGCGCGACTTTTGCGAATCTCTTCTCGGACCGCGCGGGGAGAGGAGTTGATCGCGGCTCTTTCGTCGCTTCGATAGGGCGCCTTGCG
Source organism: Polyangiales bacterium (assembly GCA_041581895.1). Lineage (GTDB taxonomy): Bacteria > Myxococcota_A > Polyangia > Polyangiales > Houyiibacteriaceae > SG8-38. The sequence continues at coordinate 3,039 of JBFICQ010000230.1, read as the reverse complement.
AGCCAGAGAGGGCTCTGGTAAGCCGCCGCCAACGCCTTCGCCGAACCGACTTCCATGCCCCGCCGCGACGATATCCACAGCATCCTTCTCATAGGGTCGGGGCCGATCGTGATCGGGCAAGCGTGCGAGTTCGACTACTCGGGTACCCAAGGCGCCAAAGCCCTGAAAGAGGAGGGCTATCGAGTCATCTTGGTGAACTCGAATCCGGCGACGATCATGACCGACCCGGAGTTCGCCGACCGCACCTACGTCGAGCCGCTGACCCCCGAGGTGCTTGAAGTCATCATCGAACGGGAGAAGCCCGACGCGGTCCTTCCGACCCTGGGCGGTCAGACGGCGCTCAACCTCACCCTCGAGCTCGCCAGCCGAGGCATCCTCGACAAGCACCGCGTCGAGTTGATCGGCGCGCGGGTCGACGCGATCCGCAAAGCCGAGGAAAGAGAGCTCTTCAAGGCTGCAATGGACAAGATCGGGCTCGAGAGCGCCCGAGCCGAGGTCGCGCGCAATATCGAAGACGCCAACGCCATCGCCGACCGGATCGGGTTTCCGGTCATCCTGAGGCCGTCCCTGACCCTCGGGGGCTCGGGGGGAGGTGTGGCGTACAACCGCGCCGAGTTCGACACGGCGATTCGCTGGGCGTTCCAGTGCAGCCCGATCCACGAATGCCTCATCGAGGAAAGCCTCCTCGGGTGGAAGGAATACGAGCTCGAGGTCATTCGCGACAACGCCGACAACTTCGGCGTCATCTGCACCATCGAGAACTTCGACCCGATGGGCGTCCATACCGGCGACTCGATCACAGTCGCACCTGCGATGACCCTCACCGATCGTGAATATCAGCGCCTTCGAAACGCGGCACGGGACATCATCACCGAGATCGGTGTCGACACGGGCGGCTCCAACATCCAGTTCTCGGTCAATCCGAAGGACGGCCGGGTAATCGTCATCGAGATGAACCCTCGAGTGTCCCGCTCGAGCGCGCTGGCTTCGAAGGCCACCGGGTATCCGATTGCGAAGATCGCCGCAAAGCTTGCGGTCGGTTACCGTTTGGATGAGCTGCGCAACGACATTACGGGAACGAGCTCCGCTTTCGAGCCCACCATCGATTACGTGGTCACCAAAGTGCCGCGCTTCGCGTTCGAGAAATTCCCCGGCGCCGACCCCCGTCTGACGACGCAAATGAAGTCGGTTGGAGAGGCGATGGCGATGGGACGCACCTTCAAGGAGTCCCTACAGAAGGCAGCCCGCTCCCTCGAAATCGGGCGTGACGGGTTGGGTTCACTCCTCAACAAGGTCGACTACCGAGACCTGGCGGCTCAGATCCGACGCTTGCGCGAGTCGGGAGAGGCGATCAACCCAGCCAAACCGATGTTGCAGGACCTGCCCGATGCCACCGAAGCGGAGCTTCGCGAGGCGATCGAGGAAGTCATCCGCACCCCATTGGCAGATCGGCTCTGGTACATCGCCGACGGTTTGCGCGTCGGGCTCACGCTGGACGATATTCACCGAGCCACCGAGATCGACACTTGGTTCCTCGAGCAGATGCGCCAGATCATCGCGTTCGAGGGAGTGCTGGCCGACTCCCGCGGGGGTGCGCTCTCGGCTGACGTGCTTCGGCACGCAAAAGAGCTCGGCTTCAGCGACCGACAGATCGCCGCCCTTCGAGGGGAGACCTCGAGCCAAATCCGGCAATCGCGTGCCGTCGAAAGGGTCGAGCCGGTTTTTGCGCGCGTAGACACCTGCGCCGCGGAGTTCCCGTCACTCACTCCCTATATGTATTCGACGTGGGGGCTCGGCAGCGAAGCAAAGGTCAGCCCTGACAAGAAGAAAGTCATGATTCTCGGTGGCGGACCGAACCGCATCGGCCAGGGCATCGAGTTCGACTATTGCTGCGTTCACGCATCGTTTGCGCTCAAAGAGATCGGGTTCGAGACCATCATGGTCAACTGCAATCCCGAGACCGTTTCGACTGACTACGACACGTCCGACCGCCTTTACTTCGAGCCCCTGACCTACGAAGACGTGATGCACATCGTCGACATCGAAAAGCCGGACGGAGTGATCGTGCAGTTCGGCGGGCAGACGCCGCTCAAGCTCGCGGTTCCCCTCGCGCGCGCGGGAGTTCCCATTCTCGGCACCACCGCCGACGCGATCGATCGAGCGGAGGACCGGGAGCGGTTCGATCAACTGCTAACCAGGCTTCGTCTCAAAAGGCCGCGAGGCGGAATCGCCAAGGGCACCAAAGATGCCTTTGCGGTCGCCGATGAAATCGGTTTTCCAGTAGTGGTTCGCCCGAGCTACGTGCTCGGAGGGCGCGCGATGGAGATCGTCCACTCGCGCGAAGAGCTCGCCCGCTACATGACGGTCGCGCTCGAGGCGGTTTCCGACGCCGAGACCCAGACCATTCTCGTGGACGAGTTCTTGAAAGACGCGATCGAAGTCGACGTGGATTGCGTCTCCGACGGCAAGGAGGTCGTCATCGGGGGCCTCTTGCAGCACATCGAAGAGGCTGGGATCCATTCCGGCGACTCCTCGATGGCGCTGCCGGCGCACGCGTTGCCACCAGACGTGCTGGCGACGCTTCGCTCTTCAACGCGTTCGTTGGCGCTCGAGCTCGGGGTCGTCGGCCTGATGAATGTTCAATTCGCGGTTCGTGGGAGCGCAGTCTACGTCATCGAAGTGAATCCCCGGGCATCTCGGACCATTCCTTTCATCAGCAAGGCGATCGGGGTCCCGCTGGCGAAGATTGCGGCGAAGGTCATGGCTGGGGCCACGCTGCGTGAGCTTGGCTACACACGCGAGATCGTGACCCACCACGTTGCCGTGAAAGAGTCGGTGTTCCCGTTCAGCAAGTTCCCCGGCGTCGATACGATCTTGACCCCCGAGATGCGTTCGACCGGTGAGGTCATGGGTATCGCGGACAACTTCGCCGACGCTTTCTACAAAGCCTTGCTGTCCGCTTATTTGGAGCTTCCCTCCGATGGCAAGGTCTTCATCAGTGTGAAAGACGACGACAAGCCCGCGGCGACCGATCTCGCG
>JBFICQ010000229.1:0-5999 GCA_041581895.1 Polyangiales bacterium | reverse complement strand
TAGCTGCCGCAGGCTGCCAAGCAACGGAGAAAGACCCGACGCAGACGTACGCGTGCCCTGCGCCTTCCTTTGTTTCGAGGCCTTGCGGATCGACTTCCGCTTCGCATCGCACCAGAACCCTGCCCTCAATGGGGGCTGCAGCGAGGTCGCCATATCGTCCCAAAGCTCGACGGCCCGAACTGCGGCGCTTCGCGCTTCCTCCTGGTCGCCGCATCGTGCACGAGCTTGGCTGACGTCAGCGAGGGCGTCGGCCAACAACCGTACCGCGCCGGTCGCACGCGCTCGGTCGGCAATCACGGGTATCTCGTCGAGTGGACTGTCGGAGAGCAGAGCCTGGATCAGCGCGCGCTCCAAGCCGACGACCCCCGTCTCGACGCTCAACGAATCGAGAAGAGCCAGAGCTTCGTCGGGTCTTTCCAACTCGAACTGCGCGCGAGCTGCGAGGAGCGTGGCGCGCGAATCGAGCTCGTCGTCCGTGCGAGCCTCCGATGCCCAACGCAGAACCGCCTCCCAATCCCCACGCGAAGCAGCCACTCTCGCCCGCACCATCGATGCCGCGGGCCCTTGGGGAATGCCGGCAAGCAGGTCGAGCGCCGCTTGCTCGTTGCCACACAAGGCTTGGAGCTCGGCGCGGAGAAGCCGCCGTCTCTCCGTTTCGCCGTCGATGGCGTCCCGATCCCATATCAGCCGAAAAGCGGCTCCGAGGGCTCCTTGCTCGACTCGGCACCAGGCCAATGCCGCCTCAGCCGCCGCTCGGTCGGGCCGCTCCGCCCGCCCCACGGCTTCGTGAAGCGCCTTCGCTAACTCATCGAGGCCCTGTTCGGCACGATCTGACACACTCGCAGGGTAGCGGATTGTCAGTCGGTGACGAGGTCGATGATGACTACGCCGCGCTCGGGGTCTTCATCCGGGTCGGACGCGGGAGCTCCTTCGCGAGCCGGCACGGGAAGCTCGAGTTGAGGAATCCACTGCTTGGCTTTCTCCTCTTCTTCACGCTGTCGGATTTGCTCGATGATGAAGCCCGGGAACATGAGAACCCTCTCTTCTTTAACCTAGGTCAATCACGGCGCCCCACCAATATAATAACGCCTTCTCCTACGACAATGGGTGTGCGACAACCAGGGCTGAGCGCGGTTATTCCGTCGAAACCCCTGTAATCCTGCCGAGTTGACCCAATGAGCGACGCCGAGGCCAAACCCCCCGATCCGAGGGATCTTCTTCGCAAGTACGACCTGCACCCCAAGCGCGCGTTTTCCCAGAACTTCTTGGTCCAATCCAGCGCCGTGGCACAGATCGCCGACGCCGTCGCGGAGCTCGGTCGCGAGGTTGTCGAGCTCGGCCCCGGTCTCGGGTCGCTCACGCACGCCCTTCTCGTGCGGGGGTGCCGCGTCGCAGCCGTGGAGCTCGACCGCGACATGGTCCACGTGCTGAGTCGTGAATACGCGGACGAGGACCGCTTGCAGCTCATCGAGGCCGATGCGGCCAAATTTGATCTACGGAGCCACGCCGCGGCGACGGGCAGCAAGCTGGTCGTCGCCGGGAACCTCCCCTATCAGGCCACCGGCGCGATCATGCGACGGGTGGTCGACGATCGAGAGGCGCTAGTGGGCGCGGTCTTGATGGTTCAGAAAGAAGTCCGCGACCGCTTGGTCGCGGAACCTGGTCACAAGGAATACGGCGCGCTGACGGTCTTCGTGCGGGCCGTGTTCGGAGTCGAGACCGTGTGCCGTCTCCGGCCAGGCTCGTTCTACCCCGCTCCCAAAGTCGAGAGCACCGTCATACGTTTGCTGCCGCGACAAACTCCGCTAGTCGAAGAGAACGAGGCCTTTCGGGCCGTCGTTCGCGCCGCGTTTCAGACCCGCAGAAAGACCTTGCGGAATGCGCTGCAAAATCTCGGCGACCCCGATCGGGTCGCGCGAGCGCTTCGATTCGCCGAAATCGACCCGTCGCGGCGCGGGGAAACCCTTTCGATTACGGAGTTTGCGCGCCTCGCCGAGCAGTGGTCAGCGGCCCGCTGACCGAGCGGCTTGGCGGTGCTTGCAAAGGCCATGTATCGTGCGGACCGCATGGCCGACAACCTTCCGTTACTCGAGCCGTTCACCAAACAGCACACTTACTGCACCTACTGCCCCAAGATGTGCCGTTTCTCCTGTCCGGTGTCGGTAGCGCAATCGAGTGAGACCACGACGCCTTGGGCGAAGATGACCTCGGCCCATCACGTCAACGATGGGAACCTCGAGATGAGCGAGACCGTAGCGGCGAGCTGGTATGGCTGCACGGGCTGCTTACGCTGTCGAACCCACTGCACACACCGAAACGAAGTCGCAGCGACCCTTTACGCTGCTCGGGCGGAATCGGTCGGGCGCGGCCGAGCGCCCAAGCGGGCGGTCGCCGTCTTGCAAGAACACGAACGTCGCTCAAGAGACGCTGCGCTCGCAGGGTCGCGCCTGTTTGCTTCGTCCGCGACCGAAGCTCAGGCCGAGATCGTGTATTTTCCCGGATGCACGGCCAATGTGTTGCGCGCCGACGATGCCGTTGCGGGGTGGCGTGCGACCCGAGCCTTGGCGGACGCTCCGGTGCGTGTCGTAGCCGACCGATGTTGCGGCCTTCCACTGCTCGAAGCCGGCGATCCCGAGGGCTTCAAGCGGACTGCAACGGGGGTTCTGGCGGCCATCGCGAAAGCGCACGAGGCGGTCTTCCTCGATCCGGGCTGCCTGTATGCGCTCAAAGTCGAGGGCCTGCGTCACGGGCTGGCACCTCCGGCCGACCGCATGATCCATTTGAGCGAGCTCGCGGTACGACACATCGACCGCACCAAGCCTCTCTCGAAACCCACCATCGCGCGGTATCACGACCCATGTCGACTCGGCCGAGGGCTGGGCGTGTACGAGGCACCGCGGCGAGTCCTCGCCAAGCTCCTCGGCAACGAGGTCGAAGAGTTTCATCATCGTCGGCACGACAGCGTTTGCAGCGGCGGAGGGGGTCAGTTGCCGCGAACCAGCCCTCCAACCGCCGCCGCAATCGCGAAAGACCGCGTCGCGGAGCACGCGTGGGTCGGCGGTGGAAAAATCGTCACCGCCTGCCCCGGCTCGGCACGACAGCTGAGCGAGCACGGTGGTGCCCCGGTTTTGTCATTCGCCTTGCTCCTCGAGGAAAGCTGTCGGGGGACGCGTTGATGCTGCGCGATGTGGTCGGCTGCGCGGCGTTGATCCTTTTGGTGAGTTGCGCGCCGAGGGGCGTGCAGAGCCCGGTCGAGAAGTCGCCCCCAGCCGAAATCGAACGCGCGCGGACGCTGGTGGCGGCTGGAAACGCGCGCGGCGCACGCAACGCCTACGAGAGCTTCATCATTTCTCATCCCGGGACTGTCGAAGCGGACCTCGCCCGGCTCGAGCTCGGAATCCTCGAAGCGGCCAGCTCCGGCTGCGCGCGTGCGACGCCGCACTTCGCGCAGGCTCAAGATAGCGCGGACCGAGCGATCGCAGTGCGGGCCTCCTTGCGGCACGCGACATGCCAGCTGGATTCAAAAGAGCCAGACCAGGCCCTGCAAACCCTGGAGCCGATCGCAAGCGAGCGGTTTGCAGACGCGGAGCAGGAATTGCTTTGGAGGACCGCGCTCGGAGCCTCCGAGCAGACCCTCGATGCACCGCTGGCGCTGCGCGTGATGGACGAGCTGCTCCAAGTGGGAGGCACGCCGCCCGATCCCGATCGCGCGAGCACGGCGCTCGAGGTGCTCGCCATGAAGCTCACCATCGAGCAGGCCGCAGCGCTGTTCGAGGAGCTTCGCCCCGGCATGGCCCCACAGCTCGCCGTCGCAAGACGATTGCTCGAGCACGGCCTCGAAACCCAGGACGCCAATCGAATCGCCAAGTCGATCGAGGCGCTTCGCCCAAGCGCAGCGATGGAGAACCCCGAAGTGCGCATGCTGGTGGCTCGGGGCGATGAGTTCCTGCACGGCAATCCCTACGTGCTTGGCGCTCTGTTGCCGCTGAGCGGTCGCGGCCGCGAAGTCGGCCGCCAATTGCTCCAAGGAATGCAGCTCGCGGCGCTCCATGAGGGCGGCCCCGAGCTGGTCGTCGAGGATACCGCGGGGGACCCGTCGAAGACTTCCGCAGCCGTGGGGTCGATGATCGGCGATCAACGGGTGGTCGCCGTCTTGGGGCCGGTGGGAACCCGGACGATCTCGGCGGCCGCGGAGTCGACGGCACGCGCCGGGGTGCCGTTGCTCACTTTCTCCGTCGCGGAGGGCACTACCGACGAGGGCGATCGGATCTTTCGCTTCCTCCACAGCCCGCGAGAAGAGCTTCGCGCGTTGGTCACGCAGGCCCAGAGGCGGGGCGCCCTCCGGTACGTCACCCTATACCCGGACCATGGCTACGGGCGAACGCTTCGACGGATCTTCGAGGAAGAGGTAGCAGCCGTGGGCGGACGTTCATGCGAGGCGATTGCCTATCCACCAGGGACCCGGTCGTTCGTCGACTTTGTGAAGACGCTCCTCGAGGGGGGCTGTGAGGTCGTGCTGCTCGCCGATGTCGCGGACCAAGTGGCGTCGATCGCTCCAACTTTCGCGGCAGAGGGCGCCTGGAGCGCTCGCGGGGTGCGATTCCTCCTCCCGAGCCCGAGTTGGTCCTCGAAGCTCTTGGAGCGCGCATCCCGATACCTTCAGGGAGCGCTCGTAGTGGTGCCCTTCTACGACGCATCCGAAGCAGCAACGACCGTTGATTTCCGAGAGGCATACGAGGAGCGCTACGGGCGTCCGCCTGGCACGTTTGCGGCCTACGGCTATGACGCGTACCGAATGATCTCGGCCACGCTTCGTCAGGGATACCAGACCCGCGAGGAGCTTTCCGAAGCGCTGCGCGCGGGCGTTGGGGTGAGCGCGGTGACCTCCACGGGTTCGTTTTCCGCCGATCGGATCCCAGCCCGAGGGCCCCGGGTATACGAAGTTCGCGGATCGGTTCTCGAGCTCCGGGAGTAAACTCAGGAGAGATTCGCCCAAACAATCGCAACGGCGAGGAGCAGCATCAACCCCCCCGCCAATACGAAAAGCAATCGGTCCGAGCGGCGGGGCAGAGGAGGAAGAAGACTCGTCGGCTGGACCTTCGGTGGCAGGGATACGACGTCGGTCGTCTCTTGGTTGCGCTCGAGGGCCTCGTGGATCGAGCTCTCCGAGCTATGACCCCATTTGTCGACATCGGCCTCGAGCCCAAGGGCACGGAGCATCGCCTCGGCAAGCTCCACCGTGCTCTTGAACCGCTTCGCCTTGTCTTTGCGAAGCCCCTTATTGACGACATCATCGAACGCCCACGAATACTCGTGATTGAGTGCGCTGACGGCGGGCGGCTCCTCCGTGACGATCTTCGTCAAAATCTCTGCCACCTGTTCGCCTCCGAACGCCACCTGCCCGGTGGTGAGTTCGTGCAGGATCGCAGCCAAGGCAAACACGTCGGTTCGCTGGTCGACGTCGAGCTTTCCCATCGCCTGCTCGGGAGACATGTAGCAAGGTGAGCCCAAGGTGGTCCCGAGCGCGGTGAGCTTCCGGCCGGACACGACCTGAAGCTTTACGGACCCGAAATCGAGGATGCTCACCTCGTCGCCAGCCTCTCCCGCCGATACGAAGATGTTCTCCGGCTTGAGATCGCGGTGAATGACTCCGTCTGCATGTGCATGATGCAAACCGAGCGCGAGCTGGCAAACGATTCGGACGACTCTCGCCGGGTCCAGGGCCCCCTCCTTCTCGAGCAGCAGACCGAGCTCGCAGCCCTGGAGGTATTCCATGCTCATGAAGTACGAGCCGTCCTCGGTCTCGCCGAAGTCCAGTACCTCGACGATGCGTTCGTGGCTCAGCGAGCTCGCCGTCTCGTATTCCCTCCGAAACCGCTCAACGGCTACCTCGTCGCGGGCGACCTCCCTGTGAAGGACCTTGACCGCTACCTCACGGCCGGTCTCCGCATGACGCGCGCGGTAGACGGACGCCATCGCGCCCTCGCCGAGGACTTCTT
>JBFICQ010000228.1:0-6004 GCA_041581895.1 Polyangiales bacterium | reverse complement strand
GACGTACAGTGGGTGCTGGACCTTTTCATGCGAAAGCATGGCGATCATGGGGTCTCGACCCTACACGGCTTGGCGGAGCTCACTGCCCGCGCCGAGCGCGAGCTCGGCGACGGCCAGACCCCGTTGAGCCTTTGCGAACGTCTGAGCCGAGACTATGTAGCAACGCTCCGCCAGACGTCATGAGGAAGACATGAGTGAATGCCCTGAAATCGTCCCCATTGGTCAGCTCCATGCACGCCGCGGGCTCAAGAATCTCGAGGGAACCCGCGCGGCCATCGCGAAAGGCTAGGAGCACGCATGCAGGCAGTCATCCAGGCAATCGAGGCTCTCTACCAGCGTGCGCACGCCAACATCAAAGCCACGGTCTCCGAGGGAGATCGCATTAGCGGAAGTAAGCTCAACGAGAACCAGCTGGGTGCCCATGCGCTCGCGTATCTGGCTACCGATCTCGAGGCTTGCCGCCAGCTCGCGCTTTGGGCGGAACGTGTAGGCGGCCAGTACGAGAACAAAGTCGCTCGCGCTTACGTCGGGGAGGTGGCGCGAACCCTCGTGGGTGGAGTCGACCTCGGCGCTTGCGAAAACATCGGCCTGGACGAGCTTGGCCTCACCGACGCAGATTTGAAGGAAACGCTGCTCCGCCCGGACGTCGCTGCGTTTTCCGACGAGCACTCCAACGGGGCGGCGTACCTCGAGCTTGCAACCCTCGCTCGCGATGACGGCTTCGCCAACCCGGGCTTCGGTGACGAGATGCTCGGGGAAATTCGCTCGCAGTTTGCGAAGTTTGTCGAGGGCGAGGTGATTCCGCAGGCGCAAGACATCCACCGCAACGACGTACTGATCCCGATGGAGATAGTCGACCACATGAGTGAGCTCGGCGTGTTTGGGCTCACCATTCCCGAGGAATACGGCGGCCTGGGCATGAGCAAGGTCGCGATGTGCGTCGTCACCGAAGAGCTCTCCCGCGGGTACATCGGCGTCGGCTCGCTGGGAACCCGGGCGGAAATCGCTGCTGAGCTGATCATGGGCGGCGGTACCGAAGAACAAAAGCGAAAGTGGCTTCCCCGGATCGCGGCCGGTGAGGTTCTTCCGACAGCGGTATTCACCGAGCCCAACGTCGGCTCGGACCTCGCACACCTCGGCACGAGAGCCGTAAAGCAAGCCGATGGAAGCTACCTCGTAAACGGCGCCAAGACCTGGATCACGCATGCGGTTCGTGCCGACCTGATGACGCTGCTGGCGCGTACAAACCCGGACGAGCCTGGGTATCGTGGGCTTTCGATGTTCCTTGCAGAGAAGACCCGCCTGACCGGCGAAGACGGGGAACCCGAGTTCGTCGACGAGGGGCTGACTGGGACCGAAATCAAAGTGCTCGGCTACCGCGGCATGAAAGAATACGAGCTCAGCTTCGACAACTTCAAACTGCCCGCGGAGTCGCTCCTCGGCGGCGAGGAGGGCGCGGGGTTCAAACAGCTCATGCGAACCTTCGAAAGCGCGCGCATCCAAACTGCTGCGCGCGGCGTTGGGTTGGCGCAAGCGGCGCTCGAAGATGCGCTGCTCTACTCCAACGAACGCGAGCAATTTGGGGGCCCGATTTTTCGCTTTCCGCGTGTCGCTCGCAAGATTGGGCGCATGGTGACCCGCACCCAAGCGGCCCGGCAGCTGACCTACTTCAGCGCCCGCGAAAAGGACGAGGGCAAGCGCTGCGATCTCGAGGCGGGAATGGCCAAGCTGTTGGCGACTCGGGCAGCCTGGGAGGCGGCAGACGCCAACGTTCAGATCCACGGCGGCAATGGATACGCCGAGGAGTACACGGCTTCACGGCTGCTCGTGGACTCGCGCGTGCTCAGCATCTTCGAGGGCGCCAACGAGATCCAAGCTCACGTGGTTGCGCGACGACTTCTCGAAAGCTGACGCCGCCGGTCCAAGCGGCCATACTCGCGACGGATGAGGCCTGATCGCGTCGGTGGCAGACGAACGCTCGTCTACGCGGCTTTCGCCGTCTTGCTCGCGTTCCAGGTCTTTCTCGGGTTTTGGGGCGTGGCTGACCAGTGGACGCGAGGCCACAACGGCTGGAATGGCGCTGCTTATCACAACGCAGCACGCAACACTTTGCGATGGGGCGAGCTCTTTCCACTTCAATACGAAACCGCCAACGTACCCCCGAGGAAGGACCAGCTCTACACCCATGCGCCCCTGGCCCTTCATCTCCACAACGTGGCGAGCGTTCGCATCTTCGGTGACCGGGAGCTGTCGATTCGACTCGTCGCGGCATTCTGGAGCATCGCCGCGTTCTGCATGCTCTTCGCCGTGGTGCGGCGGCTTTGGAGCGGTGCTCACGGACTATTGGCTGCGGGGGTTTACGTCGCCCTGCCGATCAACGCGATCTACACCAACATGGCGAATCACTCGGCGGGTTTCATCTTTTGGAGCCTGCTTGCTCTCTACCTCTACGTTCGCTCGAGGGACATACCATCGTGGCGGGGGCATTCGTTCGTTCTCTTTCTCGCTGCCTTCACCATGGCGGCGACTTGGGATTGGCCCGCCTACTACGTTGCGCTCTGCATCGCCTCTCACTGGGCTTTCGCGGTCTGGCGCAAAGAACGGCATGCGGGGTCCTCGTTGCAGCTCGGAGTGTTTTGCGGGTGGGTGTTGTTGCTATTCGCTGGGCATTTGGTGCTCGTGGAATGGCTGACGGGAAATCTCGACGAGCTGACCGGCACGTTCAATGCACGTCGCGCGCTGTCATGGCAGCGCTTTCGAACCCATCTTCTCGTGGTGCCAGAGCTGATGTTCACCGCCCCGATCTTAGTGCTTTCCGGAGGGTGGCTCGTCGCGTGGGGAGCTCGCCTCACGCGCTCCCAGACCGAAGCGCGCGACCTCGTGCCAATCGCGTTTCTCGTCGCCGGGCTGGTCCACTACATGACCTTCCGGTGGAGCGCGATCGTACACTCGTATTGGGCGTGGCCGATGCTTCCCTTCGTCTCGATCGCCGTCGCCACGTCTCTGCTCGCGATCGGCCGCACGATCCAAACACGCGTCGACCGCGCGCTCGAGGGCCGCACATCGATCGGTACGCGGTCTGGGCTTGCTAGAGCGGCCTCGTTGAGCGTCGCGATCCTTTTGGTGCCCCTGGCCGCTAGGGACGCGCGAATCGTTCCGCAGGGGCGCTTTGTCGGTGGCTCGATGTGGTTCTTCACGCCGGTACGGGGCGCGATCGACACGTACGACTCCGGGCGAGCGGAGCTTCGTTTCGCGGAGCGGGTCAAAGCATGGACGGCTCGGGACACCGGCGTGCAACTGCACCCGAGCCTCCAGTCGCGCCGGCTCGAACCACGGTTCGACATCACCCTCGATCGAGCGACGCATCGGTGGTCGCCAACTCCGAGACCCAAAATCACAAACGATCAAGGGGTGAACGGTTGGGTCTTCATCGCCCCGGTCGAAGAGCTTCCAGAAATCGAACGCGTCGATCTGGCGGCTCGATATCCCTATCGACAATTTGACCAATATTTCATGGTGGACCTGCGCAGTGAAGGAACGGATATCGAAATCTGGAGCGTGACCCCGAAGGCGATGACCGCACGCTGGTGGTTGTTCCACAGCGCATTCGAACCTCTAGTGATCGCGTCTCGTTCGGCTGCCGAAGAAGCATCCCTCCACGAGAAGGTCGGCCAGCACCATGTCGAATGAGCTCCCGAGACGCTTGCTCACGCTGTGGGCGGCATCGTATCTGGGTTGCGCCGGATTCCTGCTCGGCGAGCTCGCGATCCGCGGAGAATCGGTCTCGATGGCGCTGCTCATGCAGCTTCTTTGGCTTGCGTCGCTCGGATCGATTCCTGTCTTCGCAGTTCTCGCGAGCGTGTGGTGGGTCGCGTCCGCACGAGGCGCGGTGAGGTGGGGTTCCACCGCCGCGATCGCTTGCCTCGTGGCGTTTGGAAGTTGGAGCCAGAGCGAGTTCCTCTCGTCCGGTCCGCATTGGGCCACTCATCCACAGCGTGCTTGGCTACGGCTGTTCTTGGTGGCGTTGGTAGGACTCACCGCAGGAGCCGGATGGGCCTGGCTTTGGTGGGTCTACCGCCGCCCGCAAGGCAGGTGGAGGCGCACGATCTGGATTCTTTGCAGCGTTCTGTTCGTTGCCGCGTGCTCGTTCGTCATCCTTCGGTATCGCGCGTATGACTTCTCGGTCGCCCAGCTCGTTCTTCCTGCGTGTGTCCTTTGCGCTGCCATGGTGCACGAGCTGGTTCGTGGGTGGCGGCACTGGCCCGTCGCGTTGGGCGGCGCAACTCTTTGCCTAGTGCTCGCGTTTGGCTCTCAGGTCGATCCCGTTCTCGCCGCGACGGGTGAGCGCGAAACGATTGCCAAGAGCCGAGCGGGCGCGCTCGCGAGATTATACGTGATCCCCAATTTCCGGTCGGAAGACCCTCTTTCGCCCGGCGGGCTCGAATGCCCAGATGGGCTACCGTTCGTCGAGGAGCCCCTGACTTGGACGACGCCCGCGCGACGCCGCAACGTGATCGTCATTACAGTGGACGCTCTCCGCAAGGACGTCGTGGGCATGGTTGCCAACGACCGGCCCGTCACCCCTGAGCTTTCGCACTGGGCGACCGCTGGTGTCTCGTTCGCGAACGCTACTACCACCTACCCCGCAACGCTCTTTGCCGTGGGCAGTGCGTTTACCGGCCTCAGCCCGGCGGAGCTTTATCTCTTCCCTGGCCTTCCCGAAACGATCTTCACTCGCTCACGAGGCCACGTCGATCGGCGTATCGCGGTGCTTCCCGAGGTCAGCTGGTTCCGTCTACCCATCGTGGCAGAGCTCTTGGCCCGCGGCGCCGAGATCGATTTCGCAGCTGCAGACCCGGATGCGACCGACATCTTGATCGAGCACCTTCGTGATGCGCGCAAAGACGACCAGACGGTAATGGCCTGGGTCCATTACTACGCGCCGCACGATCCCTATCGCACCCACCCGGGCACGCCGATGGGGCCTGGAAGAAAGAACGCCTATCTGAGCGAAGTCGCTTATTTCGATCGCGAGCTCGGGCGCCTGATGCGGTACCTCAACGACGACCGATGGCTCGACGATAGCCTCGTCGTATTCCTTTCAGACCACGGCCAAGCGCTCGGCGAGAAGTCCTACTGGGGCCACCACGTGTACTTGAACGGGTGGATGACCGACATTCCCCTCGTGCTCTGGCACGCAGACTTGGACCCCGGCACGCGAAGCGTCGGGGTCGGCCTCGCCGATGTGGCTCCTACGGTGCTGCACTTCTTGGGGCTCCCGATGCCACCAGGTCTGGCTGCCCAGAGCCTTTTCACGCTGAGTCCTGACGATGTCGAGCGGCCCACCTTTGCTGAAGCGTTTCCGATTCGAGGACGCGAGCTATTCGATAGCTTCCGGCTCGACGCGCTCGACGATGCGTCGATCCGACAAAGGCTCCGTCAGATTCGCGTCATGAACAAGGGCTACGAGCCCAAAATCGCCATCACGCAGGGGCCTCATCGGCTGATCCGCCATCGGGCCGCGGGTGCTTCTCTTTTCTTCGACCGCGAAGCCGACCTTGGCGAGAAGCGCGACGCAGCGGCCATCGGACGCGAGCGTACCGCGCTGCTCGAGCAAAGTCTTACCGCGTGGCAGGACGAACAGCTTCGACGAATTCGGTGTCGCCTCAACCTCCGCGATGGTCCGCTCGAGGCACCTTAGCAACCGTCTCTTCAATCGAACACGACGCGCAGCGACCAGGCAAGCATGTCGATGTGGGCCCTATATGTGCCCGAGTTGACGAAGTTGGTCACGCCATCGACGGGGCCCTCCAAGCCAATGACGATCTGAGGATGTTGGCCATCGGGATTGTTGAAGGTGGTCGTGAAGAAATGAACGTACCCCAGGGTCATCTCGACCGCCCCAAAGCGGCCGCTCAGGCCGACGTGAACACCAAATCTCTGGAGCGGCAAGTAGTCGATGAATCCGAATCCATCCCGAAAGCCCATGGTCTCGAACGAGCCG
>JBFICQ010000227.1:0-6017 GCA_041581895.1 Polyangiales bacterium | reverse complement strand
GCGCCCGTCCGATCTCTTCTTCGTTCTGGTAGATGGCCGCGCAATCGATGTGCCGGTAGCCGACCTCGATTGCCGTTCGAACCGCCCCGTACACCGCTTCGGGCTCCGACTTCCAAGTTCCGAGCCCCAACGCGGGCATCACCGCTCCACTGTGGAGTTTCTGAGTCCTCATCGACGCCATCTTATCGACCTCATGGTTCGCTTCTAGACGATTGGCGTCAAGTGGGGCCTGGCACGCCGAGCTGCGGCCATAGAACGCGGCCCTGGTCGATTTCCTTTACGAACCATTGGTGGAATCCCCGGGCGAGGATCCATTCGATTCGGTCGCCTCGCCAGAAGATCTTCTCGCGTTCGATGTCCGTCTTCGACGGGTCGGCAACGTAGGCTTTCGTACGTGCGAGATCGTCCGCAAAGATCTTCGTATCGCGGCACCGTTTGTACCAAGACAGCACGTTTCGGTGACGCGACTCGTCGAAAGGCACTTGCAGAAGACGAGTGCCGCTAAGGTGCGGAAAGAGTGCGATATCCGCGATGGAGAGCTCGCCGCAAACCCAGTCGCGACCCTCGAGCTGTTGGTCGAGCGCGTCGTAGATCGTTCCCAAATCGGCGCGCGCCGCTTGGAGGAGACCCTCGGGCATCTTGTCTTCTCGAATAGCCCACACCCAGTAGCTGATGTCGACTAGGATCGAGTCAATGGCGGTATCGGCACAACGCTCCCAGGCGCGCGCCGTGACCCAACCGCCATCGTCTTGCGGATAAATGCGCCGATCCGGAAACACGCGTTCCAGGTAGGCGGCTATGTCGGCCGAGTTCACGACGATGAGACCGTCATGGTCGATCGCCGGTACCTCGAGGCGGCTGTTGACCGTGGCAAGCCGGTTCCGATGCGCACGCGAAAGACCGTCGACGAACTCGAAGGCGACTCCCTTGTGTTCGAGGATGATCTGTACCTTGCGAGAGAACGGACTGAATGCGTTCCCGAAGAGTGTGAGCATGATCTGTTCTAGAGGACGCTACCTCGGCGGTCGCGCCACGACAACGTGGAATTATGCGCGGGTCGCGTGCAGTTCTCCTGGCCCCCGGGCTTCTTCAGCTTCTTTTCACCAGGCGATAGGCCCAGAGTACCAGGAGGGCGCCGGCGATCGCGATCACGAAGCTGCGTATGTTGAAACCGGTGACTTTGCCAAAACCAAGCGCTGTTCCGACGAAGCCGCCGGCGACCGCTCCCACGATGCCGAGTGCTGTCGTTCGGAGAAATCCGCCGGCGTCGTCGCCCGGCGTGAACAGCTTTGCGAGGGCTCCTGCGACCAGCCCGAAAATCACCCAAGACACAATGCCCATGCCACTCCTCCTCGCGGGGCAGTCTCGGTCATCGCAGCCAGAAGGTAAAGCCGGAAGGCGGCCGTAGCGCGCAGGCCGACTAGGTGCTGACCCCAATCGCGTCTTGCGCATGGGCGAACCCCGCCTCGCGAGCGAGCTCCGCAACTCCTACAGCGAGCCGTCTTGGCAACAACGGACCTTCGTAGACGAACGCGGTGTAGACCTGTACCAGAGTCGCGCCTGCCTGGATTCTCGCCCACGCCTGCTCTGCCGTTTCGATTCCGCCAACCGAGATCAATACCAATCGGTTGCCGACTCTTTGGCGCAAGCGTTTCAACACCTCGAGAGAGCGGTGTTCGATCGGTGGTCCGCTCAGACCGCCGGCGCCGCACTTCTCGATTTTCGCCGCATCGCTCTTGAGCCCGTCCCGTCCGATTGTGGTGTTGGTGGCGATCACGCCCTCGAGCCCAAGCTCAATCGCGAGGTCGGCTACGGCGTCGATGTCCTCGTCCGCCAGATCGGGGGCGATCTTGACGAGGAGGGGCACCCGACGGCTCGGGTCTGCCTCACGGAGTGCTTCGCGGACGGCCCTCAACAAAGGCTCGAGTTTTTCTCGTGCCTGAAGGTCGCGAAGCCCAGGCGTGTTGGGCGAGCTGACATTGACGACGACGTAGTCCGCGAAGGGACCGATGCGTTTGGCGCTCGCGACGTGATCGGCAATGGCGTCGGACTCTGAAACGTCTTTGGTCTTGCCGATGTTCACTCCGACGATGGTCTGGCGGGGTCGGCGAAGGCGGTTCACGGCGTCGGATGAGCCGCGGTTGTTGAAGCCCATGCGATTGATGAGGGCCCGATCACGGGGAAGCCGAAAAAGCCTCGGTCTTGGATTGCCCGGCTGGGGTTGCCCCGTGAGCGTTCCCACCTCGACAAAAGCGAACCCAAGCGCGCCCAGCGCCTCGTACCCACGCGCGTCTTTGTCAAAGCCTGCTGCGAGCCCGATCGGGTTCGGCAACTCCAGGCCGAGCGCACGAATCCGGGAGAGCTCCGAGCGGACCAACAGCAGGCGTCGGAGCAGGGCCGCCACGCCCGGAATCGCTGCAAACCATCGCAGACAAGCGAACGTGAAATGATGTGCAGCCTCGGCTGGCAGCAAGTAGAGCAGCGGGCGAATCAGCGCGCGGTACACAGTCCCCTCAACGGGCCAGCGCCGACCATACCGTGTCGTCTCCTAGACGTTGATCGATCCGCACGCCGAAGGCCTCCTCGATGGGTCCGAGGATCCCCGGGTCTGCGGAATGGACGTTTCGAAGGGCTTCGCGGCACTGTGCGACGGCTGCGGGGCTCATGCGGCCAAGCGGCGGGCGGGTTGCAGCGTTGACCATGCCGAGCCCCGCCATCATGGTCTTCAAAGGGACGGGGTTACGAAACTTGTCAATCACTTCGACACTTTGGCCGTTCGGCAGGGTGCGCACATTCGTCGTCTGGCAGGACACCAGAGCCAGGATGGGCGATAGCGCAGCCACGAGGCGGTCAGTTTCCTCAACGTCGTTTGCCTCTTGTGCGCGCACGATCGCGCTCAACGCGCCCGGCACGAGATTCGACATCACGCTGATGACTCCGGAGGCGCGAATATCCGGGTCGCGCATCATCTTGAGCGTCATATCGTCGTCGCCCGAGAGGATGCCCAAGGCCGGCCCCGCAAGCTTGCGATCGAGGCGCATGCGATCGAGGTCCCCCGTGGCTTCCTTGACGGCTGGGACTCGCTGCGGCTCGTTCAAGTGCAGCACGGCCAGGTCCGCAGCCGACAGGGCGCAGCCGCTTCGGCCAGGAATGATGTAGGGCACCAGAGGGATGTCTGGGACTTCATCGAGGATTCGCTCGTAGTATTCGGTGCGAAGCTCCAGGCTCGACGGCCCGTTGTAATAGCAGTCGACCAAAAGCGCCGCGGTCGCCCCTGCATCCTTGGCATGCGCGGTTCCGCGAACCGCCTCTTTCGTATTGTTGCTTCCCGTCCCGGCAAGGACGCCAGCGCGCCCTTCGACGGCACGCACGGCGGCATCGATGACCGCGTCGTGCTCTTGCCAGGAAAGCGTTGGCGATTCGCCGGTGGTACCGCATGGGACAACACCTTCCACGCTCTCGCTCAGCGCGAACTCGATCAAGCGTCGCAAGGTGTCGTAGTCGACCTGACGATCCGTAGAAAACGGAGTCACCATTGCAGTCCACACACCATGGGGCCGGAATGTCGCGCTCATGCCCGGGACCTTAGCGTTTTTCGGGACAAAGGAAAGCGGCTTTGTGCTTGACCGGAAACCCAAAAAAGCCCACCAACGCCGGACATGGCAGCCGTCGCCGCAGCTCTGATCCTCGTTGCATTCCTCTTTGCGTATCGCGTCTATGCGCGATTTCTCGGTGAACGCATCTACGAGGATCGGCAGGACTTCCTGACGCCGTCACACGAGCTCGAAGACGGCATCGACTACGTTCCGTCTCAACGCCCGGTCCTGTTTGGCCATCACTTCACGTCGATTGCGGGTGCCGCGCCGATCATCGGACCTTGCGTCGCGGCATATTGGGGATGGGGGCCAGCGCTCGCTTGGGTGGTTTTAGGAACGATTTTCATGGGTGCGGCTCACGACTTCGGCGCGTTGGTGGCAAGCGTGCGCGAAAAAGGCCGGTCGATAGCAGACATCACGGCCAAGACCGTGAGCAAGCGAGCCCGCATCCTATTCATGTGTTTCGTTCTAGTGCTGGTCTGGCTCGTGCTGGCAGTCTTCGCGATGGCGATCGCAAGCCTGTTCGTCAGCCAGCCGACGAGCGTCATCCCGATCAATGTCCAGATCATCGTCGCGATCATCATCGGTTGGTTGGTCTACAAACGGCGGGCGAAGCTACTCGCTCCTTCTCTCTTGGCCCTCGCCGTCCTGTACTTTTTCGTATGGGTGGGGACCCTGGTGCCGGTCGACTTCGTTGCGATGGGGTTCGACGAGCACAAGGTCGAGACGGCCTGGATCTTCTTCCTTTTGGTGTACTCCGCGATCGCGAGCTTGCTACCGGTGTGGCTTCTTCTTCAGCCGCGCGACTACATCAATAGCCATCAGCTATTGGTCGGCCTCGGGCTTTTGTTCCTGGGCGTCTTGGTCGCGCATCCGCATTTTGACGCGCCGATCTTTCGGACTTCCGAGGAAGGAGCTCCGCCGATCTTTCCGATCTTGTTCGTGACGATTGCGTGTGGGGCGATCAGCGGCTTCCATGGGCTGGTGGCCTCGGGAACGACGTCAAAGCAGGTCGATCGTCTATCGGACACTCGCATGATCGGATACGGAGGAATGCTCGGCGAGGGGTCTTTGGCGCTCGCCTCGACCCTTGCGGCCGTCGCGGGCATCGGGCTGGTCGGAGCCTGCGCCCTTCCAGGCCAAGGGGCCGTCGAGAACTTGAGTTGGGCGATCTACTACGACACGTGGGAGCATGCTGGTGGCAACAAGGCCGCAGCTTTCGTGTTGGGAGGGGGCGCGTTCCTCGAGGCGGTCGGGTTGTCGGCCGAGCTCTCGCGAACGCTCATGGCGGTTCTGGTCATTGCGTTTGCCGCCACCTCGCTCGACACCGCCGTGCGCATTCAACGCTTCATTCTCGCTGAGCTTGGGACTGCCATGCACATCAAGCCACTCACCAATCCCTTCATTGCGACCTTGGGGGCGATCGCTCCAGCGATGTACCTCGCGCTGGCGGAAACTCCGGACCCTGCAACGGGGCAGGCAAAGGCAGTCGGCTGGGTGCTTTGGCCGATTTTCGGTGCGAGCAACCAGCTTTTGGCCGCGCTCACGTTGATGACGCTCTCTCTCTATTTCTTTGCGAGGAAGAGAAACGTCTGGCCGTTGGTGATCCCGATGCTGCTGGTGATGACGGTTGCGGGCTTGGCATTGATCACCAACCTCCAGGACTTCCTCGCCCAAGGCAATGTACCTCTCATCGCCCTCGCGTCGCTGATGCTGGGGCTTTTGATGTGGATGGTGGTGGAGGGCGTGAGCGCAGCCCGAAGACTCGAGCTCTGACGCGGGCACTAGAGAGGTACGGACCCAACGTGCTTGCAAGAGCATTTGTCTCCACCTCGAGTTTGCGGTACCGGAGGGCCCATGGAGATCGTAAAGAAAACCAAAGAATACGAGATCATAAAGAAGCGGTCGGGTCGCTACGGCGTTCGCGACGCCAAGCGCAAATGGGTTAGCGGCGACGAGAAGGTGAAGATCCTGCTCGCTGAAAAGCTGATCGAGGCACCTGCTCCCAAGAAGGAGGCGCCCGAGCCTACTCCCGAGGCCGAAACCGCAGAGCCGGCGGCCCAGGCCGAAGCCGCTGCCGCCGCCGAGGAAGTCGAAGCTGGCCCCGAAGAAACCGCGAGCGAGTCGTAACCGCTCGTCGATCCCTACGCGTCGGCTTTTCGTGGAGCGATGCTGACGTGGCCTCGGCCTCGGGTCTTTGCGTCGTACACGGCCGCGTCGGCACCTTGGAGCAGCAATCGCCACTCGCCGCTCTGCCGTGGGAATAGCGTAATGCCGATGCTTGCGCTCAGGCTGAAGCGGGTGCCCGAGACGGTGATCGGGCGTTCCAGCCTTTCGATCAGCTCGATCGCAATGCGCTCAGCACTCTGCACTCGTTCCACCCCTCGCACGAGCACTGCGAACTCGCTACGACCACTTCGG
>JBFICQ010000226.1:0-6043 GCA_041581895.1 Polyangiales bacterium | reverse complement strand
GCCTTGTTTGCGCCCGAGGCTCAGGACGAAGTTTGGAAAGACGATCCGACGACACTGATCTCTTCCTCGTACATGCCGGTTGGAAAGGCCGAGTGGGTCGACGGCGGCGTCAAACTGAGCGGCCGGTGGTCGTTCTCGAGCGGATGCGATTTCGCCGACTGGGCATTCCTCGGTGGATTTGTCCCGACCGAAGAGGGGAAGCCCCCCGACATGCGGACTTTCTTGGTTCCACGATCCGATTACGAGATCATCGACAACTGGTACACGTCCGGCCTTCGGGGCTCCGGCAGCAAAGATGTCGTCGTCGATGGCGCGTTCGTGCCCGATCACCGCATGCACAAGTTCTCCGATGGCTTCAGGCAAGATAGCCCCGGCAACGCGATCAACCCGTCGCCGGTGTTTCGCTACCCGTTCGGTCAAATCCACGTGCGCTCCGTGTCGACCCCGGCTGTCGGCGCAGCCCTCGGCGCGCTCGACGCGTACGTCGATTACATGAAGAGCAAGGTCTCTCAAGCAACCGGCGGCAAAGCCAAAGACTCCTTCACCAACACCGTGATCGCCGCCGAGTCGGCCGCGGTGCTCGACCGAGAGATCCTGGTCTTGCGCCGCAACTTCGAGGAGATGTTCACGTACCTCGAACGAGGCGAGAAGATCCCGGTCGAGCGACGAGTCCGGTTTCGGAGCGACTCGGCAAGGGCCGTCAATGCGGCCACCGAGGTCGTCGAGAACCTGTTTACGGCGTGCGGCGCACGTGCCGCCTTCGAAGATCATCCCGTGAACCGCCACTTCCAGGACATTCACGCCATTCGGCTTCACCATGCCAACGGGCCGGACACTCCGGCAGCTAATTTTGGTGGCGTGCTCTTCGGCGCAAAGAACACGGATTTCTTCATTTGAGCAGGCCTGCGGGCTTGCACCACTGGCGGTGTCAATGGTCGTAGAAGCAGTTCCCGAGGGGAAGTACGCGGACGTCGACGGTGACATCACGATGCACTACCACGACGTGGGCACCGGGGATCGCAAAGTCGTGCTCTTCATTCATGGAAGCGGTCCTGGGGCGAGCGGCTGGAGCAACTTCAAGGGAAACTATCCCTTCCTAGTCGAGCACGGCTACCGGGTGATCGTGCCGGACACCATGGGTTATGGCTATTCGACCAAGCCGGCGGAGGGGACGTTCACGCTCGACGACGTCGCCGGGCAATACAAGGGGCTCCTCGACGTGCTTGGCGTGGACAGGGTCGCGCTAGTCGGAAACTCGCAGGGTGGGGCGATCGCCATCACGATGGCGCTGCGCTACCCCAACACCATCGAGAAACTGGTGCTGATGGCACCTGGGGCCCTCGAGACGCGTGAAACCTACATGGAGATGGAGGGCATCAAGACGATGATTCGTGTCCTTTACAAGGAAGGCATCAGCAAAGAGACGATGCGGCGGGTCTTTTCTCTACAACTCCATGATGAGTCGAAGATCACCGATCAGGTCATCGAAGAGCGTTATCAAGTCGCGCTCACCCAGCACAAAGACAACATCGCGCGAATCCAGGTGGTCAATCAAGAAGACCAGCTTTCAGAGATTCAATGCCCGGTGCTTTGCTTCTGGGGCGCCAACGACAAATTCTGTCCACCGACGGGTGCCTCGAAAATAGCGTCGAAGTGCGCGAAGGCTCGGACCGTGCTGATTTCCAGCTGCGGCCACTGGGTGATGGTCGAATACCCAAAGCTCTTCAACGAGCTCACCCTTAAGTTCTTGAACGACGACCTAGGCTGAGAAGAGAATAGTCCTCGCGATCGGGTCTCGTGATCGACATGGATGACGCCACACGCAAAGCCAAAATTGCAAAGCTCGGAGACGAGCTCTACGAAGCACTGCGTGCTCGGCGAACCCTGTCGCCACTCACGGAACGCTGGCCCGAAATCACAATTGAAGACGCCTATCACGTTTCACTTCGAATGGTGAATCGGCGCATCAACGACGATGGCGAAGAAATCATTGGCAAGAAGATTGGAGTGACGAGCGGGGCAGTCCAGGAAATGCTGGGCGTGTTCCAGCCGGACTTCGGGTATCTCACCGACAAGATGTTGTATCCCAACGGCGGGCCCATGCCGATCAGCGAGCAGCTGATCCAACCGCGTGCCGAGGGAGAAATCGCGTTCAAGCTCAAAGCGGACTTGCACGGCCCAGGCGTGACCAACGACGATGTCGTCGGCGCGACCGAATACGTCATGGCCTGCTTCGAAGTGGTCGACAGCCGGATTCGCGACTGGAACGTGAAAATTCAAGACACCGTTGCCGATAATGCGAGCTGCGGGCTGTTCGTGCTCGGCGACGAGCATACCGACCCGAAGGGGCTCGATTTCCCACAGCTCAGGATGCGGGTATACAAGAATGGCGAGTTCTTGAGCGAAGGGTTGGGCTCGGCAGCGCTCGATTCACCGTTGAATTGCGTAAGCTGGCTGGCCAATACATTGTCGCAGTTCGGGATTACGTTGAACGCCGGTGACGTGGTGCTGTCCGGTTCGTTGGTGCCGCTCGAGCCTGTCGTGGCAGGAGACGAAATGTATCTGGAAGTGGAGGACGTCGGAACGGCAGCAGTGAGGTTCACTTAGGAGCGATGGAACAGATGAGCACCAAAGTGAAAGCAGCGATCATCGGGTCCGGGAACATCGGCACCGACCTGCTCTACAAGGCTCTTCGAAGCGAGATCGTCGAGCCTGTCTGGATGGTGGGTATCGATCCAACGTCCGAAGGCCTCAAACGAGCGAAAGAGCTCGGTCTCAAGACGACCTCGGAAGGGGTCAAGGGCCTCGAGCCGCACATCGTCGACGACAAGGTCCGGATAGCTTGGGACGCGACGAGCGCATACGTCCACCAGTCCAACAACGACGCAGTCAAAAAGTATGGCGTGAAAATGGTTGATCTCACGCCGGCGGCGATCGGTCCGTTCTGCGTCCCACCCGTCAATCTCGAAACGATGATGGGGCGAAACGAGCAGAATGTGAACATGGTGACCTGCGGCGGGCAGGCGACGATTCCAATGGTAGCTGCCGTGAGTCACGTACAGCCTGTCGAATACGGCGAAATCATCGCAACCGTCGCGTCGAAGTCCGCCGGTCCCGGAACGCGCAAGAACATCGACGAATTTACCCGAACGACAGCCAAGGGCGTCGAGGTCGTGGGCGGAGCGGATCGAGGTAAGGCGATCATCATCATCAATCCGGCCGAGCCACCTCTCATCATGCGAGATACGATTCACTGTCTCACGAAGGACCCTCCAAAAGAGGCAGAGATCATCGAGTCGGCCCATCGAATGATCGCCGAAGTTCAGAAGTACGTCCCCGGTTACACACTGAAGAACGGGCCGGTCTTCGATGGGAATCGCGTCTCGTTTTTCATGGAGGTCGAAGGTCTCGGTGACTTCCTGCCCAAGTACGCAGGCAATCTGGACATCATGACGGCGGCGGGCCTCCGGACCGCCGAGCTGATCGCCGAGGAAATTCTCCGCGCGGAGGCAGCATGAATCTCGAAGGTAAGAAGGTTACGCTTCACGACATGAGCTTGCGCGACGGGATGCACCCCCAGCGACATCAGCTCACCACCGACCAAATGGTCGAGGTTGCGACCGCGCTCGACGAGGCGGGCGTACCATTGATCGAGGTGACACACGGCGACGGCCTCGGCGGCGCCTCGGTGAACTACGGGTTCCCGGCTGCAAGTGATGAGGAGTATCTCCGCGCCGTCGTTCCCAAGATGAAGAAAGCGAAAATTTCCGCGCTGCTCCTTCCAGGCATTGGCACCGTCGATCACTTGCATATGGCTCACGACTGCGGTGTGCAGACGATACGCGTCGCGACCCACTGCACGGAAGCCGACGTCTCCGAGCAGCACATTTCGCTCGGGCGCAAGATGGAAATGGATACGGTGGGGTTCTTGATGATGGCTCACATGATCCCGGCAGAAGACCTGCTCGTGCAGGCCAAGTTGATGGAGAGCTACGGAGCGAATTGCATCTACATCACCGATTCGGCCGGTTACATGCTTCCCGACGACGTCACTGCCCGCGCTAGCCTTCTTCGACGAGAGCTCGAGCCCGATACGGAGCTTGGCTTTCACGGGCATCACAACCTTCATATGGGAGTGGCGAATTCCTTGGCGGCCCTCGAAGCTGGTGCCTCGCGCATCGATGGCTCCGCGGCGGGCATGGGAGCGGGCGCCGGCAACACGCCTCTGGAAGTCTTCGTGGCGGTCCTTCACCGCATGGGCGTCCAGACCGGGGTCGACATGTGGAAGCTGATGGACGTCGCGGAAGACATCGTCTACCCGCTGATGACCCACAAAGTTCGAGCCGACCGCGACTCACTCACGCTTGGGTATGCCGGCGTGTATTCGTCGTTCCTGCTCTTCGCCAAGCGCGCGGCTGCGAAGTACGGCCTCAAGTCGACAGATATCCTCGTCGAGCTCGGCCGACTGAAGACGGTCGGCGGTCAAGAAGACATGATCGAAGACGTGGCGCTCGACATGAAAAAGGCCGGCGCCGCGGAGTAGGTGCGTGAGCGAGCTGGACACATTTCGAGAGGAAGCCCGCGCCTGGATCCGACAAAACGCTCCAAAGTCGCTTTGGGGGACGAGTGGCAGCGGGCCCTTCGAGGGATACTGGGGCGGCGCCAAGGACGCCGAATCGGACCCCGACGTGCTCGCATGGCGCGACCGAGGCATCGAAAAAGGCTGGACCGCACCGAGCTGGCCCAAACGATACGGCGGTGGCGGACTCAGCGTGGCCCACGAGCAGATCATCCACGAGGAGCTCAAGGCGATCGGCGTGCCGCGACCGATTGCGGGGCAGGGCCTCGCGATGTTCGGTCCAGTTCTATTGGAGTACGGCAACGATGAGCAACGCGCCGAGCATCTTCCCAAGATCGTACGTGGCGAAGTGCGGTGGTGCCAAGGCTACTCCGAGCCCAATGCAGGGTCCGACCTCGCGAACCTGCAACTCAAGGCCGAACGCGACGGAGACGACTTCGTGCTCAACGGACAAAAAGTCTGGACATCGCACGCCCACCTGAGCGACTGGATCTACTGCCTCGCCCGCACCAACCCCAACGCTCCCAAGAAGCAAATGGGAATCTCGGTGCTCCTCGCCGATCTCAACACGCCGGGGATAACCGTTCGGCGCATCGACCTCATCAGCGGCTACTCCCCGTTTTGCGAAACCTTTTTCGACGATGTGCGAGTGCCTGCCAAAAACCTCCTGGGCGAGCTCGACAACGGCTGGGCCATTGCCAAAGCGATCCTGGGGCACGAGCGTTCATCGATCGGCCGTTCGATAGCCCGTCAGCCGGGCTCAGCACAGCGGGAGGTCGTCGCGCGTGCGCGAAAGCACCTGGGCGTCGAAGACGGGCCGATTCCAGACCCGCTGCTCCGTGATGAGATTGCGTGTCTCGGTATGCTCGAAGAGGCCTTCCACCTCACGCTTGCGCGCATCGAGCAGCGGGCCGAAAGCGGGACGCCTGGCCCGGAGGGCTCGATCGTGAAGATCGTAGGCAGCGAGCTGAAGCAGAAACGGTTCGAGCTCGGTATGAAGGTGGCGGGCATTCAGGGGCTCGGATGGGAAGGGCCCGGTTTCGACCAAGACGACCTCGAGTACACGCGAGACTGGCTACGGTCACGTGCCACGACGATTGAGGGCGGCTCGTCGGAGATCCAAAAGAACATCGTATCCAAACGCGTGCTCGGTTTGCCGGAGGGGAAGAAATGACCGGCCACACGACCCCTTCGCTTCTCTTTAACGATGAGCAGAAGCTGCTCTCCAAGACCGCGCATGAGTTCGTTCAGAGGCGCGCGCCCGTTGCAAGACTACGAGCCTTTCGCGATGGCAAAGACGAGGTCGGGTTCTCACGGGAGCTCTGGAGCGAGATGGCCGACCTCGGCTGGCTCGGACTGCAAATCCCGCAAGAGCACGGCGGCTTGGGGCTCGGGTTCTTCGATCTCTGCATCCTGCTCGAGGAGACCGGCCGCGAGCTCATGCCGGAGCCTTTCGTGTCGACG
>JBFICQ010000225.1:0-6044 GCA_041581895.1 Polyangiales bacterium | reverse complement strand
TACGGCTCACAGGTGTCATCGAGATCACCCGGAGGATAGATCGTGCACAACGCGTCGATGTCGTCCGGAGCGAGGTCTCGCTTCGAAACCTCCGTGCGCGGCGAGGAGGGAAACATGGTAGCGTCCTCGATGTCGGAGTGACCGATGCCGAGGAAGTGTCCGACTTCATGGGTCACGATGCTCTGCAAGTCCACCGGCCCCGGATTCGACGGCGTACCCGGGTCGCATCCCGATGGGGGACACCGGTCATAGGGGCCTAGGGCTTCGTTGATCATCATGTCGGCGTCGAAAATCGTGCCGTTCGAAGTGTCATGCCAAACGATGGTGACGGCGAAGGCATTTCGCGAGAAAGCCGTGCCACATTGATCTTCCCAGGGATCCAGAAATGCGATCGTATTGACGTTGCCGCCAGGGTTTCGGAGCTCTGTGCGTTGGCAGGTCGAGGAGTTCTGTGGCTTGAAGATCAAATCGACTGGCTGTCCGTTGCATGTTTGGTTTTGCCACGTTGCAAAAGACAAATCGATCGCTGCTTCGACATCGCTGAAGTCCATCGAGCTGCTGCCGCGCGCATCGATCGCGTAGGGAAGGCAGGCGATGGGCCATTCCAGAAAAGCCCCATCCTCGATGCAGGCCTGCTCCCCCACTTGGGCACCGCCCATCGTCGTCATCCGACAAAACGCCGACGCCTGGGTGGGCGTCAATGCCGCGACGAGCATCAACCCGGCGAGGAACGTGAGCGAACCGCGCCTACTCATCAGCCGCACCCGCTTGCTCTCGAACGATTGTGCTCACCCTCTCGAGAAACGTTTTGAGGCGTTCCCTTTGTGGAAGGGCGCCGGCGCTTCGCTTCAGCAAGCCGTCCGGCCCGCGCCGCACCAAGAAAAGACCTTCACGGCTCTGGCGTACTGTTTCGTCTCCAGCTTCCGTTCGGATTCGCATGACGCCCTGCGCCATCCCGACCGGTTGGAATGCGAGCTCGTTGCCCTCTCTCATGAAGATCACAGCACGCTCGCCAACGGTGAATCGGGGCTCGCCCTCGACGCGCATGCCGAGATTGCCGATTTGACCTCCGAGCACCTGAAGGATCACCTCGGGCTCTTCGTCTTTGGTCGGGGCGTCGTCGCGCAGCTCGCGTTCGACCTCGACGCGGTACCAGGTGGTGATGGTGCCGTCCTGGCGCCGAAAAGCCTCGGCGAAAACCACCCGCCCAACGACAATTCGGTCCGACTGCTCCACCAGCTCGGACAGCTCGAGGGCCTGAACGATGGACCCCCGGGCGGGGCTGGCCGTCACGAGGGCAGCCAGAAACGCTGCGCTCAGCCCCCAGGGAACTCGAAATCTAAGCATTTTCAAACCCTGTTATCCCGAGCCCGCCTCGTCAAGCGATCCGGATTACTACGAACCTGATTGACAATTTCACCCTAGTTTTCGTACACCTGCCGGCATGTACGAAGATCTATTGCCGGCTCGCCTCTGGCGGGTGCTGGGGTTGTGTTGCATCGTGGTGCTGGTCACCGGCTGCGACCTCGCGAAGCTCACTGCCGAATCGACCGCCGGTCTGTTCGAGCGTGCGGCACCGGCATTCGAGGAATACTGGGACTACGATCTGGCCGGCGAGGCCGTTCCGGCGACCATCGTCCAGCTCGAAGGCATCCTGCACGTTGCACCCGACAACGGCGCGTTGCTGACACAGCTGGCGCAGGCGTACTTCGGCTACGCTTACGGGTGGGTCGAAGTCGAGGTCGAAGCCCTCGAGTTCGAAGGCAAATACGACGAAGCCGACGCTGAGCGTCGTCGCTTGCGTATCATGTATATGCGCTCGAAAGACCTGACGATGCACCAGATCAGCCTTCTTCACTCAGATGTCTACGATGCGTCGACCGGCTCGGTCGAAGAGCTGGAGGCCTGGCTCAAGGAATCGTTTCAGGAGAAGGCCGACGCACCGCTACTCCTTTGGGCCGGGCAGGCGTGGGGCGCGTACATCAACTCTGCGAAGGACGACATGGTGGCCGTGGCCGACCTTCCGTACGCCAAGGCTTTCGTGGCCCGTTCGATCGCGCTCGACCCCGATTACTATCACGCCGCGGGCTACACCTTCATGGGCGTCGCCACCGCATCGGAAATGGCGGCCGATCTCGACGCCGCGAAAGACTACTTCGAGAAGGCGCTGGCCGTTACCGAGCGGCGCGCGTTGCTGACGCTGGTCAACATGGCCCGGTACTACGCCGTGCAAAGCGGGAATCGCGCGTTGTTCGACGAGCTCATCGCCGAAGTCCTTGCAGCGGGCGATGTGCTTCCTCAGGCACGCCTGTCCAACCGCATGGCAAGGGAGCGTGCGCAGCTCTACACCACACACGCGGACCAACTTTTCTAGCGTGATCTGGGGGGTAAAGGCGGCTCTGGTCGAAATCCCCACGGTTTTCGTTGACTAGACACCCGATCACAGTGAATCTTCGGCTTTCTTGAGCCGTATCTACCCATGGGGTCGACCGCACGGGCGGCGTCTCCGGCTCGCGTGAGGCAACCATGAAACACAGATTGGCATTCACCCTAGCTCTGGCGCTTTTCGCATTCGCCCTTCCAGGAGCGACCGTCAAATCGGCCAATGCCGAGGGCGCCGTTGAGCTTCGGATCGCCACTTTGGCGCCGAGCGGCTCGTCTTGGATGAAGGTTTTCAACGCGTGGAACTCGACGCTTCAAAAGGAAACCAACAATACGCTCAAGCTCCGTTTCTACACCGGCGGAAGCCAAGGCGATGAGCGCGACTTCGTCCGAAAAATGCGTGCTGGCCAGATGGACGGTGCAGCGATCACCACTACGGGTTTGGGCATGCTTGTGCGCTCGGTTTTGGTTCTGTCCTTGCCCGGTGTGTTTACTGAGTACGAAGAGCTCGATCAGGTACGCGCGGAGCTCAATTCTCAGTTCGAAGAGATGTTCATCAAAGAGGGCTACCAGCTCCTCGGTTGGGGCGATGTCGGCAAGACGCGCATCTTCTCGATGCACAAGTTCGAGCGTCCCTCGGATCTCAAGCAGTTGCGGCCCTGGGCCTGGAAGGACGACCTGATCTTCACCGAGTTCTTGAAAGTCGTCGGAGCAAACGGGGTTCGCCTTGGAGTGCCTGAGGTATACCCCGCCCTTCAGACGAAGATGGTCGATACCCTTCCTTCCTCTGCGCTCGCGGCAGTATCGCTGCAGTGGTACACGCGTCTCAAGTACGTCACCGCCACGAACGATGGCATCATCGTGGGCGCCACGATCGTCCGAAAAGACAAGTTTGATGCGCTCACGGAGGAACAGAAAAAGGTCCTTCTCGATACCGGCATTCGCGCCCACAAGGCCCTCAACAAGTCGATTCGCCGCGACGACGACAAGTCCTACGAGACTATTTTGAAGCGCGGAATCACTGCGATCAGCATCAGCAGCGCCCAAGCCGAGTGGGACAAGGCAGCCGAGGAAGTGCGCGGCAATCTGACAGGTCGCGTCTACTCGAAGAGTCTGCTCGAAGCGGTCCAGCGCGCCGCAGGAAAGTAAGCCAAGTGAAATATATCCGGCGTCTGGACCGCCAGGTCGCGCGCGGTGAAGCGGCGATTGCTGCCACCGTTCTCTTGATCATGATAGTGGTCGCGGCCGCTCAGGCCACGCTTCGCAATCTGACCAACTTCGACCTCGATTTCGCCAACGTCGCGCTCGAGCGGATGGCTTGGGCGGATTCCTTTCTGCAGAAGGGAACGCTGTGGCTCGCCTTCTTTGGTGCCTCGCTTTCGACTTACGACGAAAAGCACATTGCGATCGACGTCCTTCCGAGGCTCTCCCCTCCACGGATGAAGCAGCTGCTTCGGGCCATCGTGTCCACTTTTGGCGCGGTGACCTGCTTCTACCTGGGGCGCGTGTTTTGGCTTTCTGTTCTCAACAACGCCATGGAGATCCCGCTCGAGTACTCGGTCCTCGGCACCAACGACGAGATGGTGCACATCTGTGAGGCATCGTCTCAGGTGCTTGCAGATGCCGGGCTCTCGCGCCCCGACATCTTTTGCGCGATTCGAAACATGCTCGAGGTGTTCGGGATTCAGATGTCGACGCCCGACGTCGTCCTTCAGCTGATCGTCCCGTCCATGTTCATCTTCATGGCAGTGCGCTTCATCTTGCGCGCGATGGCTGCGAGCGTTGCCTTCGTGACCAAGAACTACCCCGACACCGGCGAGGAGCAGGGCTGAGATGGACGGCTTCTGGATCGTTCTCCTCGTCGTGCTGGCCGTCCTCGGTGCGCCGTTGTTCGCGATCTTTGGTGCGGCGTCGATGCTGCTTTTCGGAGCGCTGCCCGACACCAGCATCACCGGCACCGCGAACGACGTCTTCAGCGAGAAGTTCGCCGATTCACCACTCTTGGTCACCATTCCGTTGTTCACCTTTGCCGGCTATCTCATGGCCGAGAGCGGGACTCCGCAACGCCTGGTGAAGCTGTCACGCGCCTGGCTCGGATGGATGCCGGGCGGGTTGGCGATGGTGTGTCTGGTCGCTTCCGCCTTCTTCACGACCTTCACCGGCGGGAGCGGTATCACGATCGTCGCGATCGGGGGCCTGCTCTTCCCGGCGCTCTTGGCCGACAGGTACAAAGAGAACTTCTCCCTCGGCTTGGTGACGACCGGCGGCTCGCTGGGGCTCCTGTTCCCGCCGAGCGTCCCGATGATCCTCTACGGTGTCGTCGCTGGGATCATGATCGAGAAGCTCTTCTTGGCCGGTTTGATCCCGGGCGTGATCACGGTAGCGACCCTCGGCGTCTATAGCGCGATCACCGGCGTCAAACAAAAGATGCCCCGGACTTCGTTCGATCGAAAAGAAGCGCTCGCCTCTTTCTGGGAGGCGAAATGGGAGGTGGCGCTCCCGGTGGGGCTTCTCGGCGGGATGTATTCCGGTCTTCTTCGCATTCACGAGGCCGCCGCGTTTACCGCGATCTACACCCTGATCATCGAGGTGTTCATCTACCGCGATGTGAGCTTCCGCAAGGATCTCCCGCGAATCATACGCGAAGCGATGACCCTCGTCGGCGCGATCCTGGTCATTCTGTCGACCGCGATCGGCTTCACCGCATTCCTGATTCAGGCTCGCGTACCGATGCTGATCCTCGACAGCATGGAGGGCTTCATTACCTCGCAGCTGATGTTCCTCATCGCCCTCAACTTCTTCCTGATCGGCGTCGGGATGTTGATGGACATCTTCTCGGCAATCGTGGTCGTGGTGCCGCTGATCGTCCCGATCGCTCAGCGTTTTGGGGTAGACCCATACCATCTCGGGATCGTCTTTCTGCTCAACCTCGAGATCGGCTACATGACCCCACCAGTCGGCCTGAATCTCTTCATCTCGAGCTTCCGGTTCAACAAGCCCATTACTCAGCTCTACAGATGCGTCTTGCCCTTTATCGGCTTGCTCCTCATCGCGCTGGTTCTCATCACGTATGTTCCATCCCTATCGACCTGGCTCCCAAGCCTGATCGAAGACCAATCGGTGCACCTCGATGAGCCAGGAGATGACGAGGACGACGTTGGCTTCGACCTGGACGCGCTCGAAGAGGGCGGGGACGACTTCGACCTCGACGACCTCGACGGGGCTGGAGAAGACGAGCTGGATCTAGACGCGCTCGAAGGTGAGGGCGGGGAACTGGACCTCGAAACGCTCGAACAGGATGGCGGGGCTTTGGACCTGGATGCCCTCGAAGCCGAACCGGCCGACGAGACAGAAACCCAGTAGCGGTTCGCAGCAAAGGCACGTCCTCAGGTCTGCGTCGATCGGTGCCCCGCGGTCCGCGCCGCCACCAATGGAGGCTTCGTCGTTCCCCGATCGGTCCGCGGCCCAGGCACGCCCTCGCCTCTGCGTCGTTTGTACCTCGGTCCGCGCTCGGCACGGCGCGGGACACGGCCATCGGCCGGACGGCTCGCTTGCAATTGTCAGCCCGGTTCACGGGTGGGCTAAGGCCGACGCAAGCTCGCCTCGTGACTCGTGTCCAACCCGAACGGACTGCTGTTGGACGGGTTGGCACTCCCCACGCC
>JBFICQ010000224.1:0-6079 GCA_041581895.1 Polyangiales bacterium | reverse complement strand
TCGGCGTCCACGCGCTCGTTCAAGCTCGCGGGGGAGTCTCGAGCGAGCTTTATCCGCTGACCTACGTGGCCGTGGCGCTGGGCGCGTCCTTTGCCACGGGTCGGGCCGGCGCAAGCATCGTTGTGTTCGCTGCTGCGCTCGACTTTGGTATTTCCTTTCTCGGGGAGAACATCACCGATCCCTCGGTCCTCGCGGCGCACGGGTTCTTCGTTCTTTCGTTTGGGGTTCTGAATCTGGTTTTCACCCGCGCGGAAATCACCCGGATCCGCCGAAGGTCCGAGCTCGCTCTCGAGGCAGAGCAAGAACGGATGCGCGACGAGACCCGTCTGTTTCGATTGGTGGCACCCGCCTCCGATGGGCTGCGGGACGAAGAGCGTCTTTTCCAGACGAGCGTCCAAGAAGTGCACCAAGCCCTCTATCACACCCTCGAGCTCCTCCACGGTACGCTCAGCCTTCACACGTGCGTGCTCTTGATGCCGGCCGGGGACGGCGAGAGGCTTCACATCGTCGAGCTAGTCACTTCGAGCGACGACATTGCCGATGGGCCGTTTTCCTTGGGCTCCGGCGCGGTGGGGGCCGCGGTTCGACGAAAGCTGACCACGAATCTTCAGAAGATTCGCGCAGGCTATCGCGGGCTTTGTTACTATCGCGGTCCTGCAGTGGTTCGCTCGTTTCTCGCGGTTCCGGTGCTCGAGAACGGTCACTTTCGCGCCGTTTTGTGTGCCGACCGACTCGAGGATCGACCTTTCACGCCACAGGAGGAGGAGCTCCTGCGAGGCAGCACGTCGCACGTACTCAGGGCCGTCGAGAACGAGCGGGTGTTCCTTCAGCTCGAGCGCGCCAAGCGCCAGCAAGAGATCCTCTACCGGGGCTCGACGGCCTTGAGCACAGCGCTCAATCAAGATGAGGTGATGGAGGTCGGGCTCGCCACCGCCGCGGAGATCGCCCCGCATGACTTCGCCGCGATCACCGATTACCAGGTCGAAGGACGGCGCCACATCGTGCGTCGTGCGATCGGTGAACGCGCGTTGGATTTCCAAGGGCTCCGCTTTCGAGACAACGCATCACTCACTGCGATGGTGGTAAAGAACAGGCACTACCTTCCCTATCGGGGCGATTTCGATTCGAAGCACCAGATTCTCTTTACCAAGAAGGCCAAGCTCAAGGGCATCAACTCGTTGCTCGTCTTGCCGTTGGTCGTTCGAGAGGAACCGATTGGCACCTTGATCGTCGCTGCCAAGGCGGCACAAGCCTTCGGCGCATCGGCACGCGAGACACTACAGGCTTTGGCGAACCAACTCGCCGTTGCCATCGCCAACGCGCGGGCCGTTCGCCTGTTAGAGGAAAAAGCGACGACCGACGGTCTCACCGGTTGCCTCAACAAGCGGGCGTTTCTCGCCGAGATGGAGCAGAGGATTCTCGCGGCCCAGCGGTTCCGGCGCAAATTGTCTCTAATTGTGACAGATTTGGATCATTTCAAGGCTGTTAATGACACATATGGCCACCAGAGCGGGGACCTGGTCTTGCGGGAGCTCGCGCGCGTGTTGAAACGCGTCAAGCGCGAAACCGATCTGGTAGCACGCTTCGGCGGAGAAGAGTTTTGTGTACTTTGCGAGGAGACTGATGCGCGCGGCGCAAGGCTTCTGGCTGAGCGCGTTCGCGACGAGCTACAGAGCACAGAGGTGGCTACCGAGCTCGGGCCGCTGAAGGTCACGGCATCGCTTGGCGTCGCGACGTTCCCGGATGACGCAACCACAGCCGAAGCTCTCTTTGCCCAGGGCGACAAGGCGCTCTATGAGGCCAAGAGCCGCGGCCGCAACCAAGTCTGCACTGTGCGGGCGGGCGGATAGGATCGGTTAGCCGCGCAGAAACTCGAGCGTCTCTGGGTTGAGCATCCACTGAAATGCGCCTCTCCCGCGCTCGAGCCGAATCGAACAGGTTGATCCGGTTTTGAAACGGGCGAGCCGTTGCGTCTGACAGAGGTGGCTGGCGAGTATTTCGATCTTGGGCATGTGGGTGACCATCACGATGACGTCGTCCTCGCCCGCATGTTCGAGTGGCGCGAGCGCTTGCGCCGTCGTCCCTTCATCGCTCGACAAAGGGGTGTATACTTCGACTGGGCCCGCAAAATCCGGTTGGGTAGCCGCGAGAATCTCCGCGCTCTGGACTGCGCGAGTCAGTGGGCTCGTGTAGATGCAGGAGTACTGGAGGTTCAAACTAGCGAGCGCTCTTCCAACGCCGGTCATCGACCTGCGCCCGTTGTCGGTCAACCAGCGTAGATAGTCGGTCCTGGCCAAGCTCGTCTCGACCGCGGCTCCGTGCCTCACCAGAAGGACTTGCATGGGCCGGAGCTTTGCACGCGGTTCAAGGGTCGTCCCGTCGGGCGTGAGCGGTACGGGCGAACGATTCTTCGGGGGCGAGGACCAGCTTGTGTCGCGCGTAGAACGCAAACCACAAGAGCCCCAGCCCGTACCATACGGCGGCGCCGATCACGACCTTTTGGTAGATCGGATCGGTGACGAAGAGCGCCACCAAGGTCACGATAGAGACGACTAGGGCGATCGCCGCTCCCGGGATCCCCAGAGGGCTCCGGTAGGGGCGCACGATGTTGGGCAATCGCAGGCGAAGCAGGATGTACGACAGCATCTGAAGGGCGTACGCGATCACCGCGCCAAAGACCGCCATGTTCAACAACACGGCTCCGACGGGATGCTCGGGCCCGAGGGCGTGAATCCCGTACGCCACCGCGTAGCCTAGGGCGGCGCCCACGAGGAGGGCGGCATGCGGCGTCTGGCGAGTGCGGTGCGTGCGGGAGAGCCAGCGTGGGAAATAGCCGGCTCTCGAGAGCGAGAAGATCTGGCGGCCGTAGGCGAAGATGATGCTGTGAAAGCTCGCGACCAAGCCCGTGACCGCCACCAGAGCCAGCAGCTTGGCACCAAGGCCTGCGCCAAAGGTGGTCTTGAACCCCTCGAACAGAGGCTCGGCAGACGAGCCCAACGCCGAGGAGCCCGGGGCAATACCCGCGTTGAGAAACAACGTCAGGAAGGCAGCCACCACCAACGTGAAAAGTCCGAGCAAGAGCCCCCGCGGCAGGTCGCGACTGGGCGCCTCCGCCTCCTCGGCGGCAAGCGGGAGCTGCTCGATCGCGAGGAAAAACCAGATCGCAAAGGGCAACGCACCGAGCACCCCGATTGGGCCGTAGGGCAGCCAACGCGTGGCGCCGACTTTCGGCTCGATGTTGAGCGCCCAGTCCAAGTCGAAGTGTGGGAGGGCGGACACCCAGAACACCAGGAGCACGCCGAGGGCCAGGATCGTGATCAACACGGTGAACCGGAAGGTGACTTCGACCCCTTTGATGTTGAGCCCAACGAAGAGGGCGTAGCTCGCCAACCACCAAAGCGGCTCTGCTGCGGGCGGGGTGCCGAAGATCGCACCGAGGTACCCTCCGATGCCGACCACGATGACGGCCGGCGTGAGGATGTACTCCATGTTCTCGGCGAGGCCGGTGATGTACGCGCCCCACGGACCCATCGCCGAGCGCGCAAAAGAGTATGCCCCTCCGGTGTGCGGCAGGGCGGCGGTCATTTCGGCGATGCTGAAACAAAGGCCCGCGTACATCACGGTGATGATGACGGTGGCGATCAAGAGCCCCCCAAAGCCCCCAGCGGCGAGCCCGAAGTTCCAGCCGAAGAAGTCGCCCGAGATGACCGCGCCTACGCCGAGCGCCCAGAGCGACCACACTCCCGCATAACGGCGTAAACCGCGCTCTCGGAAGTACTTCTCGCCTACACGATCGTATCCGACTCCTTGGTCACCGCTCGACATGGCGCGGAGTGTAGCGGCTTCGCGTCACTAGGGATAAGGTTCCGCGCATGCTGTCGATCGATCTGTCCGGGAAGCGAGCGTTCGTCGCGGGAGTCGCCGACGATGCCGGGTTCGGGTTTGCCATCGCAAAAGCACTTGCGAGTGCCGGTGCTTCGGTCTGCGTCGGCACGTGGCCGCCGGCCCTCGGGATCTTCGAAACGCTTCTTCGACGAGGCAAGCTCGACGAATCACGCCGGCTACCCGACGGCGGCATGCTCGAGTTCGAGGCGATCTACCCTCTCGACGCCGACTTCGACACGCTCGAAGAGGCTTCCGCCGAGCTCCGTGCGCAGAAGCGCTACCGTGATCGAGGCGATTTCAGCATCGACGGGGTCGCTCGACGACTACGCGATGACTTTGGAGATCGGTGCCTCGACATCGTCGTGCACAGTCTGGCGCATGGGCCCGAAGTCACCAAGCCAATCCTGGAAACGAGCCGCACGGGTTACCTCGCTGCGGTTGGTGCCAGCGCCTATTCGTTCGTGTCGTTGACGCAGCGGCTGGCGCCTTTGATGCGGGACGAGGGCTCGTTCTTGGCGCTTTCATACCTGGCCAGCCAGGGTGTGGTTCCCGAATACGGTGGTGGGATGGCATCGGCCAAGGCCGCGCTAGAAAGCGATGCCCGGATGCTTGCGTTCGAAGCCGGACGCCGGTGGGGGCACCGGGTCAACGTGATTTCGGCGGGCCCCTATGCTTCTCGTGCCGCGACCGCGATCGGCTTCATTCACAAGATGATCAAGTACTACGAGCTCAACGCGCCGCTCCCAGATGCGCTTCGCGGCGAAGAGGTGGGAAACGCCGCGGCTTTCCTATGTAGCCCCCTAGCCAGTGGCATCACGGGAACGGTCCTCTACGTCGACAAGGGCTATCACGCGATGGCCACCCCCGCCGATGTCGAAGACCTGATCGACAAGCTGACCAAGAGCTAAAACACGGTCGCTTAGGCCGCGACCATTTCGTGCTGCGCCGTCGGACGAATGCTCGTGGTCTCGGCTTCGACGTGCAAAGTCTCGGCCAGGGCCCGTTCGGTGCGCACGCGCTCGTGAAGCCAAGGCTCGAGGGCCCGCATCAGTGCACGTGCGGACGGGTATCTGGCTGCCGGATTACGGCTCAGTAGCTTCGAGAGGACCACGTCCATTTCAGGAGAGACGCGA
Source organism: Polyangiales bacterium (assembly GCA_041581895.1). Lineage (GTDB taxonomy): Bacteria > Myxococcota_A > Polyangia > Polyangiales > Houyiibacteriaceae > SG8-38. The sequence goes on along the minus strand of JBFICQ010000224.1, from coordinate 1,061 downwards.
GTCGAGATCAGCGATGCGCGCGGGGCGTCCTCCCGAATGATTCGGCGAAGCACGGTGTTGACGTCTGCTCCCGTGAACGGGAGCCGACCGGTGAGCGCCTCGAACATGGTGACGCCCACGCCAAAGAGATCGGCGCGCGCATCGACGTAAGGATTTCCGCTGGCCTGCTCGGGCGATGCATAACTCGGAGTGCCATAGACGCGCCCTCGTTCTCGGGATCGCTCGTCGGCGGGTGCTGTTTCCGCGGCGCATACCCCGAAATCGAGCAGGTGTACGTCGAGCTCGCCGTACGCGCCGCGCTTCATCAAGATGTGCTCTGGCTTGATGTCGCGATGAACATAACCGTGTCGGTGAACGCTATGCAGAATGGACGCGAGGCGAGCCATGATAACCGACGTTTGACGCGCCGAAAGCGGGTCTGACCGTCGGAGATAGGTCGCGAGGCATTCCGAGCGCATGTATTTCATCACTACGTACGGAGATTCGTCGTCGAGCGATCCGTGGTCGATCACCGGGACGATGCCGGGATGAAAGACGCGGCGCGCCACTTCGACCTCTCGACGGACCCGAGCCATGAGGTCCGGATTCCCGGCGTAGGCAGGCCGCAGCATTTTGACGACGACCCGCTCCAACGTGGCCAGGCGTTCGGCCTCGAAGACGATTCCCGTGCCTCCTACCCCGATCGCGTTTCCGATGCGGTAGCGGCCGTCCAAGATCTGCCCGCGCAGCTCGCGCCGCTCCTGCGACACCGACATGCCCCCACCTTCTGTCGGTGGCGATCGCCGGTCAAAAAAAGCGCAAGCTCGGAGAATTACGGTGGCTTTGATAAGCTTTGGTGGCCTGCTTCACAATTTCTGGCGCTATGGGATTGGGGCTGCAGTGAATGCGCAACAGCCCCCGATTCCTCGTTGACAGATTCGTGCGATCTGCGTCTAGATACCGGCTTGCCGCACGATCAGCCCCAAAGAGGAGGCAGTCCCCACCCGCCCGTGTTTGGGGGCCGTCTCCTCTTTTTTTGTCGTGCGAGCGCCAACTCGGAAGTCGTCAGCCAGCGCGTCCGA
>JBFICQ010000223.1:0-6106 GCA_041581895.1 Polyangiales bacterium | reverse complement strand
TTGCCCCCATACTTGATGACGAAGATCTCCCCGTGAAAGCGCCGGATGTACGGAAGCGCTTCTTGGAGGGTCGCCGCCTTCTGAATGAGGTCTTGCATGAGGGAGTCGTATAGCAGGCATCAGGCGTCGAGTCAGCGCCGGCGACGCTGCATTGGGAGCGGAAGCGACGGTACCAGCGGCGGCGGTCTAGAAGGGATCCTTCCCGCAGAGCTCCGTCGCGTCGTGCTCTTCCTGACAAGGAGCTTCTGCGAGACCCTGGTCCTGCCCTGGGTCGCACTGAAGCTCACTTGCTGCCAGCACGCAATCGAGCACAGCCATCATTTCAGCGGGGCAATCGGCAAGATCTTCGGCGCATTCCCGCGCGCAATCCGATGTCGTGCTCATGCACGCTCGTTCGATCAAATCACAGGCTTGGCTGCAAATCGTTGCCTCCGAGGAGCCGCAGGCAAATGCGATCAATGCTAGCGCCGTGCTGAGTAGTGTGCGCTGAATCATACACACCTCCCGTCTAGATAGGAGCGTCTCACTTCACCGTCCAACTACGCAAGGGGAGCGTGCAATCCCCGAGTCCGACGCCTGCGGCGCCGGGCTGTCGAAGGGCAGTGGATGTTGCGGGCGGGCGGCGGGATGCGGCGAGGCGGCTCGGGGTCCCGCTCGCGAGCACGCCCGTCCCAGTCGGTGCGCTACTGCGCTATTAAAGGATGTACTTCGCGAGATCTTCGTCCGCGAGAATCGGGTCGAGCGTTTTCTTCACGTACTCGACGTCGACCAAGAACTTCGAATCGGCACGCTCGGACGCGTCATACGAAAGCTCCTCGAGAAGCGCCTCCATGATCGTGTAGAGCCGTCGCGCGCCGATGTTTTCCGCCCGTCGGTTGGCTTCTGCGGCGTACCCTGCGAGCTCCTCGACCGCCTTGGGTTCGAAGACCAGCTCGATCCCCTCGGTCGCCATCAAGGCTTGATACTGCTTGGTCAATGCATTCCTCGGCTCGACGAGGATCCGGACGAAGTCGCCTCTCTCGAGCGAGTCGAGCTCGACCCGGATCGGGAAGCGACCCTGAAGCTCGGGAATCAGGTCGGCGACCTTCGACACGTGGAAAGCACCGGCGGCAATGAAGAGAATGTGATCCGTCTTGACCGGGCCGTACTTGGTGCTCACCGTAGAGCCTTCGACGATCGGCAGGAGGTCCCGCTGTACGCCTTCTCGCGACACATCGGGGCCGCCGATGCGTCGGTCCGAGCCGACCTTGTCGATCTCATCGAGAAAGACGATGCCAGCCTGCTCGGTGCGTTGAACGGCGTCGCGTTGGACGGCGTCGTGGTCGATCAACTTCTGCGCCTCTTGTTGCTTCAACACCTCGAGCGCCTCGGGAATCTTGAGTCGCCGTCGCTTCGTCCGGCCTTTGAACCCGGGCATCTGCGACATCATGTCTTGGAGGTTCACTTCTTCGGTGCCTTGAGCGCCGAAGATCGTCATGAACGGATGTTGGGAGTCCGTGACATCGAGCTCTACTTCGACGTCGTCCAGCTCTCCGTTTCGAATGCGCTGCCGAGTGTCGTTGACTTCGCTATCCGAGAAGAACGACTGAGGCTGCGAAGGCTGCTGGGGCGTGATCTGGAAGCTCAGCGGCCCGAATTGATGCGTCTGCGGTTTTACCTCCGCTTGCTGAGGCTCCACCGCGGGCCGCTCTGCTAGCAGGACCATCCTCGCCAGGCGCTCTTCGGCGCTGTCTTGTGCCCGAGTCTGCACACCCTCGAGAGCCTCACGCTCGCAGATTTGAATCGCGTTTTCGACGAGGTCGCGAATCATCGACTCTACGTCGCGGCCTACGTAGCCGACCTCGGTGAACTTCGAAGCCTCGACCTTCACGAACGGTGCCCGGGCCAACTTGGCGAGCCTTCGTGCGATTTCGGTCTTACCGACGCCTGTGGGCCCGATCATGATGATGTTGCGGGGAGCGATCTCGTCGCGAAGGTCGTCGGTGACCTGCTGCCGTCGCCAGCGATTGCGCAATGCGATCGCCACGGCACGCTTTGCTTTGTCTTGCCCGATAATGTACCGGTCGAGCTCTCCGACAGTCTCTCGGGGCGTGAAATTGCCAAGCGTCATTCGCCGATCTCCTCCACAACGATTTCGTCGTTGGTGAACACGCAGATTTCGGACGCGATTTCCAGCGCCTTGCGTGCCACATCCGCTGCGGTCAGGTTCGTATTCCGCGTCAAGGCTCGCGCCGCAGCCAATGCATACGAGCCGCCAGAGCCGATGGCGATTACGCCTTCGTCAGGCTCGATGACATCGCCCGTTCCGCTAACCAAGAGCGTCGTTTCGTCGTTCATCACGACCAGCATCGCTTCGAGGCGCCGCAGGTACCGATCGGTTCGCCAGTCTTTCGCGAGCTCGACGGCGGCGCGCTGCAGGCTTCCCCGGTGCTCCTTTAGCTTTGCCTCGAATCGATCGAGGAGCGTAAACGCGTCGGCCGTGGCCCCCGCAAAGCCAGCCACGACCTTGCCCTCGGCAATGCGACGCACCTTGCGAGCCTGTCCCTTCATCACCGTCTGGCCGAGCGAAACTTGGCCGTCGCCGGCCATGGCCGCCCGCCCGTCCCGGCGGACGGCAACGATTGTCGTGGAGCGAAAAACGGGCTTGTCGTGTGGATCCATCTCGAACCGAAGCAACCTAAGTACGGCTCTTTGGACTGTCAACTACCCCTTTTTTTCGCACGCGCGAGTGGATGCGACTGATCGTAGACCTCCATCAGACGATCCACGCTCACATGCGTGTAGCGCTGTGTCGTCGACAGGCTCGCGTGCCCGAGAAGCTCTTGAATCGCGCGAAGGTCGGCCCCAGCGTCGAGCAGGTGAGTCGCGCAGGTGTGTCTCATTGCATGCGGATGCAAGTCGCCCCGTCCTGCCCCGAGTGTCCCGTGGCGACGAACGATGTTCTGCACTTGCCGGACACTGAGACGGCTCCCGCGTCGAGAAAGCCAAAGCGCGTTTGTGTCGTCTCCCGTCGACTTGGCGAGTAGTGCGCGGCGCTCCGGCAAGTAAGCCTCGAGCGCTTCGAGCGCGGCGCGCCCGAGTGGAACGACTCGCTCCTTTCCGCCCTTGCCGAGCACCCGCGCGGACCTGGCTTCGAAATCGCAGTCGTCGATGTTCATCGCCGCGAGCTCGCCGACGCGGACGCCGGTACCGTAGAGCGTTTCGAGAAGTGCGCGGTCGCGGGTTTGAAGCGGCTTGGCGCGCTCGCGCTCGTTGGGCGGCGAGTCCATGACCCGAAACGCCTGATCGACCGTCAGGAACCTCGGGAGCGACTTTGCGACCTTGGGCGACCGCAAGCCGGCAGCGGGATTGTCGTCGATGATGCGGCGCTTGAGCAAGAAGCGATAAAAGGATCGAATCGCGCTCACCTTTTTCGAAAGGGTGCTCGCCTGGTTCGACCGAAAGAGGCTCGACAAAAAGCCCCTGAGCGCCACGATGTCGAGCTTGCGAGCATCCACGGGAAGGCCTTCTTCGCGTGCGAAATCCCGAAGGCTTCGAAGGTCGCGGACGTACGTTTCGACGGTTCGCGCAGAGCTTCGCCGCTCATCCGCGAGGTATCGTGCGAAGGCGTCGATCTGCTGGTTGAGCGGATCGGTCGACGGCATCGCGCGACTCTACCACGTCGGCGAGCCACCACCTGAGATCCTGCAGAGCGCGCTCCGCCTGCGCAGCTCGACGGGCGCGCTTGGGAAGCCGCCGCCCTTGGAGCGCTGGAACCATGCTCCACATCACGTTCGAAGGCTGGAAGTCGTCGCTGTGGGTGCGCAGGTGTCCAATGAGCGCTCCAAGCATGGTCGTCCGTGGCGGAAAACGAAACGGTCGCTCTTTCGCCTCGTGCGCGAGCTCGATCCCCAGCAGCAAACCGCAGGCGGCGCTCTCGACATATCCCTCGACCCCGCTGATCTGACCCGCGAGATGCACCCCAGGGAGCCCGCGAATCGCCAGATCCTCGTCGAGCACCTCCGGAGAATTGACGAAAGTATTGCGATGAACGCTCCCAAGCCGCTCGAATTCGGCCTTTTCGAGCCCGGGGATCATTCGAAAGATTCGCTTCTGCTCGGGCCACTTCATCCGCGTCTGAAACCCCACCATGTTGAATGCAGTCCCCGCCCGATCTTCTTGGCGAAGCTGCACCACGGCGTGCGGGCGCTTTCCGGTGTGCGGGTCGATCAGGCCGACCGGCTTCATGCAACCAAACGACAAAGTCTTGTGCCCACGAGCGGCCATTACCTCGATCGGAAGGCAGCCCTCGAAGTACCGCACCTCCTCGAACTCGCGCGGCGTCACCTTCTCTGAGTCGAGGATGGCCTTTACAAAATTGTCGTACTCGGTTTCGTCGAGAGGGCAGTTCACGTAAGCATCGTCGCCCCCTTTGTCGTAGCGGGATGCCCGAAATGCCCGCTCCCAGTTGATCGAGTCGCCCGAGACGATTGGCGCGATCGCGTCGTAGTAAGCCAGGTGCTCGACCCCGACCGCGCGGGCGATGTCGTCTGCAAGCCCGCCCGACGTGAGTGGTCCAGTCGCGATCACCAAAGGCCTTGTGTCAGGAATGCGATCGACGACTTCATGAACGACTTCGATGCGTGGATGCGCCTCAATCCGTCGAGTCACCTCGGCGCTGAATCGGTCGCGATCCACCGCAAACGCGCCGCCCGCCGGAACTCGGTGAAGCTCGCCGGCCTCCATGACGAGCGAGCCGCTGCGACGCATCTCTTCTTTCAACAGGCCTACCGCATTGTGCAACGCCGCTCCGCGAAAAGAATTGGAGCAGACGAGCTCGGCAAAAGACTCCGACTGTTGCGCTGGGGTGCGCGACAACGGCTTTTGCTCGACCAGGCGTACCGACACGCCGCGTTCGGCCAGCTGCCAGGCACATTCGGTGCCGGCCAGGCCCGCACCGATGACGACCACCTCTGCCACCGTCGAACCTTAGCCCGTCGCGGAGCCGGCGGTAGGGGTCGGCGGCGCCTGGGACTCGCGTTCGTGATGGAGCTCATCTGGGTCGTAGGGCCGCTCGTAGTCGCAGGTCTCGTTCGCGCACTTGAGCTTGGGGCTCTTCTTGCCACCCATCGGCACCAGGAAGTCGCTCCCGCAGGTTGGGCACTTCACACCCACGGGCTTTTGCCAAACCCGGAAATCGCATTCCTCTTCGGACTGGTAATTGGTGCAGCCGTAGAACGGGCGTCCGCGCCCCTTGGGCTTTATCGGAATGATGTCCCCGGTCTTGCACTTGGGGCACTTGTACCCGAGCGGGACAGCGCGCGTGTGTTTGCAGTCGGGGTAGCGCGAGCAACCGAGGAACCAACCGTTGCGCCCCCACCGCTTGGTCATCTTGGCACCACATTCGTTGCAATCGTAGTCGGTGAGCTCGGGTTCTTTGGGTTCCTCGATCTCGCCGTCGGCCCCGATGTTCAGGGTGTAGCGGCAATCGGGGTAGCTCGTGCAACCAATGAACGGCCCGTTACGCCCCCACCGCTTGACCAGCGGGTCGCCGGACTCGGGGCACGTTTCGCCGATCTCGACCGGCTCGGGCCACCACTTGCCTTTCTGCTCGACCGCGTGGGCGATCTGCGCCTGCAAACGTTCGTGGAAGGGCTGAAGCACATCGAGTCGCTTCGCGCGCGCCTCCTCGACGGCGTCGAGGTCTTCTTCGAGCTTTCGAGTAAACCCGATGTCGGCGAGGTCGAAGTTGTCGGCGACCAGCTTTTCGATGACGAGCTTGCCGAGCGGCGTGGGCACCAGCTTGTTGCCTTCTTTCTGAACGTATGCCCGCTGCTCGACCTTACTGATGATCTCGGCGTAGGTGCTCGGCCGACCGATGCCCTCTTCCTCGAGCTTCTTGACCAGGGTCGCCTCGGTGAACAGCGGCGGCGGCTCGGTCTGCTTGTGTTGCATCGCGGCTCCAGGCGGAATGACCAGGGTCAAGGCCTCGCCCTCCTGAAGCTCCGGAAGACGGTCGTCGTCTTCGGGATCCTGTTCTTCGCCCGCGAGCGGTTCGGTCGTGACGCCGTACACGGCATGCCAGCCCGGGACCTTGAGCACGCTACCACTTGCGCGAAGGCCGTAG